>DASXRG010000288.1:0-28479 GCA_036506735.1 Binatia bacterium | reverse complement strand
ACCCGAGATTTCAGGATCGGAATTCGCGCCGACGAGCTTCATGCGCAGCACCGATGAGGCGCTGTCAGCCGCGGACCCATTCTTCGTTCGGCTCTCGGTGCCCGCCCTGGCGAAACGAGGCAGACTCTCTAGCCTGGCCATTTGGCCAAGATCGCCCGGCGCCGAATGTTTCCTCCACTGCTGTTTTGTCAGTACCATCACGGCTTCCGTGGAAGTCAGAAAGAGCGTGTAGCCTCGGCCCCGCGATAGAAACTTAACCTGTTCATGGCTTTGGCCCCGGTTCGCCTCGAAGCTTAACGGCAGTCGGCCGTACACTTCGTTAATCGTAGGGCGAAGTTTTTCCTCCGCCTTGACTTCGACGGGCTTTTCTCCAAGCACGGCAGCCCTCGGAGCCGGAGCGCGAGTTGCCGAGTTTTTTTCAGGTAACAATTTCAGCGTGGGGAAATCTAAGCGCGTGGAGTGCGGCTTCAGTGCAGCGGTCGCCTGAAGTGTCATCCAACTCTTAGTGGCGATTGCCGCGAAAACGAGAGTGCAAAGGGCAACGAATTTATATGTTCGTAGTCGACGCATACCTGGCCTGCGGTCAAATGGCCCTATGGATACCATTGTCCCTATTCGCCGTCAAGTTGGAAATACTACGCATAGGCGTCGACCAACGCAATCAGGTTTTAACCTTTACTTGGCTCAGGCATTTACCTGACTTATCGTTTTGAAAGTTTCCTTTGGCTCGAAAAGCTGGTACGCCTTTTTACTGCCATGTCGCACGAAGAGGAAGAGATAGTTGCGTTCCAGAACGCCCGCGGGCAAAAGCTCGCCGGCATTCTGCACCACCCAGCCACTCAGCCGGTCGCCGCGGTGATTCTTTGCCACGGCATGGAGTCGAGCAAGGAGAGCGAGAAGATTGTCAGGCTAAGCCGGCAGCTTTCGGACAGAGGAATTCTTGCGCTGCGCTTCGATTTTTCCGGCTCAGGGGAGTCGGAGGGAAAATTTGAGGATCTAACCTACAGCGGCGAGGTTGAAGACTTACGCGCGGCCTACAATTTAGTGCTGCAATACGGGCCGAAGAAGATTGGCATCTTCGGCTCCAGCATGGGCGGAACGGTTGCGCTACTGTTTGCCGCTCAAGAACAGAACGTTGCGGCGCTGGTAACTCTCGCGGCGCCCGTTCATCCGGAGAAAATCAGCGAGCGGTTTCTGACGCCGGCGGAGGCGCGGCAGTGGCGGGCCGATGGATACATAGTGTATCACGGCCAACGGCTCAACGTGTCGCTGCTCGATGACGTGGAAAATCTCGACGTGCCTAAAACCGTCCGCAAAATCTCTTCCCCGACGCTCGTGATTCACGGCGACGAAGATGACACCGTGCCGGTCGCGGAGGGCCGCGAGCTGTTCGCGGCACTCGGAGGCCCTAAGCGATTGTGTATTTTACCGGGCGCAAATCACCGGCTGACCGATCCGGCGCACTTGCAAAAAGCGCTCGCGGAGTCTATCGACTGGTTAACGCAATACCTAAAGTGAGACACCGATGAAAAAATTCGCCGCCCTGATCGCCGCGCCGCTCGCCTTATCGTGCGCTTTGTTCTCGAGCTGCAGCCGCGACCTGCGCACGGCCCAAGGCGTCGCCGACGAATTTGTCGATCAGCACTACGTCCGGATCAACCTGCAGAACGCCAAAGCATACGCGGTCAGCGTTGCACTGGACAAAATCAACAACGAGATCCGCTTGACCGCCGGCCAGACGATTGACGCTTCGACGCGCAAACCGAACGTCCACTACCGGTTAATGGAAAAGAAAGAGGCGGAAGGACGCGCGCAGTTTCTCTATGAAGGGACCATCCGGGCGGAGGACGCGCCGGAATTCACCCGGCGCTGGCTTGTCGCCGTGCGCAAAGAAGGCGATCAATGGCGCGTCTCCAACTTCACCGAGTACGATTGATTGATTACTTGCCTTTTGACAGCTCTTCAAAGGCCTGCTTCGCGATCGAAAAGTCGGCGACCTGGCTTATCGGGACCTGTCTTTTTTCTCTGACCATCTCCAGCGCGCCTTGAATGCTGAGCAGCACGGCGCTGTCCGAAGCGATCCCGTCCTCGTCGAAAGTCCGAGCCGCGAGGTCCCATGTCTTGGTCGCGCGCTCGCGGTCGAGGAGCGGCCACTTTACCGTCAAGAGTGAGATCATCTCGTCGCGGTGGGCCTTGCCGTAGGCCATCGCCTTCATCAGCGACCGGATCATTCGTTTAATCCGGACGGGCTGCTCGCGAATCATGCGGGTCGCAACGCCCATCCCGCCGCTGATTGCTTCCAGTACGTCGCCGATGAAAACCAACCGTTTTAACCCCAACTGCTCCGCGTGGAAATCGACCGGAACGCTGACGGTCGTGGCATCGACAACGCCCATTTTGAGCGCGTTGATCCTTTCCGGCGTGTTGCCGACGACGATGATGTTCATATCCCGGTCGGCGTCGATCCCGGCGTCTTTGAGCAACCGCCTGGAGAGAAACGCTTCACCGGCGGTGAGCGACGCAACGCCTAGCCTTTTGCCGCGCAGATCCTTGAGCGATTTTATCTCCGGCCGCGCCATCAACGAATACAGCGGGCAGTCGTTCGTGACCATGACGACCTTGACCGGCAAGCCATGCACGGCGGCATTGATCGTCGTGCCGGCAAAATAGTTGTATTGCAGATCGCCGCTCATCACTGCCTTGACGCCCAGCTCAGGCCGCATGGTGATCATCTCGACGTCCAAGCCTTCGGTCTGAAAAACACGTTTTTCCTTGGCGATGATAAGGGGCAGCGAGATCATGCCGCCGGGAGAATAAGCGATGCGCACGCGCTCGAAAGACTGCGCGTGAAGAAACTCGGCAGATCCCATGAAAAAGAAGAAAAAAAGGGCTATCGCTATCATTTTCCCGCCGCGCCGTCACGGCGCTCCTTCCACTTGAGATAAGCCCAAAGCCATACGGCCGAGTTCGCCTGATCGGGCGGCGAAAGCCGGACGTCCTCCGCGTTAAGATAAGTCACGTCGCCCAATGAGCGCGCCTTCACGAGCAACCGCGCCGTCCGCTCGTAGATCCACGCGCGCGCGAACGCCTCCTTGAGCGTTTCACCGGCCACCACGATGCCGTGCCCGCGCATCGTCACCGCGCGGTTTGTTTGCATGAGCCGGGCGAGCTCGCGGCCGATCTCGGGCGTCTCGGCCGACGTTGCGTTCGGGTAGATCGGCACCGGCTCGATGAACCAGCGGCTCTGCTGATCGATGGCACGCAACGGAATCCCCGCGACGCTCAGCACGATCGCCATCTCCGGATGCGCATGGATGACCGCATTCCAACCAGGATTGGACTTGAACGCCTCGGCATAAATGTGGATCTCGTTGGGCGACCCGCGTTTGCCTTCGAGGCGAGCGCCGTTCATATCGAAGCGCAGCAGCTCATCATAGTCGGAGGCCGCATCGAGAGGCGGGCGCAAATATTGCAGCACGAACTGCTCCCGGCCGGGAACGCGCGCCGCCACGTGCCCGTAGTGGCTTCCGGTTCGCTTCACGAGGCAGCGGGCCGCGAAATGCATGTCATCGAGAAGCTCGGCGGCGATGCCGAGCCGCGCGACGTCAGCTGTACGCGCGGTAGATCCCATCGAATTTAGCCAGCTTGAAGGCGATCATGTTGCGCGCCGACTCGCGCACGGCGCGCTGCTGTTGCGGCGACGTCGCGTAACGCGCGACGACTTCGGCGGCGGCTTTAGTGTGCTCCTGATCGGCGACCCGGTGCACGGTGAAAAACTGGCATTCCTTGTCGCCCAGACCATAATGGCGCCTGAGATTTTCGTCGAACTCTTCCGAGTAGCGGCAGACCATGCTCTCATTGACCAGCGCCCCGGTGCGCGTCTCGGCCGGCGTGCCGAGGAACATGCCGCGAATCACCGCGCTCGTGTGCGCGAGACATTCGAACACCGGCGTGGCGTCCGTGAAGTCCGCTTCTTGAAGCCCGAGCGCAATGCCGAATTTCTTCGCCAGCTCCGGATGGTATTGCTCTTCGTTGAACTGCTCGCGGAAGTGCTCGTAGAGATCCGGGTTGGCGGCGTTCTTCGCCATGCAGAGGACCAGCCCCTTGCACAGCGCGACGTTGTGAAGATAGTGCTGCACGGCAAAGCCCTGGAGCCGGCGCGTCGACAATTTCCCTTCTCTCAGTTCGGAGAAATAGCGGCTTTCCATGAGCTGCTCGACGCCCGGCTGAATGATCTCGCGGATCACCGAATCAACGAAGCCGTGGTTGTCCATAACGCGCCCTTTTACGCCGGTTCTTACCTCAAATGACCGATCGAAGGTTCGATCGAAAAAGATAGCATAGCTGGGCCCATAATGATTACCCGGTAAGAGCTTAGGAACCTGACCGATTCGTTGTCAAGCGCACGGCTGCTCGCTCAGCATTGCCTTGAGCTGCTGCAGGGTCACGACCTTGGCGTAGACTTGACTGAGCGAGCTGAAGACGACCTTGCGGATTTCGTCGGGCGTCACATCGCCCCAGCCGCAGTCTTTGATTTCTCTTACGCGGATGCAATCGCCGACCAAAAGAACGCGGAAGTCGCGGTTCGCCGCGTCGCGGCAAGCCGTCTCGACGCCGTACTGGAGCGTGCTGCCGCAAATGATCAACGTGCGCTTGCCGAGCTCACGCATCTTCGCTTCGACCGGCGTGTCGATGAACGCGCCCGATTTGTATTTGACGAAAACGGTGTCGCCGTCCCGCGGCGCGATCTCCGGCGGAATTTTCCGCGTCTCATCGTCCATCGCCGCCATGTTGTCGTAGCGCGTCACCACGCCGGGCGGCGGACGGTAGTCGCCGACGACCGCGTAGAAGAAGGGAAGATTTTTGGCGCGGCAGAAATCGGCCAGTTTGGCGATGCTGGCGATCACACTCGCACCGGTCGGGTCGTAGAGACGCTTGCCAGGAGTTCTGAGCCCCTCGCCGATGTCGTGAATCAAAAGCGCGCACTCGCCGGCGCTGACCGGAAAATCAACCATGGGGCTATGCGGTTGGGATTTCGCTCGCGAGCGGCGCCGCAGCCGGTTCGTGGCGGCGCGGTCGGATTTGCCACGCCAGCCCGGCCGCGATCAGCGCCATCACGCCGCCGGTGAGAAAAGCAAACTCGTAGCCGCCGAGCCGGTCGTGGACCACGCCGCCCCCGGCCGACATCAACGAAGCGCCGAGCTGGTGCGAGAGAAAAATCCAGCCGTAGACGCTCGCGACCGCGCGCTTGCCGAAGGTGTCGGCCGTGAGCGCGACGGTCGGCGGCACCGAGGCAAACCAGTCGAGTCCGTAGACGACTGCGAATAAAAAGTATCCCGAGTAATCGGTGACGAACGGCAGGATGAAAAGCGACACACCGCGGAGCGCGTAAACGAGCGAGAGCCATTTCCGCGGTTCGACGCGGTCGATCATCCAGCCGGAAAGCACGGTCCCGACGAAATTAAGCCCGCCCATGATGCCGACCATTTCCGCGGCGGTGACTTCCGGGATTCCATGATCGATCGAATGGGGAATGAGGTGCGTGCCGATGAGTCCGTTGGCGGTGCCGCCGCAGACGAAAAAACTGCCGGCCAGGAGCCAGAACGTGGAACTGCGGAACACTTGCGATAGCGGCACGCGGTCGGAGTTGGCTCCTCTCGCGCCGGGCGCCTGGCCGGCGCCCTCTTTCGCGCCGTAGGGTTTCAGTCGCATCTCCACCGGATCGTCCCGCATAAAAAGGAAAATAAACGGAATCAAAATCAGCGCGGCGCCGACGAGGGTCCACGAGCCGGTCCGCCAGCCGCCCATCTTCAGCAAAACCATCAAAAGCGGAATAAAAATGAGCTGCCCCGTGGAGCTGGCGCTGTTGAGAATTCCCAGCGCCAGGCCGCGGCGCTCGACGAACCAGCGGTTCGCCACGGTGGCCGAAAGCACCGAGCCGACGCCGCCGGCGGCGAGTCCGACGACCACTCCCCACAGCAGCACGAGCTGCCAATAATTTTGCATGAAGGTGGTGCCGCTGACTCCGACGACAAGCAGCGAAAGGCATCCAAGCATCACCCGGCGCGGACCGTAGCGGTCGAGCAACCAGCCGCTGATCGGCGCGGCGACGCCGAAGAGAAGCAGGTTGATGCTGACGGCCGAAGCGATCGCTGTGCGGGTCCAGCCGAACTCGAGTTGAAACGGAACAATGAAGACGGCGGGCGACGAGCGGATGCCCGCGCCGACAAGCGTGGTGAAAAAACTGATCGCCAGCACGAGCCAGCCGTAATAGAAGCCGGTCGCAAGCGGCGGCCGCTCGCGCTGCATGGAGGTTGTTTGCACGCTCATTAAATAACGCTCCTGCGGCGAAAACACAATCGCAGCGCGCGGTGATTCGATGTTGACACGACAGGCGGGCTTCCACTACGCTTCCACTCCGCAAACACCGGAGTGGAGAAACGCTATGAAAGTAAAATCTACACTGAAGACGAAGAAGCAGGAAAAATAAATTGGCCGCAACCCGAACCCTGTCGGCTTTTCTTTTCGTGCTGATTTCGGTCGGCGCCTACTCGGCTGCCTGGCCTCCCGATGAAGTTCCTTTCGTTCCCACGCCGGTCGAAGTCGTCGATCGGATGCTGGAGATGGCGGCGGTGAAAAAAGGCGACGTGGTCTACGACCTGGGCAGCGGCGACGGGCGAATCTTGATACGAGCGGCCAAAAAGTACGGCGCGAGGGGCGTCGGCATCGAGCTGGATTCCTGGCTGGTCGCAATCGCCCGGGCGAAAGCGAAAGAAGAAGAGGTGGACACTCTGGTTGAATTTCGCGCCGGCGACGCCGCGCAAGCCGACCTCTCGGGCGCGACGGTGATAACTCTCTACATGTTGCCGTGGTTCAACGAGATGATGCGGCCCAAATTCCAGACTCAGCTAAAACCCGGCGCGCGCATCGTGAGCCACGACTACGGCATCGAAGGTTGGCCGCCGGACAAAGTGGAACAATTTCCGATCGTGGAAAAACGCGCCGAAGGGTTCACACACGAGCACACGTTGTATTTGTGGAGGGTCAAGTAGTAAGGCACGGCATGTCATGTCATGCGCCCGACCGCATCGCCTCGAACGGGATACCGGTCTTTTTTGAGATATCGAGCAAATCGCTCACGACCGGCTTTAACAAAGGGATTCCTTCTTTGCTTCGAACCGCCTCTGCTTCCCGTTCCGGATCGCCGGGAATCAGCGGGCCTCTCGTGCCGGCGGCGGGTTTGGTGTTGCGCAGCACCCGGCGCCATTCGTCGATCTGCTTTTTGAATTCGTCTTTGTCGATGAAGCCGTCGATTTCCAGCGCGCCGAAAAAATGGCCGATGCCCTTGCCGACGCTGCGCTTGGGAATCTCCTGTCTCAAGGCGAACGGCGGCGCGAACGGTCCCCAGTTGGCGCCGCTCAAGACCGCGCAAAGGATATCGACCATCGCGCCGAGCGCATAGCCCTTGTGGCCGCCCATCTCGAATTCTGAGCCTAGTGGAAGCTGAGCGCCGCCGTCGATCATGTCTTGAGGATTTCTCGTCACGCGGCCGTCTCTATCGACGACCCAGCCGCGCGGAACCTGCGCCTTTTTCCGCAGAGCGATTTCGATTTTTCCATAGGCGACGGCGCTGGTCGCCATATCGATCACGATCGGCGGCTCCTTGTAACCGGGAAACGCGATGGCGAGGGGATTGGTTCCGAGCATTCGCTCCGCGCCGAACAGCGGCGCTACTAATTTCGTCGTATTGGTCATCGCCCAACCGATGAGATCTCTTTCCAGCGCCTTCAATGGATAATAACCTGCGATGCCGAAATGATTCGTATTGCACACGCTCACCCAACCGGAGCCGTGCCTTTCCGCTTTCTCCATCGCGATCTCGTTCGCCTTGGGCCCGACGACCAAGCCCAATCCGTTGTCGCCATCGACGGTCGCGACGCTGAATTTTTCACGGACAATTTTAACGTTGGGCCTGGGATTGATCCTGCCCAGCTCGAGCATGTCGAAGTAGGTATGCAGGCGCGCCACGCCGTGAGAATCGATGCCGCGCAAGTCGCTTTTGGCCAGCACGTCCGCCGCCTGCCGGGCATCCGCCTCCGGCACGCCGAAATGCGTGAAGACCTTGGCGCTGAAATCTTTCAGATAATGGGAGGAAAAGATTTGAACGTCTTCAGCCATAGCTGACGTTGGCTATCCTTTCGGCACTTCCATCCCGCGTCGAACGGCGGGACGCGCGCCTATAGCATCGAACCAGTGCTTCACGTTGGGAAAATCTTCCAGCTTCGTGCGATGCATCTCGTAGCGCGCTACCCAGGGATACGTCGCGATGTCGGCGATCGAGTAATCACCGGCGAGAAATCGACTTTCACCCAAACGCTGGTTCATCACGCCGTAAAGGCGCGCGACCTCCTTGGAGAAACGGTCGCGGCCGAATGTCTCGTTCTCGGGCGAATTGCGCAGAAATTGATGCGCCTGTCCGATCATCGGTCCGACGCCGCCCATCTGGAACATCAGCCACTGGATGACTTCATAGCGAGCAGCCGTATCTCGAGGCATGAGCTTGCCTGCCTTCTCGGCAAGATAGATGAGAATCGCGCCCGACTCGAAAAGCCTGTACGGCTTTTGACCCGGCCCGTCGCGATCGATGATCGCCGGAATCTTGTTGTTCGGATTGAGCGCCAGATATTCCGGTTTGAATTGCTCTCCCTTGGAGAGATTTACGGGATACACTTCGTACGGCAGGCCGGTCTCTTCGAGCATAATCGAAACCTTCCGGCCGTTGGGTGTGGTCCACGTGTAAAGCTCGATCATTGTCTTACCTTCGAGGCCGTTAAATCCTTACCCGACATCCATGGCATCCCTCAACGTGAATGCGCCGCTATAGATCGCCCGCCCTACGATCACGCCTTCCACTCCGTCCTGCCCAATCTCTTTCAACCGCCGGATATCTTCCAACGTCGCGACTCCGCCTGAAGCAATGACGGGAATTTTCACCGCGAGTGCAACTCGACGCGTTGCGTCGACATTGACTCCCTGGCGCGTGCCGTCGCGACTGATGTCGGTGTAAATGATTCTTGAGGCTCCGTCGGCTTCACAGCGGAGCGCCAGCTCGCCCGCATCCATCGACGTATTTTCTTTCCACCCTTTGACAGCGACTCGGCCGTCGCGCGCGTCGATGCCGACGACGATTTTTCCGGAAAATTTCCGGCATGCCGCGCGCAGAAAATCGGGATTCTCATAGGCGGCGGTTCCCAGGATTACGCGGGTGACGCCGAGCCCGAAAGCTTCTTCTAGAGCAGAAAGCGAGCGCAAACCGCCGCCGAACTGCACCGGCACAGTGACGGCGTTGCAGATCGCGGCGACCTGCCGCCTGTGGACGGGGCGGCCTTCGACCGCGCCGTTTAGGTCCACCACGTGGAGCCATTCGGCGCCCTGCTCCGCCCAGTGCTTCGCCGCGTCGAGCGGCTTGGTAAAATAGACCGTCTCCTTGTCCATCTCGCCTTGATAGAGGCGGACGCACTGGCCATCTTTGATATCGATAGCCGGAATGATCAGCATGGCCTCAACTCTTTTCGGCGAAGCGGGCGAAGTTGCCGAGAATGGCGAGCCCGATCTTTTGGCTCTTTTCCGGATGAAACTGGCAGGCAAAAAGATGATCGGTCGCGATGCTCGAAACGAACGAGCCGGCGTAGGGCGTCACCGTCGCGGCTAGAGAGACGTCTTCCGGCACGACGTAATAGGAGTGCACGAAGTAGACGTACTCCCCGTCCGCCACTCCTTCGAGAAACGGCGACGGCTTTTTTCTCTCGATCCGGTTCCAACCCATGTGCGGCACCTTCAGTCCATTTTCCGGACGAAACGCCACGACCTTGCCGGGAAAAAGCTCCAATCCTTTCTGCGGGCCGAACTCTTCGCTTTCGCTGAAAAGTAGTTGAAAGCCGAGACAGATGCCGAGAAAAGGTTTTTTCCGCGTCACAACCTCGCGGATCGGCTCGACCAGGCCGTAGCGCCGGAGATTTTCCATGCAGGCGTTGAACGCGCCGACGCCGGGAAGCACGACTCCGTCGGCGCCCAGTATCGTCGGAATGTCGCGGGTGATCTCCGCCCGAACACCGACGTGCTCGAAGCCCTTCTGCACGCTGCGGAGATTTCCCATGCCGTAATCGACGATCGCGATCATAGACTTCCTTTGGTCGACAAAACCCCCTTGATGCGCGGATCCATGCGCGTCGCTTTCTCCATCGCGCGCGCGGTCGCCTTGAAACAGGCCTCGATGATGTGGTGGGGATTTTCTCCCTGCGTCACGTTCATGTGCAGGTTCATGCCCAATTGATTGACCAGCGCCTGAAAAAATTCGTGCGGCAGGTCGGTGTCGAAATCGCCGACGCGACCGGGCCGGATTTTCACGTTGTAGGCGAGATACGGCCGCCCGCTCAAATCGACCACGACCTGCGCCAGCGCTTCGTCGAGCGGCACGGTGGCTTCGCCGAAGCGGCTAATGCCCTGCTTGTCGCCGAGCGCCTGCTTGAATGCCTGGCCGAGCGTGAGACCGACGTCCTCCACCGTGTGGTGGTAATCGACTTCGATATCGCCCTTGGCTTTGATCTTGAGGTCGAACAAACCGTGGCGCGTGAAAATCTCCAGCATATGATTGAAAAACGGAATGCCGGTCTGGATCTCGGCCGCGCCGCTGCCGTCGAGCTCCAGGTCGGCCGTGATCTCGGTCTCTTTGGTCTTACGTTCCGTTTTCGCGCTTCGACCCATAGTCTATCTCCTTATTTTTTGAATCTTACTTCCACCGCTCGCGCGTGATCGTCGAGCCCTTCGAGTCGGGCGAGACGCGTAATGTCCGGCGCGAGCGCGCGCAACGCGCGCCGGCTCGCGTGAATGACGCTGGTGCGCTTGAGAAAATCGTACGTTCCGAGCGGCGAAAAAAACCGCGCGCTGCCGCTCGTGGGAAGAACATGATTCGGCCCGGCCAGATAATCGCCCAGCGGCGGCGTGGAATAAGCGCCGAGAAAAAGCGCGCCGGCGTTGCGGATGGAACCCGCCAATCGCCGCGGATCACGCACTAGCAGCTCCACGTGCTCCGGAGCGATGGCGTTGGTGATTTCGGCCGCTTCTCCGAGGCCGCGGCAAACGATGATGGCGCCGTAGTTCTCCAGGGCCTTCAACGTAATCGCCCGGCGCTTGGTCTCGCGGAGCTGCCGCTTTAGAGCGGCGCGGACGCGGCGCGCCAGCGCGAGCGACGACGTGACACAGAGCGCCGCGGCGAGCTCGTCGTGCTCCGCCTGGGACAACATGTCCGCCGCCACGTGATCGGGATCGGCCGAAGCGTCCGCCAGCAGTAAAATTTCACTCGGTCCCGCGATCGAATCGATGTCCACCTCGCCGAAAACGAGCCGCTTGGCCGCGGCGACGTAAATGTTGCCCGGACCGACGATCTTGTCTACTTTGGGAACCGACTGTGTGCCGAACGCCAGCGCGGCGATCGCCTGAGCGCCGCCGACACGAAAAACGCGGTCCACGCCCGCGATTCGCGCCGCGGCCAAAATCAACGCGCCGTCGCGCCCGACCGGAGACGCCATGATGATTTCTTTTACCCCGGCGACCTTTGCCGGGATTGCGTTCATCAAAACCGTGGAAGGATACGACGCCTTACCGCCGGGAACGTAGACGCCCACCCGCTCCAGCGCAGTGATCCGCTGGCCGAGGAACATACCGATCGGATCGCGGTAGCCCCAGCTCCGCTCTTTCTGACGCAGATGAAACGCGGTGATTCTTTTCGCGGCGACACGCAGCGCGCAAAGGTCGCGCCAGGGGACTGACGCCAGAGCGCGATCCATTTCGCGGCCCGACACTTCGAGGTCCGAACGGCTGAGACGAACGCCGTCGAACGCCCGCGTGTAGTCGAGCAGCGCCCGGTCGCCTTTCACCTTCACCGTCCGAACGATCTCCGCCACTTTTTTTTCGACGCTCTGTTCTTTTCCGGACCGGCGCTGCACGATCTTTTTCAACATCGCCCGAAAGCCGGGATCGCTCGTTTTGACCAATCTAACTTTCATCCCTCATCCCTTTATCCTTTTTATGTCCGCTCCCAGCGCCGACAATTTTCTTTCGATGTGCTCATAACCGCGGTCCAGATGATAAACCCTGGATACCTCGGTGTTCCCCACGGCCGCGAGGCCGGCCAAGATCAGCGACACGCTGGCGCGCAGATCGGTCGCCATCACCGGCGCCGCGGAAAGGCTCTCCACGCCCCGGACGACGGCGCGGCTTCCTTCGAGCCGGATATCGGCGCCCATGCGATTCAGTTCCTGCGCGTGCATGAAGCGGTTCTCGAAAATATTTTCCGTGATCACGCTGGTACCACCGGCAACGGCCATCAAAACCATCATCTGCGCCTGTAGGTCGGTCGCGAATCCCGGGTAGGGCAAGGTGGTGACATCCACGCTCTTCACTCTTCCGTTGCCGCCGACCCGAACGGCGTCCGCATCGACGGAGAGCGCCACGCCGGCCTCTCTGAGTTTCAGAAGAAAAGCGTCGAGATGATCGGGCCGGATATCTCTCACGACGACGTCGCCGCGCGTCACCGCCGCGGCGACCATGAAGCTCCCGGCTTCGATCCGGTCGGGAATGACCCGATGCGAGGCGCCGTGAAGCCGCGTGACGCCTTCGATGCTTATAACACCGCTGCCCGCGCCGGCGACTTGGGCGCCCATCTTATTTAGAATCGCCGCGAGATCTTCTATCTCCGGCTCCTTGGCGGCATTTTCGATGACGGTTTTACCTTGTGCCAAGGTAGCGGCCATCATCAGATCTTCCGTCGCCCCGACGGAAGGCACATCGAGATAAATTTTCGCGCCTTGCAATTTTTTCGCCTTCGCCTCGACGTAGCCGTGCACCAGCTCGATCTCGGCGCCCATCGCCGCGAGACCCTTCAAGTGGAGATTGATCGGCCGAACTCCGATGGCGCATCCGCCGGGAGTCGAGACTCGCGCCTCGCCGAAGCGCGCCAAAAGCGGTCCCAAAACCAGAAAAGAGGCGCGCATCGTTTTCACCAATTCATAGGGCGCTTCGAGCTTGCTCACGTTACCTGCCGCGAGCCCGATGCGTCCGGATGCAAGCTCGCCGTCCGCCGTCACACCCAGAGACTTGAGCAGTTTCAACGCCGTCTTGATGTCGACGAGATCGGGAATTCTCTCGTAGCTGCAAGGCTCGGCGGTCAAAAGCGCCGAGACCAAAATCGGCAAAGCGGCGTTCTTGGAGCCGCTGACCGTCACTTCGCCCCGAAGTCTCTGGCCGCCGGCGACGATGATCTTATCCACTCACTTTGCCTTTCAAGCGCGCGCTGACGACGCGATCCCTGCCCGCATAGTCGCGCTCCAACCGCGACGGCGCATAACAGCCGGCAGCCGCGAACAAACGCGCGACTGCCGCGCCCAAATCCGCGCCGATCTCGAGCGCCAGAAATCCCCGCGCTGCCAGATAGCCCGGCGCTTCGGGAACGATGCGCCGATAGAAATCGAGCCCGTCGGCGCCGCCGTCGAGCGCCACGCGCGGCTCGAAGTCGCGCACGTCGCGCGGCAAACTCTCGAAGTCCGCGCGGCGCACGTACGGCGGATTGGCAACGATCGCGTCGAAAAATTCCGGCCGATCGCGCACCGCGTCGAAGAGATCGCCGGGGAAAAAATGAATTCTCCGTTCGAGACCGTAGCGGCTGGCGTTGGCGCGAGCGATCTCGAGCGCATCAGATGAAATATCGGTCGCCCATATCTCGGCATTCGAGATCTCCTGCGCTAGGCTGACGGCGATTGCACCGCTGCCTGTGCCCAAATCTAAAATCCGCAATTCGCGATCCAAGAGCTGAGATTCGGCTTCGAAGAGGTCGACGGTAACTTCCACCAGTCTTTCGGTTTCAGGCCGCGGCATCAGCACGGCCGGCGTCACAGCGAAATCGAGCGACCAGAACTCGCGCCGGCCGGTAAGGTAGGCGACCGGCTCTCCGCGCCGGCGCCGCGCGAGCAACGCGCGAAATTCCGCCTGCGCCCGGCCATCGAGCGGCGTCTCGGGATTGAGATAAAGCCGGCTTCGATCGAGGCCCAACGCTTCGGCCAACAGCAGCTCCGCGTCCAATCGCGCGCTCTCGCTCTCGGATAGCGCGTCCGCGCCTTCGCTGAGCGCCTGGCGCACCCTGAACGGCGCCGAATCGCACTTAGCTTTCACGTTCTATTCAACCCGCCTGCAGCGCTTCGGTCTGGTAGTGAGTGTTGAGCGCGTCGATCAATTCCTCCAACTCGCCTTCGATGATGCGGTCCAGCTTATAGAGGGTAAAATTGATGCGATGATCCGTCAGCCGCCCCTGAGGAAAATTGTACGTGCGGATTCTCTCGCTGCGGTCGCCGCTGCCGACCATGAGCTTGCGCGTCGCCGCGATCTCCGAGCGCTGCTCTTCCTGCTTTTTTTCCAGCAAACGGGCGCGCAAAATTTTCAGCGCCTTCGCGCGGTTTTTGTGCTGCGATTTTTCGTCCTGGCAGGAGACGACCAGTCCCGTCGGAATATGGGTCATCCGGACCGCCGAGTCCGTGGTGTTAACGCTCTGCCCGCCGGGACCGGAGGCGCGAAAGACATCGACCTTCAGCTCCTTCGGATCGATCTGCACTTCGACCTCGTCGGCTTCGGGGAGCACGGCCACGGTCACGGTCGAGGTATGAATCCGGCCGGAGCCCTCGGTCACCGGCACTCTCTGAACCCGGTGCACGCCGCCCTCGAACTTGAGCCGGCTGTAGGCGCCTTTTCCCTCGACCAGCAGGATGATCTCTTTGAGCCCACCGAGCCCCGTCGGATTCGAGCTCATGGTTTCCACTCGCCATCCTCTATTTTCGGCGTAGCGCGTGTACATGCGCGCGAGAACTGCGGCAAAAAGCGCGGCTTCTTCGCCGCCGGTGCCGGCCCTGATCTCGAAGATGACGTTTTTGCTGTCGTTCGGATCTTTGGGCAGCAGCAGATACTTGAGACGGGCCTCGAGCTGCTCTTTGCGCTCGCGCAACAGCGCCAGCTCCTCTTTGGCCAGCTCGCGCATCGCGACATCTTCTTCGTTGAGCAGCTCGCGGTTGGTCTCGATTTCCTGCTCGGTCTTTTTCCAATCGCGGTAACAGTTGACCAGCTCCTCGAGCTCGGCGCGCTCCTTGGCGACTTTGGAATATTCTCTCTGCTTGCCCGAGAACGAGGGATCGCTCAAGAGACTTTCCAAATGCTCGTAGCGCTTTTCGACTTCGGCAAGTTTATCCAGCATGATTTATCCGTTGTGGGAAAATAAAAAAGGGCAAAGGTGTGTGCCCTTTGCCCTTTCTCTACGCAAGCTCGCTAGTAAGTCACATTCAGTCCGAAAACCTCCGCCGGTTCAGTTCTTGATTCCGTATTTCTTCCTGAATTTCTCTACCCGGCCGGCCGAGTCCATAAACTTCTGCTTGCCCGTAAAGAAAGGGTGGCAATGCGAGCAGATCTCCACGTGGATGGCCGGCACCGTGGAACGGGTCTCCACCACGTGGCCGCACGCGCAGAGGATCTTTGCCGCTTTGTACTCTGGATGAATGCCCGTTTTCATGTCGACCTCACTGAAAAGCTATAACATGAAAACATAGCCGCTTCAAATCCCGGGCGCGGGCGCTTCTCCGCGTCAGTGTCAGGGTCGTTCGCTGGGCAAGGGCTTGTAAACCGTATTGTTGCGTATGGCGAACACCGGCGCCAGGACTTGGCGCGCGCGCAGTCTGCCCTTCTGGGAATCGACCGCCTCCCATTCACGCTCTTCGAGCCGCAGCACGGAAATCTCCGCGACGCGGCCGGCGCGCAGCGAGCCCAACTCGTCCTCGCGTCGCAGCAGCCGCGCGGCGTTGATCGTCGCCATCTCCACAACCTCCGGCAGCGAAAGACCGAGCGCCATCAGCTTCGCCATCGTCGTCGGAAGATCATAGACCGGTCCGGACCGGTTGCCGCGATGGCCGTCGGTCGAGACGCCGTCCGGCTTGAGACCTTGATCGAGCACGCTGCGGGCGACGTCGAAGTTAAGGTTGTGGAGCCCGTGCCCGACGTCGAACAGAACACCGGAGGCGCGCGCCTCGCGCACCTGCGGCCGGAGCCTGCCGTCAGAATCCAGAAGCCCGCCCGGGTGCGCCGTGAACATGTGGGTGATTATGTCTCCCGATTTTAGACAGCTCAGAACTTCGCCGATTGCCGGCGGCGCGGCGCTTTTGCTCCAGCTCTCGCCGATGTGCACGAGTAACGGCAGCCTGAGATTATCTCCCAGCCGCCGCGCGCGCCTGAGTGGTTCGAGACCGGCGGATCCCAGCGCCGCTCCAGTCGCCATCACTTTGATGCCGACGATCATGTCGCGGTTCGTCTCCACAACCCGTTCAATACTCTCTTCGTCGATCAGCCGCGGATCAGCGAGCGTGCTGTAGCCCGCGCCCGCTACCGAGCCGAGGGTCGAGAGATTGACGTAGGCCATCACGCGAGTCTCGGCGGGCGCGGCGATGTGGCGGCGAAAAATCGGGAACAGGCTGTGGCCGGTGCTGCCGGCGTCTACCACCGTCGTCACGCCGGAGCTGACGCCGAAAACGTCGGGGTCGGCGCCGAAGGCGCCCAAGCCGTTCATCAAATGGAGATGAACGTCGATCAAGCCGGGAACGACGATGAGACCTTTGACATCGAGGATCGTCGCGTCGCCGTCGGGAAGATCGGGCCCGATCACCTCGATGCGGCCGTCGCGGATACAGACATCGAGCAGCCCGTCGACACCGCCGCCGGGATCGAGCAGGCGGCCGCCTTTGAGAAGTATACTTGTCACGCTATCGTCGCCGGCTCACTTGCGCCATTCCATGACTTCCAGGCGAACCCCTTCCGGCCCCTCGAAAAAGCAGACGTGCCGGCCGTCGGGAAGCTGGCGCTCTTCGAGAATGCGCGCGCCCGCCGCCCGGAGCCTTTGCACCTCGCCCGCGATGTCGTCGGTATCCAGGGCCAAGTGCTCCATGCCGTAATGCTGCCCGAGCTTCTGTCCTTTGAGGAAACCGGTCACGTTCAAGCCGAGCCCGTGCAAGTCCAGACGATAGCTGACGCGCTCGCGGTTGCGCGTCTCCGTCGCGATCTTCGCGCCGAGATTCTCCACGAACCAGCGCGCCGTCTTGCTCGGATCGGAAGTCTTGATATGCAGATGGTTGATCTGAAATGCCATGGATCCCTCCCGTCTTTCGCTCTCGTCCGCTTCGAAAACTACCGGTGCGCGCGATGGGTGTCAACCGCGCCGATGCGGTTTAGAAATGAACCAAAACATGGGCTAAAAGTCTGGAGACCCAAAAAAAAAGGGCGTATATTTTCCTTGGGCCCGACGGAGCATCGGAACGGAAACCATGAGAAGAGCCGGCATCCTGCTGCACATCACCTCCCTTCCCTCCTCTTTCGGGATCGGCGACCTCGGGCCCGCCGCCTACCGCTTCGCGGATTTTCTCGCCGCGGCGCGGCAGACCTACTGGCAAATTCTGCCGCTCACGCCGACCAGCACGGTCCACGGCAACTCGCCCTACGACAGCTATTCCGCCTTCGCCGGCAATCCTTTGATGATCAGCCCCGATCTGCTGCTGGGCGCCGAATTGCTCAAACCGAAGGACCTCGAAGAGCATCCGCCTTTTCCAAGCGGTCGCGTCGAATACAAAGCCGCGACGGCGTATAAAGCTCGATTGCTGGACAAAGCTTTCGAGCGCCACGAGAGCCGCGGCGCGACGGACGCCGAATTCGAAAAGTTTTGCCACGACCAGGCGGAATGGCTCGAAGACTACAGCCTGTTTGTCGCTCTCAAGACCCATTTCGAAGGCGCGCCTTGGACCGATTGGCCACAAGCCCTCAGAGATCGGGAAAAGAGCGCGCTCACGCAAGCGAAGAAGCGTTGTCGAGAGCAGGTGAAGAAGGAGCAATTCTTTCAATACCTCTTCTTTCACCAGTGGAAAAGGCTCAAGCGCCACGCCAACGACAAGAACATCCTTTTCATCGGCGACATGCCGATCTACGTGAGCGGCGACAGCGCCGACGTTTGGGCCAATCCCCAGCTATTCAAGCTCGACGCGCACAAGCGGCCGACCGCCGTCGCCGGAGTCCCGCCCGATTATTTCAGCGCGACCGGACAGCTCTGGGGCAATCCGGTCTACCGCTGGGAGGCTTTGAGGGAAACCGGCTACACCTGGTGGTTCAAGCGGCTGCGGCACAACCTCGCCTGTTTCGATCGGGTTCGCCTGGATCACTTCCGCGGCTTTGTCGCCTACTGGGAGGTGCCGGCCGGAGCGCGCACGGCCAAGAAAGGGGAATGGATCAAAGCGGCGACGGACGATTTTTTCGCCAACGTCGTGTTGCGGTTGCCCGGCGTGCCGATTTTCGTCGAAGATCTGGGCCTGATCACGCCCGACGTGCGGGCCGTGATGAAGCGCTTCGGCTTTGCCGGGATGAAATTGCTTCTCTTCGCGTTCGGCGACGATATGGCGAACAACCCCTACGCCTTTCACAACCACGAAAAAAATTCCGTTGTCTACACCGGGACGCACGACAACAACACGGTCAAGGGCTGGTTTCTCGACGAGGCGAGCCGCGAAGAGCGCGAGCGCCTCGCCGCTTACGTCGGCCATCCGGTCGGCGCAGAAGACGTGTCGTGGGAGCTCACGCGAATGGCACTCATGTCGGTCGCCGACACCGCGATTATTCCCATGCAGGACCTGCTCGGTTTGGGCGCCGAGGCGCGCATGAATCGTCCGGCGACCACCGACGGGAATTGGGCGTGGCGACTCGTTGCCGAACAGATCGGCCCGTCGCTCAGCGCGAAGCTTACGGCGATCACCGAGCTCTATGGGAGAGTTCCGGAACCGCCCGGCGGAAAATGATTTTCCAGCATTAAATTGACTCACTTACGTTCCGACGCTATAGTTTGATTTGAGAGGAAAAATTCGTGGAAGTCCTCGGCATGGTGATGGCGGGAGGTCGCGGCAAGCGGCTTCATCCACTAACCAGGGATCGCGCCAAGCCGGCGGTTCCCTTCGGCGGCAAATACCGCATCATCGATTTCGTCCTGTCGAACTTCATCAACTCGGGCATCTACTCGCTTTACGTTCTCACGCAATTCAAGGCGCAATCTCTGGTCGAACATCTCCAAGAAGGATGGCAGGTCGGCAGCATCTTGCGCGATTACTTCGTGACCCCGGTGCCGGCTCAGATGCGCTCGGGCGTCGATTGGTACCGCGGAACGGCGGACGCTTGCTATCAAAATATCCACCTCATCAAACGCCCGAACCCCAAGGCCGTCGCCGTCTTCGGCGCCGACCACGTCTACAAAATGAATATCCGGCAGATGGCCGAGCGCCATTGGCAGAAAAACGCCGAAGTCAGTATCGCCGCGCTGCCGGTCAGAATCGAAGAAGCCTCGCAGTTCGGGGTCATGGAAGTAGACAGCGAATGGCGCATCCTCGGCTTCGAGGAGAAACCGGCGAATCCGAAACCGATCCCGGGAGAGCCGGAGTGGTCGCTCGTCTCGATGGGAAATTATGTCTTCGACACCAAGCTTCTCCTTCAAGCGCTGGAGAGCGACTCGGGAAAATCCCAAAGCAACCATGACTTCGGCATCGACATCATTCCCGAACTGGTGAAAGCGGAACGGAAAATCTTTGCTTACGATTTTCGGGCCAACAGAATCCCGAACGTCGCCAAGGGCGAGGAGGCGAGCTATTGGCGCGACATCGGAACCGTCGATGCCTTCTTTGAAGCCAATATGGAGCTGCGCGAGGTGAATCCGTCGCTGAATCTTTATAATCGGAGCTGGCCCATTCGGACCGTCAGCTACAGCGATCCGCCGGCGAAGTTCGTCTTCGACGAAGACGGGCGGCGCGGCATGGCCTTGAACTCCGTCGTCGCCGAGGGAACGATCATCACCGGCAGCACCGTGCGCGATTCGGTCATCGGGCGCAACGTCTTCATCCACAGCTATTCGACGATCGAAGACGCGATCATCATGAACCGCGTCGAGATCGGCCGCGGCTGCCGGCTGAGGCGCGTGATTCTCGACAAGAACGTCTACATCCCGCCCGGAACCGAGATCGGCTACGATTCGGCCAAAGACCGCGAGCGCTATTTTGTCACGAAGAGCGGCATCACCGTGATCCCGCGCGAAGAGCCCAGACCGATCATACCCTGATCATTTCGTCCGGTACCAACCTCTGCGGCTGCCATCGGCCGAAATAATATCCAGGCCTGAGGTGCGGCCTGATTATCCCAGAACAGCGATTTTACGTACAGCGCGAAGGGAAGAAGGAATAGACAAAAATTCTTTTGCTGTTGACTGTCTCCGGCCTACTGTTGAGTTAACGTCCGGTAGAGCTCCAAGTATGCTTTCGCGGATTTCTCCCAGGAAAAATCGCAGGCCATGCCGTTGGCGATCACTTGCTTCCAGGCCTTTTTGTTGACGCAGACCGCGAGCGCGCGCTTGATCGCCTGGAGAAGCTCCGATCCGGAATAGCCGGTAAATTTAAATCCGTTTCCCGTCCCCGCCAGCGGATCGTAATCTTCGATCGTATCATCCAAGCCTCCGGTGGCGCGCACGATCGGCACGGTGCCGTACTTGAGGCTGTAAATCTGGTTGAGACCGCACGGCTCGTATTTCGACGGCATCAGAAACATGTCCGCGCCGGCTTCGATCTGGTGCGCCAGGACGTTCTCGAACGCGATCTTGACGCCGATTTTTCCCGGATACGTCTTGGGGAGCTGCGCCAGCGCATCCTGATATTTTTGGTCGCCGGCGCCGAGAATGACGAGCTGCAGATCGAAGCGCAAAATATCTTCGATGACTTCCAGAAGAATGTCCAGGCCTTTCTGGTCCGCCAAACGCGAGACGATTCCGATCATCGGCGTCGCGGCTTTCGGCGGCAGCCCGTATAGATCCTGAAGATCCTTCTTGCAGACCTGCTTGCCGCGGAGATTCGCCGCACTGTATTGTTTTTTAATGTGCGGATCGGTCGCTGGATTCCATTCGCGGTAATCGATGCCGTTTAGAATTCCGTGCAGATCGCGCTCGCGATCACGCAGCACGCCTTCGAGGCCGCAGCCGTATTCCGGTGTGAGAATTTCTTCGGCGTACTTCCGGCTGACCGTGGTGAGCGCGTCGGCGAAAAGAATCCCGCCTTTGAGAACATTGATGCGGCCGTAAAACTCCAAATATTCCGGCGCGAAGTAGCGTGCCTCGAGATTCAACAAATTCCACGAAGCGAACGGAAACAGGCCCTGGTGCGCGAGATTGTGGATGGTCAAGACCGTCTTGGCGTTTTGGAGTTCAGGCCAGGATTTGGCATCGAGTTTTTTCAGCACAGGAACCAGGGCCGATTGCCAGTCATGGCTATGGATCACGTCCCAGGGCCCGGTGCTGAGGGCTAGTTGCAGCACGGCCTTGGAGAAAAACGTGAATCGTTCCGCGTTGTCGGGATAGTCTCCCTGGGGCGTGCCGTAAAATTGCGGCCGGCGGAAATAAGGATCGGCCTGGATCAAGTAAACCGGCACTCCTCCATCCAATTCGGTTTTTAAGACCGTGCCGGTCACACGATTCTTGTCGAGCCGCGTCTCGACTTCCATGCCGGTTTTTTGCAGCGGACGGCCGCTTTCTAAAATGGACTGGTAAGCGGGCAGCGCCACGGCGACTTCGGCGCCGAGACCGGCTAAGGCGCCGGAAAGAGCGCCGACGACGTCGCCCAGGCCGCCGGTTTTGGCCAAGGGAACGCACTCGGAAGCAGTCATGAGAATCTTCACGTCGCCTCGGCGGAAGGATCACGGCGCCGGCCGGAATTTTTACAGCGCGATCTCGCGCAACGATTGCGCCGCCAGCTCGGGAGGCATCGGGTTGATGTAAAAACCGGTGCCCCATTCGAAACCGGCCACTTGAGTGAGCTTGGGCATCACCTCGATGTGCCAGTGATAATGGCCGTTGTCCATTTCCTGAAAAGGCATGGAGTGAATGAGATAGTTGAACGGCGGATCGTTCAGCGTCCGGTTGAGCCGTATCAGAGTCTCGCGCAGCGCGCGCGAGAGATCGATGTATTCCAGCTTGGTCGCGTGCTCAAAATAGGAAGAGTGTTTCTTGGGCAAAATCCAGGTCTCGAAGGGAAAGCGCGGCGCAAACGGACAGATAACGACGAAGCTGTCGTTCTCGCTCACGATCCTGACGCGGTCCTCGATCTCCTGGCGCACGATGTCGCAGTAGATGCAGCGCTCCTTATATTTGAAATATTCCTGCGCGCCGACCAGCTCGTCGGTCACGTTGCGCGGTACGATCGGAAGCGCGATCAACTGGGAGTGCGTGTGCTCCATGGTCGCGCCCGCCTCCGAGCCCTGATTCTTGAAAATCAGCACGTAACGGAATCTCTTGTCCTCTCTGAGATCCAGGATGCGGTCGCGATAGGCCCACAAGAGCTCCTCGAACTGCTTTTCGCTGAGAGCGCTGACGTTGGTCTCGTGGCTGGGAGTCTCGATGATGACTTCATGGGCGCCGACGCCGTTCATCAGGTCGTAGACGCCCTCGCCGCGGCGATCGAGATTGCCCTCGATCATCAAGGCGGGAAACTTATTCGGCACGACTCTCAGCGTCCAGCCGGGGCCGTCCCGCTGCGATCCGCCGGGGCGATAGGCCGAGATTTCCGCCGGCGTGAGGCTCTCGTTGCCTTCGCAAAATGGGCACGGGCCGGCGCGCGTGGGACTCTTGCGATGTTCGTAATGCGTGGGTCGTTTGGCGCGCTCGGTGGAGATGATCACCCATCGGCCAATGACCGGATCTTTTCTCAGCTGCGGCATAAAGTTTTCGCCAAACAATTATTTCATCTTCCGGGAAATTTGTCCATTAGCTCCCCGTAGCATCCGTCATTGGATCGTGCGATTCTGCCCGCAGAAATGCCGTCCCCAATCGACAACGCCGGAGTGATCGGCTCCGGTCCCAACGGGCTGGCGGCGGCGATCGTTCTCGCCGAAGCCGGCTGGTCCGTCACCGTCTACGAAGCTGAACCCACATACGGGGGCGGCGCGCGCTCTGCTGAGCTTACGTTACCCGGTTTCGTGCACGATCTTTGTTCGGCGGTCCATCCGCTGGCTGTGGCTTCGCCGTTTTTTCGCAGACTTCCTTTGGCACAATACGGTCTCGAGTGGATTGAGCCGCCGCTGCCTCTGGCGCACCCGCTCGACGACGGTTCGGCGGTGCTGCTCGAACGTTCTTTGGAAAAAACCAGCGAGCAGTTCGGCGCCGACGCGGAGGCGTACCGGAGATTGCTCGGCTCGGTCGCTCGAGACTGGGACGAGCTCTTGCCGGATTTTTTAGCGCCGCCCCGCTTTCCGCCCCATCCGGTCCGGCTCGCCTCTTTTGGCCTGCGCGCGCTCCGCTCTTGCCGAAAGACGGCGGAAAATTTTTTCCAGTCGCAGGCCCCCCGCGCGCTTTTTGCCGGCCTCGCGGCGCATTCCATGCTGCCGCTGGAATCTCTCATGACCGCGGGCTTTGGATTAGTCCTGGGCGCCGCCGGACACGCCGTCGGCTGGCCGATTCCACAGGGCGGGTCGCAAAAAATTGCCGACGCCCTGGCCGCATATCTGCAAAGCCTCCGCGGAACAATTGTCACCGGTCACCGCGTCGAATCGCTCGCCGAGCTTCCCGATACGCGGGCGATAGTGTGCGACGTCACGCCCCGGCAGTTGCTGAAAATCGCCGGAGCACGATTGCCGGCGGGATTTCGCCGCAGACTGGAGCGGTATCGCTACGGCATGGGAGTCTTCAAGATCGACTGGGCGTTGAGCGATCCTATCCCTTGGAAAAACGAAGGTTGCAGGCGGGCCGGGACGGTTCATCTAGGCGGCACCTTGGAAGAGATCTCTTTTTCCGAGCGGGCGGCCTGGGAAGGAAAAGTTTGCGCGCGGCCGTTCGTTTTGCTGGCGCAGCCGTCGCTTTTCGATCCGACGCGCGCGCCGGCGGGAAAACATACCGCGTGGGCCTACTGTCACGTGCCCAACAGTTCAATGGAAGACATGACCGAAAAAATAGAAAATCAGATCGAGCGCTTCGCGCCGGGATTTCGCGATCGGGTGCTCGCGCGGAAAAGTCATTCGCCCGCGGATTTGGAGCGGCACAACGCCAATCTCGTCGGCGGAGACATCAACGGCGGCGCGGCCATCCTCGGACAATTTTTTCTCCGCCCGACGGCGCGGCTCTATTCGACCCCGGTCAAAGGTTTATATCTCTGTTCCGCTTCGACCCCGCCCGGCGGCGGCGTCCACGGCATGTGCGGCTACTGGGCGGGTAAGAAAGTTTTGCGGGATCTTGGTTGACGTTCGGGAGGATCAGATCGTCTTCCAGCGGCGCGAAATCATTAACCGGATCTTCCGCTGCTCCATTTCATCCAGCACCGACCAGCAATCCTTAATCGCCTCTTCGAAACTCCGTAACGCCTCGGCGCAATCGATTTCGGCGAGCTGCCGTTTGCGCGCATAGAACGCGGGCGAAAACTCGCCGCAGAGCTCGCGGATGATGGAAAAAGAGATGCGGTGGGCAGGGCACGGGCCGAGCGCGCGGATCGCGCTCTGATGCTCCGACGTGCCGTAACCTTTATGTTGGGCGAAGCCGTAGCCGGGATATTTTTGCTCCAGATCTTGCATGAGCCGGTCGCGGTGCGTTTTCGCGATGATCGAGGCCGCAGCGATCGAAAAATTGATGCCGTCGCCTTTGAAAAAGGAATTCTGCGGAATGGCGATCTCCGGAATCGTCCGCGCATCGATCAGCAGATGGTCCGGCCGCGAAGGCAGCGCCTCCACCGCGCGGCGCATCGCCAGCAGCGCCGCGTTATAGATATTGAGCCGGTCGATTTCTGCCACGTCGGCCAAGCCGACGCCGATCGCGGTGGCGCGCTCGCGGATGACAATTGCCATTTCGTTTCGTTGAGAGGCATCGAGCTGCTTGGAGTCGTCGATGCCCGACAGCTCGGTGCCCGGCGGAAACACGACCGCCGCCGCGACCACGGGTCCCGCGAGCGGGCCGGTGCCGGCTTCATCCACGCCGGCAATCGCGCGGACGCCCGATTTCCAGAGAACGCGCTCGAAGTTCAGCATATTGGCGAGCCGCACCCGCTCCGCGCGCTCTCGCTCGTATCTTTTTTTTAAGAGCTGATAGATTTTCAACGCGCCCTGGCGCGGGTCGCGCTTGAGCTTATTCAAGAACTGGGGCGTGACGGCGCGACCTTCTTGGAGCAATCGCTTGCGGATCTCTTCGAGCGAAAGCTTGACCAGGTTCATCGCTTCAGACTAGCGCGTCGAAATTTTTTTTCAATTCCGGCGGCTGCCGCGGCGCGAGCTGCTCATCTCCTCGCGCGGCGGCGGCTTCAGCGGAGGCCGGTAGGTCTGGCCTTCGTCCGCTTCGTCGGTCACGTCTTCGGTCTCTTCCACTCCCGTATCGGGACGCTCTTCGGCCGACTGGGTTTTGGAGCGATCCGTTCTTTCCCAGGCGATTGGATTGATCGCCAGGTGATCGATGACGTCGCCGAGACCGCCCACGTCGTGGAGAAGCTCGAGCAGCGTGTGATGCTCCTTCTCGCTCGGCAGGGCGCCTTCCAAATACACCGCGCCGTCGCGGCTGGAAATCTCGAGCTCTTCCATGTCGATGTCGCCGGCGTCGCGAACCAGGCCGTAGAGGACGGCTTCGATCTCTTCGTCGTCGAGGAGACTCAAGTCGGGCGGCAGCTCCGTCTCCGGCGTTTCTTCTTCCAAGCCGCCCACCGCCGTTCCTTCGCGCGCGCGCGCACAGTCGATGCAGAGCCGCGTGGTCGGAAGCGCTTTTAGCCGTGCCACGGCGATCGGCTTGCCGCAGCGCTCGCATTTCCCATACGTCCCGTCGACGCTGCGCTTAAGCGCAGCGTCGATTTCGTCGAGCGTTTGTTTATCCCGATCGCTCAAGCGCTCCAGCACCGTCGCGATCCGTCCTTTCTGGGCGTCTTCTTCCAGCTCGGGCTCGCGCTCCTCGGCGATCGTCTTCAGCTCGCCCTGCGTTTCGTCCATGTCGCCCAGCAGCGCCGCCCTCGTGCGGCGCAGGTCCTTCGCCAGAGAATCGATCAGCTTTTTTTTCCTCTCGTTCATGGTCGCCTCCTTACGCAACCCGCCCTCCGCGAAATGATGGTGATTTCAGGACCGCAGCGCTCAACTCCCTGGGCTCGGGTCGCAGCGAGTCGGCCTCGATAAAGATGTGCTTGACCTCGGGGTAACGTTCGCGAATCCTCTTCTCACCGGCGGCTTGTGGCTCATGCGCAGGCCAGGAGCAGTAGTCCTCCATTACCCGTGTCCACGAGCGAGTGGATGCCCTCGGCGGTCATCGCCGCGCTGCCGGTGAACGCGGCGGCGACAAACTTGGTCGCGGCGATCGCGAGATTGGCCGCGATCGCGGCATAGATCGCTTTGCTGGATTCGGCTACCACGGTTCTGTCCGCGTCGATGCATTCGCGCCGCGCGCTCCGCACAGTTAGATTACGTCCCCCGAGCCGTCACAACAATCGGGTGAAATCTGAGGTCAGGGATGGGAAATTCCGGAGGGAAGTAAATCGAGGATTTCTAACGGCGTGACCGGTAGGTTTGAGCTTACGGCGCGGCGGCCAACGAGGCGTAGAAGTCGGTGATGCCGCCCAGAATGTACTGCACGGCGAGCGCCGCGAGGACTATTCCAAGCACGCGCGTGATGATGTGGACTTTGCTCTCGCCCAGGCGCGCCATCAGACGCTCGCCCGCGGACAACACGGCACATGCGATCAGGTAAACCGCGGCGATGACCCCCGCAAATATCGCCAGCCGCAGAAAATCGCCGCGAATCCGGTTCGTCAGCAGCAAGACCGTCGTGATCGTTCCGGGGCCCGAAAGTAAGGGGATGGCCAGAGGAAAGATCGCGATATCTTCGCCCGCGGTGCCTTGCTCGTGCCGCTCCGGCGCCTGCAGGCCGGGCCGGCGGCCGAACAGCATCGTCCACGACGCCGCGAATAGGAGGATTCCGCCGCTGATCGCGAAGGCGGGCACCGTCACGCCAAGGTAAGAGAGCAAAAAACCTCCGCCGACGAGGAAAAACATCGTCACGCTGAAGGCGACGACGACCGCCCGTAAGAGAGTGTTGCGCTGCTCGCCGGCGTTCAGCTCGCTCGTCAGAGCGACGAACATCGGCGCCACGCCGAGCGGGTCGACGACGACGAACAACGTCGCGAACGCCCTCAGGCCGAACTGCAACAGGCTTTCGTCCATCTCAGAGAAAGACTGGCGCGAGAGGCGGCGCGATGTCAAGCCGCTTGACGAGTGGAATTATGGCTGACAAAGTCTACCTGAATTACGATAGAGCCTGCGGCGTATAAGGAGGGCATGGGGATGAAGACCAAAGCGCTTTGGATGCTGGGGACAGTCGCTTTCGTGTCGCTGGGGCTAATTGGGTCCACGATCGGACAAAGCTCGGCGCAGCCGAAAGCGCAACCGATCGTCATCGGCGCGCCGTTGCCGACACAATATCTCTATGGTTGGGACGCGCAGCGGGCGATGCTGCTCGCCGTGGAAGAGATCAACGTCAAGGGGGGCGTGCAGGTGGGCAGCGCCCGCCGTCCGCTTAGGCTCGAAGTGCTGGACACGAGGGATCTGGAGCCGGGCGTGCCTCTATCCGAAGCGATGCTGGTCATGGAGAAGCTGATCCTGGAAAAAAAGGCGGACGTCATTCTGGGCGGTCCCGCGCGCTCCGAAGCGGCACTGGCCGCGATGGATCTCATCGCGAAGTATAAAAAAGTCTCGATCTTGACCACCGGCGCGCTCACGCCGGCGTATCACAAAAGGATCGCGGAAAATTACGCCAAGTATAAATATCTTTTCAGGATCACGAGCGAAGCCGGGCAATTGGCGAAAGAAGCGGCGGACCTGTTCGAGAGCTTGAAGCAAGAACACGGTTTCGATCGCATCTTTATCATGGTGCAAGACGTCGCGCACGCGCGCGCGATCGGCGACATCGTCGGCAAAAATCTCGAACCCAAGGGATGGAAAGTATTGGGCACCGAAGTCTACCCCACGGGCGCCCTGGACTACTCGACGGGTCTCCTCAAGGCGAGAGATCAGAAAGCGCAGATCCTCTTCGTCTGGATGGATCACCCGGAGATCGCCATCCTGGTGAAGCAGTGGAAGGAGTTGAAAATCCCCGTCGTGCCGATCGCGGGAATCTCCAGCGCCGTCGAGCAGCCCGGCGGCTGGGCGAATACCGACGGCGCGGTCGCGTACTGGGTCGCTTCGCCGGCGAACGCCGGCAATGCGCCGTCCACCGCCACGCCGCTGACGGCGAAATTTTACGAGGCCTACAGGAAACGCTGGCTGGTCGAGCCCGAGGGATATGGAACGTCGAGCAGTTACACCGCCGTCTACGTTTTGGCCGAT
>DASXRG010000287.1:0-1904 GCA_036506735.1 Binatia bacterium | reverse complement strand
ACCATGCCTGATCACAAGAAACTCTCGCAGGAGAGCGGTAAAAAAGTTTCCCGGCGCGGCATGCTGAAAGCGGCGATGGTCGCGGGCGGCGCGGCGGCGCTCGGCTTCCCGATGATCGCCAAGGGTCAGACCGGGCCGATCACGATGCGCTGGCAGAGCACTTGGCCTTCGAAGGACATCTTCCACGAGTACGCCCAGGACTACGCCAAGAAGGTCAACGACATGACCGGAGGCGATTTGAAGATTGAAGTGCTGCCCGCGGGCGCTGTCGTCCCGGCCTTTGGACTCCTCGACGCGGTCTCGAAGGGCACGCTCGACGGCGGCCACGGCGTCCTCGTTTACCACTACGGTAAGAACAACGCGCTCGCGCTCTGGGGTTCGAGTCCCGCCTATGGCATGGACGCCAACATGATACTGTCATGGCACAAGTACGGCGGCGGCAAGGAGCTGCTCGACAAGATCTACAAGACCATCGGCGCCAACGTCGTCTCCTTCCCATACGGGCCGATGCCGACGCAACCACTCGGCTGGTTCAAGAAGCCGATCACCAAGCCCGACGACTTCAAGGGCATGAAATACCGCACCGTCGGTATCTCGATCGATCTCTTCACGGGCATGGGAGCGGCGGTGAACGCGCTGCCCGGCGCGGAGATCGTGCCGGCACTCGACCGGGGACTCCTTGATGCCGCAGAATTCAACAACGCCTCCTCCGATCGCGCCCTCGGCTTCCAAGACGTTTCCAAGACCTGCATGCTGCAGAGCTACCACCAGGTCGGCGAGCAGTTCGAGATCATGTTCAACAAGACGAAGTACGACGCGCTGCCGGACAAGATCAAGGCGATCATCGCGTATTCGGTCGACGCCGCATCCGCCGATATGTCGTGGAAAGCGATCGACCGCTACTCGAAGGACTACATCGAGCTGCAGACCAAAGAGAAGGTCAGATTCTACAAGACGCCCGACTCGGTGCTGCAGAAGCAGCTCGACGTCTTCGACCAGGTCGAGGCGAAATATGCGGCGGCGAACCCGCTGTTTAAGGAGATCACCGAGTCGCAGCGCAAGTTCGCCGAGCGCACCGTGAAGTGGGATCTCGACACGAACGTGCCGCGCCGCATGGCCTACAATCACTACTTCGCCAAGAAGTCGTCCGCCAAACCTGCGGCACCGGCTACCAAACCGGAGGAGGCCCCCGCTGCCAAGCCTGCGGCGAAGGCCGAGAAAAAGAGCTAGCTCTCCATGACCCCCGTCAGCCATCCCGCCAGCCATCGGCCTTAGGCCGATGGCCGGCGTTTCTGATAACCCTATGAGCATCAGGCGCGTCTACCATACGATTGACGAGGTCAGCTACTGGTCGGGCAAAGCCTTCGCCTGGCTGATCGTGGCCCTGACCTTCGTCGTCTCCGTCGAGGTCTTCAAGCGCTACATCCTGAACGCGCCGACCGCCTGGATCTTCGACCTTAACAACATGCTGTACGGCACGCTCTTCATGATGTGCGGCGCTTATACGCTCGCTTTGGCCGCGCACGTGCGCGCCGATTTCGTCTACATCTACATGAAGCCGCGCGGCCAGGCGGCGCTCGATCTGTTTTTGTACTTCCTCTTCTTCATTCCCGGCATCTTGGGGCTCATCTACGCGGGGTACGGCTACGCCTCAGACTCCTGGCGCATCGGCGAGCACTCCGGCGTCACGGCGGAAGGCCCTCCCCTCTACTACTTCAAGACGGTGATCCCGATCGCGGGCGCGCTGGTGATGCTCCAGGGCATGGCCGAGATCATGCGCTGCATCGAATGCCTGCGCACCGGCGCCTGGCCCGTCCGCCTGGAGGACGTCGAAGAGATCGACGTGATCGACACCCAGCTCTCGCACAGCGAGTACGTGGACGAAGAATCGCGGCGCATCGCGA
>DASXRG010000286.1:0-2853 GCA_036506735.1 Binatia bacterium | reverse complement strand
GAAGCGGGTGTCGATCAAGTCTTCGGGCTTCAACTCGCGCACTTTCGGATTCTTCGCGCCGAGGTCGTCCAAAACGGTTTTTATTCCGGCGACCGTCGGCAGCGGATTACTCAATAAAAAATTCTTCGTCAGAATCGCATGGTACTCTTCGATCTCGCCCTTGTCTTTCAGGCCGGTATTTTTTTCGATGACATTATAGGCCGCCGGCAGATTGATCTTGAACTGGCGGATGGCTTCCACGTACGCTTTCATGAAGTCGCGAATCAGCTCCGGCCGCTTTTCGATCAGCGCGCTGGAAACGTAGAGCACGCCCTGGGGATATTCCGCGTCGATCTGGGAGAGATCGGCCAGGACCCTCAAGCCCAATTTTTTCGCCCGCGGCGTCTGCGAAAGCGAGAGAATCGAGCCGAAGACCTTACCGCTCGCGATCGCGGCCAGACGCTCGGGAGAGTTTCCGACCTGGAGGATCGTCACGTCTTTGACCGGCTCCAGGCCCCATGACTTCAGCGCCAGGCGCGTGATGAAATCCGATCCCGAGCCGAACCGGCTGACCGCGACCGATTTGCCCTTCAAGTCTTGCGGCTTGGCGATCGACGGCGGCGTGACGAAACTGTAGACGAATTTGTTGATCAGGGAGGAAATGATTTTCAGCGGAAATCCCGCCAGGTGGGCGCTCACGACTTCGTTGGAGGAGCCGCGGCCGAACTGAACGTCGCCCGCGACCATCGCCTGGACGACCGTCGAGCCGCCCGGGATGTAAACGATTTCCACGTCGAGGCCGTATTTTTTGAAAATCCCCATTTGCTTGGCCAGGTGATGCACCTCTTCGCCCGAGCCGACGCCGCTGTATCCGAGGATGACCTTTTCGGCCGAATCGGCCGGCCGCGCAAAGAAAAAAAACGAGAGAAGCAGAAAACCAACAGTACGTCGGCGCATAGCGACTCCTTTTAGCGGCGGTATGTGACCGGCGGCATGTTGAACGGGATGCCGTCTTTTTTGAGCTCGTCCTGAAACATCCGCCGCACCTTGGGCTCTTCGTCTTCCAGCTCGATCATGTGACCGCCGCCGCCGGTGCTGACGAAAAGCCGGTCGTAGTCCATGACCTGGAACTTCTGGCCGAACGGCTTGAAGGCCAGCATCTTGAGCGGCTCTTTGGCCGTGTTGAAATGCTGGTGAAACCACATGTGGGGCGGGGAGAACATGCTGAACGGGCCCCAGTCGTAGCGCTCCATCTCGGTTCCTTCGAGCCACATGAGCGAGTAACCCTTGCCTTCGAGGACCAAGATATCGGCGCCGAGCCCGTGGCGGTGCGCTTTCTTGTACGCTCCGACCGGAGACTTGGTGATGTGGGCGGAGATGATGTTGTCGCAGAACTCCAGCTCGACGTTGGTCGCGCCCGGCCCTTTTTTCGTCCAGTCGTGGAACTGGAGCTTCTCGATGTCGGCGATGAAGCTCGTGTCCCAGACGCGCCGGTCGGGCAGCGCCACTCCCTTGCCGCTGAAATAATCTTCCTCGCCGTGGTAACGATCGGTAAATTGATAGGGGTTGTTAAAGACGAAATCATAATTGTGGTACAGGTTGAAGACCGACGGGGCATTGGTATAGCCGATGTAGCGCACGGTCTCGCTTCCCTGGCCGTTGAAATGCTGGTGCCAGGCGTTCAGCGGAATCGAGAACATCGAGCGCTCCTGCCACTCGAACGTCTGTTTTTTTCCGTTGTCGAGCCAGACGCTGGTGGCGCCGCGCCCTTTCAAGACGAAGATCATCTCCTCGAACATCTGTTTCTGCGGCTGCAAGCTTTCGCCCGGCGGAATCTCGCAGACGTAGGCCGCCGAGTTGGGCGGCTCTTTGGGATGGCCGAGGATAATATAACAGCCCAGCCCGCCGCGCCTGCGCCAGGGCGCCAGCTCGCTCTTTCGGATATCGCCGACGACGAAATTTCTGGTGACCGGAAGCTCCTCCGATTCGAGAAACTGATCAAAAAAAGTCCCGCCGTAAGTTTTGGGCCGGTGTCCGCTTTGAGGTTGCATCGTGCCTCCGTCGTTATTGTAAAGCTCCATTGTTGAATAGGTGCAGCGCTTTGAAGCCCAGCATCGATTGCGCCTTGCGCGTGTCGTAGCCGCACTTGTTGTCCTCAAGATTTATTTTGATCCGGCTCGCTTCGGGGATGTAGCGCTGCACGAGCTCCGCGGTCGGCCGATCCATGATCGTCGTCGGGGCGCAAATGTTGAATGGTTGGTGACCCGGAAAATCCGCTTCAAGCGCCAGCCTGCAAGCCGCCGCAGCGTCGCGAAAATCGACGTAGCTCCACAGGGCGCCGACGCCGCGAATCGTCGGATTTTTTTTCCGCTCGGCGAGAACGTGAGCGTTCTCCGCCGCGTAGATGCCGGAGAAACGCAGGCTCGCGATCTGCACGCGGGCTTTGCGGCTGAACGAGTCGCACATCTCCTCGCCGACGAGCTTGGACAATCCGTACGGGTCTTGCGGTCTTCTGGAGTGCGCCTCGTCGACCGGCAGGTATTCGGGAGGGACAGCCGCCGTGGGATAGAAGAGGCCGTAAACGGCTAGACTCGAACCGCAGACGATTTTTTTCGCGCCGGCGGCAATCGCCGCCGAAAGAACGTTGTAGGTGATCGCCGTGTTGTGGTTGAATCTCCGCGCGTCGCCGCCGATGTCCGGCGTCTTCCACGTCCCGCTCGCAGGGTCGAAGCCGTTCTCCGTGTATGGAAATCTTTTTCTTGCGAGGTGGATCACGGCATCGGCGCCGGCGAAGATCTCCGGCAATGGCTCCATTCGGGTGAGATCAGCGGGGATAAAACGGCAGAGACTGATCGACGGTTGGGCGATGTCCAC
>DASXRG010000285.1:0-4424 GCA_036506735.1 Binatia bacterium | reverse complement strand
GCGGATCGGTAATTTGCCACCACGTCGGGATGATCGACTGAAATATCGGCCGCGCGGCGCTCAAAATCACCCATGGGATAACCCCGTTTTTCCATCAACTCACGGACCAGGTGCTCGGCCTCGGCGACTGTCCACGCGGGATTATCGACGAATCGATTCTGTAACGAGCCCCAAGCTTCCTTGAATCTGACGGCTTCCGCCGGCGCCAAGGGGACGATATCGAGCCGCTCCACGCGCTTTTCTCGCGCCTTGAGCTCCGCCTCTGCCTTACTCTGGCTGCCGTATTGATTGACGGTTCGGTCGTATTCGGGACCGAAGCGTTCTTGGAGCTTATGGGATTGCTTTTGAGACTGCGTTCTTCGTATGTAGAACCAGGTCGCAAGCGCAATCAATATTACGGCCGCGACAGCCGCGAGCATCAACCACGTTTGAATTTCGATCGCTTCCATCATTACCATTCTGCACCTCCATAACTCTGATCGGTTTAGATTAAACTTACGCTAACCCGGCGGGGATTGCTGTCTAATGTTGAACGCTTTTAGAAACAATTCTCGTGGGGCCTGCCGGCAGGCGCGCGGCGGGTCAGGCGAGCTGAGCTACATAATCGGCGAGTTTCACTTCTTTGACGACGAGAAATTGATCTGCGTTCGTCTCGATCAGCCCGAGGTTGTGAAATCTCTGCATGAATATGTCCACCCGCGACCCCGTCGTTCCCACCATCTCCGACAACTCTTCGTGCGATATCCTGAGCTCGATGCGAATGCTGTGAGGGTCTCTCTTGCCCATCGTGCGGGCGAGCCGCAATAGTGTCTTGCCGAGGCGCTGCTCGCTGTCGATGGTCACCAGGTTGGCGATGATCTGCTGCTGGTCGGCGACGCGCACCGCCAGGTACTGCACAAAGCCTTCGAACAGCGATTCGCGGTTTAAGCAGGCAAAAAACCGGCTACAAGGAATTTGCTTGATAACCGTGTCCTGCATCGCGACCGCGGTTTCCACGCGCGCGTCCAATCCGGAGAGGCACAGCTCGCCGAAAATATCTCCCGCAGCGTGGATGGCAAGGAGACACTCCTTGCCTTCGGAGGCGAGCATGAGCAATTTGATTTGCCCGCTTTCGATAAAATAGACCTGCTCGTCTTGATCGCCGCGGGCGTAAACGACGGCGTGTTGCGCGAAGTTGACGGCGCTGGAGTCTACAGTCTCGCGCCGCAGCGAGTCGCCCAATCGCCGCTTGAAGGTGTCCACTTTAGGAGTCTGTTGAATCACGAGCGCGCCTCCTTCCCGGCCGTGTATTCGCTCTCAATGCGAGTACCGCTCTCGATCGCCAGGTCTGTCGTTCCTGTCATAGCGATTGTCATAACGGTAGTAGTCCCTATCATACGTTCGGTACTCGCCGCGGTAACCACCGCCATAGGGATACCCTACGTAACACCCGCTCGAAGCCAGCATTACACTGAACATTACTATCCCGCCCATAACTATTTTGAATCTGTTCATAAAAGCCTCCTAAACTTTTTTCTTATGCTCTGATCTAAACGGTACATCGCCTCGCGCACCATTGCTGTCTAATCTTGGACCCTTTTGAAAAAGAATTATGTCGCCGGGTCAATCAAGCGGTCATTTCTGAAGTTTCTCCTCCGCAGTGTCACTCGACTGTTCTTTGCTTTCCGCCGCCTCTTTCCTGACCTTGCCGTTTCCCTTCTTTAGTTCCTGTTCCGTAGATTTTCTCTTTTCCTGCGCCAAAGCTTGTTTCTCGGCCTTATTTTTATTTCTCGTGTCGGAGACGCCGGACGGTCCTGCCGCGGGCTTCTCTTTTTCCTCACGAGCTAACTGTCTTCTGTCCTTCGTCTGCTTGGTCTCCTTCGTCTCAGGGACGATGGCCGGGCGTGCGGATTTTTCTTCGGCGCCTTTCGTTACCTTTCGCTCCGCCTGCGATTCGGACTTTGATTCAACGGCGCCACGACTTTCTCTGCTTTCAGAGATCGCTGCTTTTCCGCTTTTTTCGTCACCCTTAACCTTCGCTTCGGGACCTGCCGCCGGTTTCTCCTTTTCCTCACGGCCTAACTGTCTGTCCTTCGTCTGCTTGGTCTCTCTTGTCTGCTTGGTCTCCTTCGTCTCAGGGACGACGGCGGGGCTGGCAGATTTTTCTTCAATTCCTTTCGTAGCCTTTCGCTCCGCCTGCGATTCGGCCTTCGATTCGGCGGCGCCGACGGGCTCTGCGGTAGTGCCCTTTTCCACTTTTGTCTGTTGCCGTTCTTTCGCCTTCTCCGCCGGACTCTTCGGTTGCTCCACCGTTTTTACGACCAGTGCCTTCGCCGGAGCGCCCCGGTTGATCACAGACTTGGTTTGCTCCTTCTCCAGCCGCCTTTCCTGTTTCAGCGCCTTTACTTCTATCTTGTTGACGTGCTGCGGCGGCAGCTTGGCGGGCTCGATAACTTTTATCGCCGGTGCAAAACTCGCCTTCTCGGGTTTAATATCGGGTCTGCCGATGCTCACCTTCTCCGTGAGAAACACGTTTTGTTTGATATTGACCGTCTCCTGCCTGCCGGTCACAAAGGTATTATGGTTGATGATCGTCACGCTGTTGTTCACTTGCACGTTCCTGTAAGTGATATTGGTTACGTTGATCTGCCGGCTGTCGGGTCTCCTTATATCCACGCTGTGCGGGCCGAAGTTGCCGTAGCCGTAGTACGTCTCTCGCGGCGCGAGCGGGACCCACGCGACGTGATCCGCGGTCCGGACCCAGCCCACGTAGCCCGGCCCCCAGTAAACTTCACCGCGCGGCGGTGGAACCCAAAACCATCCGACCACCGGCACAAACGCCCACCTGCCGTAATGATAGGGCGCCCATCCCCAGGGCTCATAAGAGATCCATACGTAATCGCCACCCCGCCACATCCATCGCCCGGTCCGATATGGCGCCCATTCTTTGGGCGTTGCCCGCGGCGTCCATACGGTGCCGTATTCTCCGACCTGCACCCATTTGCCGCTGTCATCGAAGTCGTTTGAGTAGCTCCTCAGTTCATCCGGAAGGTAACGGTAACTGTCTCCCCGCGAAGCGTAGCGCCGGTCCCGTTCCCGGTTCCAATTTTCCCACTCGTCACGTTGTCCGACGGGCGCGAGCTCGGCGTTCCGGCCGTCTCCGAGCGTCAATGTCCTCCCCGCGTTGACCCGCGTCTTGCCGTCCCTTCCTTCCGCGTCCACCGAGCCCGTGAACACCGACACATCGACAAACTGGTCCGACACATCCACTCCGAAAACCGACCTGTCGTAGGCGCGCACCGACGATCCGGGCGTGTCGAACTGGATGACTTTGCCGCGCGCGGCGTTGTGATCCACGTAGACCCGTCCTTCCGATAGATAAAACTGCGAAGACGTTTTCTCCAAGGTCAGGATCTCGAGCGCCGTATTCCGGTCCAGCCTGATGGAGGTCCCGCCGTTGAGTTGAAGCTCGACTCTGGCCCCTTCCGGGACCCACAACTCGTCGCCTTCATCCACGGGAGTATTGACCGCCGCAGCCATCCACTCCCCCGCCTCGGGAGTTCTGACCTGGACGTCGCCTTGCAAAAAACTGATGCGCGCAAAACCGAGGCTCGAGTGCGCGTATGCGGGCAGCAGAAGAACCGCCGTCGCCAATAAAATAATTTTCAGTGTTTTCATCTGAGTTTCCTTTGTGAAATGACGCTTGATGCTATTCGATCGATGATCGTGCGCCGCCTGGCGCGGGATTGCCGTCCAGTATTGAACGACTTTGAAAAGAATTATCGCATCTCACGCGAATGATCGGTACTTTTCTTGAAATCCAGCTGACCGGTGATTGCGCCGAACTGCTCCTCGACCTTGTTCCAGTTCACCACATGCCACCAGTTGGCAATGTATCCGGGTCGCTTGTTGTAATACTTGAGATAATACGCATGTTCCCAGACATCGAGACCTAGAATCGGCAGATGGCCGAGCGATAGGAGAGTATCCTGGTTCGCCGTCGAGCGGATCTCCAAGTCACCTGTGGGAGTTACCGAAAGCCATGCCCATCCACTGCCCAAGCGATTTCTTGCGGCGGTATCGAACTCTTCCTTGAATTGAGCCAAGCCGCCGAAGCTCTTCGTAATCGCCTGTGCCAGCTTTCCGTGAGGCGCGCCGCTTTCCTGTGGCGTCATGTATTCCCAAAATAACGCGTGATTGAGGTGGCCGCCGCCGTTGTTCTGTAATGTGGTCCTGATCTCGGCGGGCAGCTCGTCGAGATGAGCCAAAATTTCCACTAGGCTTTTTTTCTGCAGCTCGGGATATTTGATGAGCGCTGTGTTGGCATTGTCAATGTAGGCCTGATGATGCTTATCGTGATGCAAGCGCATGGTTTGCTCGTCGATATGAGGCTCGAGCGCATCATACGCATACGCAAGCGGCGGCAAGGTGTAGGGATACTTCAT
>DASXRG010000284.1:0-5086 GCA_036506735.1 Binatia bacterium | reverse complement strand
TGACTTTGGTAAACTCCAAGTCCCACTTGCCCGCGAGCCGGTAGCTGCGGTGCTCGTTTGAATGGTTGCCGTGCATGAGCGCGACCGTCACCGGCTGGCCGTTCTCGACGATCGACGGCGTGATCTCGATCCAGCCGTCGTGCGCGAGCGCCACGTCCGGCGCAAGGTGAACGACAAGAATAAACAACAGAAAAGTTTGTATGAAGGTTCTCATTTTTCCTCTCAAATAATCGCGAAAGCCGTGATCTCAGGGCGCGCGATAGCAACTCGCTGCCCAAGGCAGAGAGCCCAACCGACCAAGACGCCGATAAAGAATTTAGAAAAGATTAATTAAGAGGAGGCGCCCGTTGGAAAAAAGGCAAGGATGCACGGGAAGGGATCAAAACTTCGAACGATGGGAAAAGCTTTTCGACGAAGATGTCGACGGCGAAAACATTCACCGGCTCTGTCAAGTTGAGATGACAGCCCTTGGACAGAGTGAAAACGACGCAACTCTTCGGCGCTTCGTCGGAGTCGAACAGGTGATGGACACGGTGCGGCGTGGAGGCTACGAGAAGGAAAATGAACAAGCCCCCGGCGAGCAGAGCCATGCTGCGATTGACGTTCGATCTCAGATCAACCATCAGGTCACTTGGTACATTAGAAAGAAATCGAAGTCAAACCTAGAAATTCAACGCGCGCGACCAGGTGAGTCCAAAGGTCGCCTGGATTCTCGTCCCCGACGGCAGCAAACTTCTTCCGATCGCGGCGTCGAAGAATACCGGCAGGTCGGGACGGAACCGGACGCCGACCTGGAAGTTGGCTTCGTTTTTTTCTCCCCTTGCCTCGCGCGACAGGCCGTAGACGTCGCCCACCAGGCGCCACCTTTCGTTCAAGCCGTATCTCAGCGCGACGCCGCCGAAGAATCGATTCTCCAATTTTTCTCCGGCACGGCGCCCGACGACGGTATATCCCAGGTTGAGATCGACCCCGGCCGGGAAAATATGTTTCGTCGCGATGAAAAGGAAAGTTTCGTCGAATTTCCCCGTGGTTAAACCGCGGTGAAGATCGGCCGTGGGAATTTTGAGATCGAAAGCGAAGGACAAATCGTAGGTTTCAGCCGGGAGAAAATCGTATTTCGCGGCGAGATGGAGGTCCTGAAAGCCCCTGACGGGCGGCTCTCGCTTCAAATCCGTGTCGGTTCTCTCGATGCCGAGGCCGACTTCGAGATTTTTATAGAGGCCGTAAGTCGCCGCCATAACCGGCCACTGCTGGTCCCGCCCGCCCTTTTCCGGCAGGCTCTGGACGATACCGAGCTCGAATTCGAAGTTTCCATCCCCGGCCGTCCTGGCGTCGTCGATGACGAGAGGGCGGCCGCTAAATGCGAGAGAAGGAAGAAGAAGAGATAGACAGACAAATGCGGAATAAAACTTAAGCATCATTCCTATTGCCATCTGCATTGCCAAAAGTAAGCACAATTACGAATGTGAATGAGCAGGTAAATCGTCGTGTGAATGCTCGACAACGCTGTGATGTTCTTCACCTGATGCGTTCGCAGGATCGATATGGATGGTAGCGTTGGAAAGATAGCGGAGATGATGCAGCAACTCGTGGCGCACGGTCTTTGCGATTTCATGTCCTTTTTCGACCGAGAGACTTTGGTTAACTGCGATATTTAATTCTACGTGCAGCCGATGGCCTAGCCATCTGACTCTCACTTCGCTCACGTTTCCTACTTCCGAGACGCGTCCGGCTGCGTGCTTGATTTCATCGATAACTTTCGGATCTACGCCGTCGAGAAGTCGAGTGAAGACGGACTTGCCCGATTCGCACACAATTCGGAGAATCACGATCGTAATCAAAAGCCCGACGATTGGATCGGCTGACGGGTATCCCGCCGCGACGGCCAAGGCCCCGGCAAATACTCCCAGGCTGGCCAAGCCATCCACGCGGGCGTGATAACCGTCCGCAATGAGCGCTGCGCTGCCAATTTGTTTGCCGATCTTGATGCGGAAAATTGCCACGCCTTCATTTCCGAAAAAGCCGACAATGGAAGCGATAATGACGGCTCCGAGATGCTCGACTTTGCGAGGATACAAGAGGCCGATGACGGATTCGTAACCGGCTACGACAGCGCTCAAAAAAATAATCGATACGATGGCAACGCCCGCCAAATCTTCCACTCGGCCGAGACCATACGTAAAACGCTTGGTGGGTTTCCTTCGCTCCAATGTGAAGGCGATCCATAAAGGAATCGCCGTCGCCGCATCGCCGAAATTGTGAATCGTGTCCGCCAGCAAAGCCACGCTGCCGGAAAGGTAAACGATGACCAGTTGAAAGACGGCTGTGACAACTAAACCGGCGAACGACCCCTTGATCGCCCATAGGCCGTTCTCGGTGCCGAGAATCGATGAGTCTGCGGCGCCGTGAGCGTGGCGAGTAGGCTCTAAACGGCTGGTAGAATGAGAATGACCACGGTCATTCATAGGAACATTTTACTCTTTTTTTAGTCTTAAAAACTATCTCATATTTCGTTTCTGGATTTGAACACCCTTCTGCGCAGCGCTCTAACCGGTTTCCTCGGGCGGTTGGACGGCGACAAATCCCTTGTAGAGCAACAAATCGTAGATGATTTTCATCGTTCCAGCCATGAAGAACGGCACGTTTATCAGGGAGGGCCGAGCAAACATAAATCCCGCAAACAAGGGGGCGATCGCAGCGCCGATGGTTCGCGCCACGCCGGTGATCCCGCCTGCCGCAGATCGTTCCTCCGGACGAACGACGGCCATGATGTAGGATTGCCGGGTCGGCACATCCATTTGGCTGATGCCGAAGCGCAGAAGAAGCACTGCGACGGCGAGCGGAAGGTTGGGCATCAAGGGGACGAGAATGAGCAGAATGTTCGAAGGAAGGTGCGTGAAAACCATCGTCCTTATCAGGCCGAATCGCGCTGCAAGCCGGGACGCCAATAATGCGGAGAGTCCGGCAAATAGATTCGCCCAAAAGAAAATCACGCCGAGAGTTCCCGCATCCGCGCCAAAGCGCAGGTAGAACCAATAAACCGCGAAGCCTTGCAGAACAAAACCGCCGGCAAAGGAGTCAAGGGAGAAAAGCGCCGACAGCTTAAGGACGACATTGTGTGAATCCGCGACGCCCCAAAAATTTTTCATAGCCGTGGGGGCGGGGGATTCTTCTCCCTGTGAATTAACTTCCACGGCAGACGAAAGACGGGCGAAAAAGAAGGCCAATAGGACGCCCAGAGCGGCATAGAGAATCACAACGACGCGGTAGCTTCCGACCGGCGTCATGGCGGTATTGTGCAGCGCGTTGGTGAGACTTCCTCCGCATAGTGAGCCGATCGCGGTCGCCAACGAGCCGGTGAGCGTGTGCCACGCAAATACCTCCGTCCGCGACCGGTCAGGAACGATATGAGAGAGCGCGGCTTGCTCAATGGACAGAAATGGGCCGACTTCGTGACCGCTCGGACTGACGACGCCGATCGTGCCGGCGACAATCAGGAACAAGAGATTGCTTGTGCAGGCAAAGGCCAGACCGGCCGCCGCCATGAGAATGGCGCCGATGATCAGCACACGCCGCCGCCCGATCCGATCGGCTCGCGTTGCGAGGCTGAGGGAGACAACCGTATCGCCGAGCAAGGTCAGAGTAAAAAGGATGCCCGTTTGGGATTCACTCAATCCGAGGCCGGTCAGATAGAAGACCAAAATCAAAGAGAGCGAGCCGTAAGCAAACAGCCGCGTAAAGCGCGTGAGAAATAACAGCCACCCGTCGGGCGTCAAAACTTGAAGCCCTTTGGCTTTTAAACGTATGGCGGGCATCTTTATCGGAGGTATCCCTGAGAGCAGCCGCTGTCGAAAGCCGGCGCGCCGACCGTAAGCAGTCTCGGCAGCGCCTAGTTAGACCTTATACCAGCAGCGACCAGTAGCTTCGTAGCACCCCGAAAACTGCACCGGCAATGATTAGCTTGAGTGCACTGAATCGCCATACCAACAGGGCGATAACGGCCGCAATCAGCGCAGCGATTGCAAAGGGGTCATGAACTGCATGCAGCGCCATTTGCACAAGGGAGACGGCGATCACGCCGATCAACGCCGGTCCGATGCCTTGCAGCGCCGCTTTTGTCCACACGAGCGTCCTCACGCGGTCCAACACGGGCAGCAATGCCAACATCATCATGAATGCCGGCAAAAAAATTGCCGCGGCAGCGAAAGCGGCGCCAACCATCCCGGCGACTTTGTAGCCGACGTACGCCGCGACCATCAAAATCGGCCCGGGCGTGAGTTGGCCGATCGCGAGCCCATCAATGAACTCTTGCGGCGTGAGCCAGTGAAACTGATTAACCACTTGCTCATGGATAAAAGCGATCATGGACAAGCCGCCACCGAAGGTCAACGCCCCAACCTTGAAAAAGAACACAGCAATGTCCGCGATGTTCGTGGAGAGCGGGGTTTCTTGAGACATCGCCGTAACGGTGGCTGGCGTAAACCACGAAGCCAACCGCAGTATGCTGAGCAAGGCCGTTAACAAGACGAGAACAACCGCACCGACCTTTTTAGAATGAAAGAGCAGAAGACCCGCGCCGCCCGCGAGCAGCAGGATCGCCGCAATCCCGAGGGAAGTCCAGATCAAGGCGGGTACCGCCAGGAGAGCTATTATGATTTGGGGGACGGAGCACACGGTAGATTTCCCCAGCCGATATGCCGCCACCCCTAAGATGCCCAAGACAACGGGTCCGACGCCATAGAGCGCGCCGCGCCCGATCGGTGTGACGCCCACGGTTGCGTAGGCCATTGTCAGCGCGAGCAGGATAAAGAAAGCGGGAAGCACTAAACACAGACCTGCCAGCAACCCGCCCCACATTCCACCACGAGCGTACCCCAAAATAAGGGCAAGTTGCGGACCGGGCGCACCCGGCAGCATATTAACGAGCGATAACCCTTCGACAAAACGTTCTTTGGAGACCCACTGCTGCTTTTCCTGGAGCTCGACCTGCATGACGCCCCACATTTGTCCGTAGGTGACTCCCACCTTCAAGAAACTAGAGGCAATGTTCTTCCAGTTCCTCGTGAAATCGTTGTCTTTCGTCGCC
>DASXRG010000283.1:0-18021 GCA_036506735.1 Binatia bacterium | reverse complement strand
GTCCGCGAGATCGGCCCGCATTCGTCCACCGAGTTTCACGATCTCGTCAGCCAGAAGCTCAAAAATCGCGACGCCGAGCTGGACGTCTTTTTCATGGACGTCATCTGGCCGGCGGAGTTCGCCGCGGCCGGCTGGGCCTTGCCGCTCGATCGTTTCTTCGCGGCTGAAGAGCGGAAAAAATTCCTGCCGGCGACGATCTCAGCGAACACCTACCAGGGAAGCATTTACGGCGTGCCGCTGTTCGTCGACGCCGGACTGCTCTATTATCGCAAAGACATTTTGCAGCAATACGGTTTCGCGCCGCCGCGCACCTGGCCCGAGCTGGTGGAGCAGGCGAAAACGATTCTCGCCAAAGAAAAAGATGCCAATCTCACCGGCTTTTCCGGCCAGTTCAAACAGTACGAAGGTCTCGTCTGCAACATGATGGAATACATCCTGAGCGGCAATGGCAGACTGTGGGATGAACGAGCGCTCAAAGGCGCCCTTCATCAACCCGAGGCCGAAGCGGCGGTGCGGTTTGTGCGCGATCGCATCGTCGGCGAGATCTCGCATCGCGGCGTCCTCGCCTATCAGGAGCCCGAGTCGCTCGCTCTCTTTACGCAGGGCAAAGCGATCTTCCACCGCAACTGGCCTTACGCCTGGGAGGAAGCCAACGACCGACAAAAATCGCAAGTCGCGGGCAAGGTGGGAATGGCGACCTTGCCGGCTTTTCCCGGGGGAAAAAGCGCGTCCGCGCTCGGCGGCTGGCAGCTGGGAATCAGCCGCTTCTCACGCCAGCCGGAGCTCGCCTGGAGATTCATCCGCTTTATGACCGGCGCGGAGGTGCAGAAGCGGATCGCCCTTCAGACCGGCCGCGGCCTGGCGCGCATCGACGTGTACCGCGACGCGGAGATCGTGAAAAAATATCCGCGCTTTCGAACGCAACTGGAAATCTCCGCGCAGGCCGTGCCGCGGCCGCAAACGCCGGTCTACGTTCCGCTCTCCAACATCATGCAGCGCTATTTCAGCTCGGCGATCGCCGTGCGCGAGTCGAATATCGACAAGCTCGCCCGGCTCGCTTCGCGCGACATGGACCGCGTTCTCGATCTCCTGCGGGAAAGGGCGCAGCCATGAAAAACCGCGCTGCGTTCTGGTATATCTTGCCGAGTTTTTTCTTCGTCGCGGTGTTTTCTCTCTATCCGATCTTTTCATCGCTGCGCCTGAGCTTCTACCGTTTGATCCTGACCCTGCCGTGGCTCGGGCAAAAATTCGTCGGCCTGGAAAATTATCGCGATCTCGCGACCGATCCCGTCGCGCTGCACTCGCTCGCGATCACCTTGATCTTCGTCGGCGTGACGTCATGCTTGGAAGTCGCCCTGGGTCTCGGCATGGCGCTGGTGTTGAATGAATCGTTTCGCGGCCGCGGAGTTCTCCGCGCCGTGGTACTCGTTCCGTGGGCGATTCCCACCGTGGTCTCGTCGCAGATGTGGCGCTTCATTTTCAACGACCGCTACGGCTTGTTTAATTTCCTGCTGTTCGGCGAGCGGACGAGCCTCTATCTCGCGCCGCTGGCGGACAGGGTGCTCGCGCCCTTGGCGATCGTCGTGGGCGACGTGTGGAAAACCAGCTCGTTCGCGGCGCTGATTATTCTCGCCGGTCTCCAGACCATCCCCGACGAGCTTTACGAGGCCGCCGCCATCGACGGGGCGACCGCATGGCAGAAATTCCGCCACCTCACCTTGCCGCTGATCAAACCCGCGCTGCTGTTGGCGCTGCTCTTCCGAACGATCGATGCCTTCAAAGTCTTCGATCTCGTTTTCGTGATGACCCAGGGCGGGCCCGCCGACGCGACCAACGTGCTGCAATTTTACGGCTACAAGAAGACCTTCGCCGAGGGGATGATCGGTTACGGCTCGGCGATCTCGGTCGGCGTGTTCTGCTTTTCGCTGGCGCTGGCGCTTATCTATATCAGGATGCTGGGGGCGCGCATCCTCGAAAAGGGCGCCGCACGATGAAAAAATGGCTTTTCTCATTTTGGGTCGTATTGATCGCGGCCTTCAGCCTCGTCCCCTTCCTCTGGTTCGTGCTGACCTCGTGGAAAAGCCCGGCCGAGATCACGGCGATCCCGCCGCGTTTGGTTCCGTCTTTTCATTGGGGTTTCTACCGCTCCGCGCTCGAGCAGTACGGCCTCCTCGGCTACATCCGCAACAGCGCGATCGTCGCCGCGACGGCCACCTGCGTGAGCATCGCCATCGGCTCTTTGGCCGCCTACGCGCTGACCCGATTCCACTCCGCCTGGCTGAAATTTTATCTTCTCGTGCTCCTCTGCATCTCCATGGTGCCGCAGATCGCCATCGCCGGCCCGGTCTGGAGAATTTTAAATTCGCTCGACTGGCTGAACACCTACCAGGGCATCGTCGCGGCGTATATCTCGCTATCTTTGCCGCTGGCGATATGGATTCTGACGACGTTTTTCAAAGAGCTGCCCTATGAAATCGAAGAGGCCGCGCTGGTCGACGGCTGCACCCGGTTCCAGGCGCTGCGGAAAATCGTTTTTCCGCTGGCGGCGCCGGGGATTTTTACCGCATCGATTCTGGTGTTCATCTTCGCCTGGAACGAATTTTTCTTCGCGCTGATCGTCCTGACCAACCCGTCGCTGCAGACTCTGCCCGTCGGCATCGCGCTTTTTCCCGGCGAATACACGATGCCCTGGGGCGAGATCGCCGCCGCCTCCACCATGGCCACCTTGCCGCTGATTGTTCTCACGCTATTTTTTCAGCGGAGAATCATCCGCGGCTTGTCGGCGGGAGCGGTAAAGGGGTGAGGCCAAGGGATGAGGGATGAGGGATGAAAAAAAGCAAGGAGAAGGAAGATCGCTTCGTTATCGGTAAATAACCTCTCGAAGTCTTTCGGGGCGACGAAGGTCCTCGACGACGTGAGCTTCGAAGTCGCCGACGGGGAATTCTGCATCCTGCTCGGCCCTTCCGGCTGCGGCAAGACGACGCTGCTGCGGGCCGTCGCGGGATTGGAGCAGCCATCCGGCGGCGGCATCGCGATCGGCGACCAGCGCGTGGATTCCTTGCCGCCGCGCGAGCGCGACGTCGCGTTCGTGTTTCAAAGCTACGCGCTTTACCCGCACTTGAACGTCGCGGAGAATCTCGGCTTCTCGCTCAAGCTGCGCGGCGCGCCGCAGGAAGAGATCCGCCGGCGCGTGGCGGATGCGGCGCAGCTCCTGGAAATCCATGACCTGCTGGCGCGCAAGCCGCAGGAGCTCTCCGGCGGCCAGCGCCAGCGAGTCGCCGTGGGACGCGCGATCGTACGCCAGCCGAGGATTTTTCTTTTCGACGAGCCGCTTTCGAATCTCGACGCGGCGCTCCGCGCCGGCATGCGCGTCGAGCTGGCCCGCTTGCATCAAAGGCTGCGCGCGACGATCGTTTACGTCACGCACGATCAGGCCGAGGCGATGACCCTCGGCGAAAAAATAATCGTCCTGGATAAAGGCAAGATCCAGCAGATCGGAACGCCGGCGGAAATTTATCATCGGCCGGTCAATACTTTTGTCGCTACATTCGTCGGCGGCCCGCAGATGAATCTGATCGAGGGAACCGTCGACGGCCGCGGCGTCTTCACCGGCGACGGCTGCCGGATCGATCTCGCCTCGCTGCTCGCAAAGGAGCATGCCGGCAAGCCGCTCACCGTCGGCATCCGGCCCGAGGACCTCCGGCCCGCCGCCTGGAACGACTGCAGCATCGAGAGCGAAGTGGAGATCGTCGAAGATCTCGGCGCGGACAAGTTCGTTCACTTGAGGCGCGGCAGGCTGGCGTTGATCGCGCGTATGCCGCCGCATCTATCGCTGAACCGCGGCGACACGGTTCGCTTGACGTCAGAGGCAAGAAAGCTTCATTTGTTTTATGAAGGGAGGCGAGTCAGCTGAACTGCTCGTCAAAGACACGCGCCTTGACTCGCCTGGTTGAGTAATTTTTTCAACGAACCGAGGAAGGAAGGCCGCCGGAATTTGCCGGCGGCCAAGTCCAAACAAACCTTACTCAAACGTTTGATCGAACTAAGTCAAAAATTTATTCGAACTCAGCGAAACGGCTGCTCGTCGCGGTCGGGTCGCCGGTCTCATCCAATTGATCCGGAACGCTTCCGCCGGAGGCGATCACGATCACGCGGATATTTTCTTCATCGACGCGAATCAGCTTGCGATCCATCGCGATCTGCTCCGGGCTTGCGTTCGTCCGCAAATCGAACGACAGGTTTTGCTGATCCTGCCGCAAGTGATCGTACTCCTGCGCCAGGCTCATCTCGTCAGGGCGGACATAGATCACGTTCTGCGCGATAACCGGCGCCCCCGAAAGCATCAACGACCCCGCCAGTATTCCTCCAAACGCCAACTGTCTATAATTGCTCATAAAAACGCCTCCTGTTTGAAGTTAAGCTTTCACGCCCCACCAATCTTGCGCCGCAACGACCATGCCAAAAAAAAATCGCTCCACCGGGACAATTTTTTGCCGCCGGCTCGATAGAACCGAGTGAAAAGGTAACGGCCGGGGAAATTTTACGCCTGGGGCGAACCACCCAGCCGCGTCAAATCCGGCGGCCGGAGAGCCGCCCTCCACCCTACTTTTCGGAGGACGCCGATTTATGTTAAGCTAGGCCATTCGAAGGGAGACCGGCTATGGCGGCACATTCACTCGGCTCAGGAACGATCTCGTTCGGTCTGGTTTCGATCCCGGTCAAGCTCTACACCGCGGCATCGTCTAAAAACGTGGCGTTCAATCTGCTGCACGCCAAGTGCGGCTCGCGCATCAAGCAGCAGACCTTTTGCCCTAAGTGCAACGAGGTCGTGGACCGCAACGCGCTGGTGCGCGGCTACGAGTTCAGCAAGGATCAGTACGTGCAGCTCAGCGAGGAAGAGTTGAAGGCGCTGGAGCAGGACGACTCGAAGAGCATCGACATCGCCGAGTTCGTGCCGCTGCCGAAGGTCGACCCGATCCATTTCGAGAAGACTTACTACCTCGGCCCCGACAAGGGCGGAGAAAAAGCTTACCGCTTGCTCGCCGAGGCGATGGCCAAGAGCGGCCGCGTGGCGCTCGCCAAGTTTGTGATGCGTGGCAAGGAGAGCCTGGTGCTCATTCGCTCGGCGCAAGACGGGCTGATGTTGCACACGATGTATTACACCGACGAAATCCGGAATTTCGGCGAGATCGACAAAGGTCAGAGCGCCAAGGTCAGGGACGGCGAGCTCGACCTGGCGCTGAACCTGATCGAACAACTTTCCAACGACGAGTTCAATCCCGATCAGTACCGGGACGACTATCGCGGCCGCGTGCTCGAGCTGGTCGAGCAAAAAGTCGCCGGCAAGGAAATCACCAAGGCGGCGCCGCAGCCGCAGCGCGGCCAGGTGATCGACCTCATGGCGGCGCTGAAAGAGAGCCTCGCGAAGCGAGTCCCGCAGCAGAAGAAGGCCGCCAAAGCGCGCCGGGCCGAGGCGGTCCCGGCGAAAAAAACCCGGGCCGGTAGAAAATGAAAAGCCACTTCACCACCCGCGAGGTGGCGAAGATCCTCGCGCTCCCCGAGTGGCGCATACGCTCCTGCATCCGAGCCGGATTCCTCTCCCCCAGCCGCGGCCCCCGGCGGCACATCGCGTTCAGCTTCCAGGATCTTCTTTTGCTCAAGACCACGAAGGGGCTGCTCAACGCCCGCGTGCCGCTGCGCCGCATCCGGCGGATTCTTCGTTCGCTGAAGCAGCAATTGCCCGAGCAGGAGGTTTGGAAAGTCACGATTTACGCCGATGGAAAACGGGTCGTCGTTTGGGACGGCGGCAAGCGTTGGCAGCCGGATTCGGGTCAGTTCCTGTTCAACTTCGCCGCCCGGGAAATCGCTTCGCGGATCAATTTACCGTTGGGGCGGAAGGCCGCGGCGTCGGCCCGCGACGCGCAGCACTGGTTCAACGTCGGTTGGGAGCTGGAAAGCGATTCGCCGGAGGAAGCCCGCCGGGCCTACCTCCAGGCGGTCTCCCTCGACCCTTGTCTCATCGAGGCCCATCTGAACCTCGGCCGGCTCTATCATGAAGCTTCGGAGTTCGACTCGGCGGAAACCCAGTACCGCTCGGCGATCGCCCAGGCGCCGCAAGACGCGTTGGCTCATTTCAATCTCGGCGTTCTGCTGGAGGATCGCGGCCGCATAGAAGAGGCCGTAGCCGCTTACCGCCAGGCGCTCAGCCATGATTCCAACCTGGCCGATGCTCACTACAACCTGGGCTTGATTTTCGAGGCCCAGGGCCGCCGCGCCGAAGCCTTCCGCCATCTCCGCGCGGCGCAAAAGCTTTACCTGCCGAAGTAAGCATCCGGCAATCCGCTGTTTGGGTTCAGGCCGCGGCGCGGTTTATTCCGCGCTGCTGCTTGACGACGACGAAGATCCCGCTTCCGAGCTCGCTGCTTTGAGTCTACCGCCCCGACGACCGCGGTCAATGCGGAAAATCCAGGACGAACGTAACCGGTTGCGTGATTTAACTCCGATCGAGTATCTCCCTCATTGACCCTCACTCTCATCGCGCTAAAAACTATCTAAGGAGGTGACAGGTATGAGACACAATCATTTGATCGGGATGGCCCTTTTCATCGCCGTGCTGGCGCTCGGCGGCTGCAAAAACAACAACGACTCGTCGAGAAGCGGCGCGGCGAACCCGCCGGACAGGACGTCGCGCGCAACCGAAACCCAACCGGGGGCGAGCGCATCCGGCGGCGCTTCGAGCAGCGCGCCCGAACAGCAGAGTCAATCGCCCGGCTCGGCCGGTTCGGGCCCAGCGAGCCAACGCGGGACCGGGTCTGAAGGTTAAATTCGGAAGAGGCCAAAAAAAAGCCTGGCCGCCGGCAATCGCCGGCGGCCAGGCCGTTACGTTCCTTTACTTTTTAGTTAAGTAACGCGTTACGCGTTATTCATAGCGCCAGTCCTCGTGACGTTCGCGCCAAGTCCAGTAGTTTCCGGCTAGCTCTCTACGATCGCGTCGTAACTCGGCTTCGTCACGCCGGATCTGCATCTCGTCCTCTCTTATCTTTTGCTCGATCCGGGCGATTCGCTGGGGACCCGCGCCGTGGCGGACCAGCCGGTCGCGCGTTTCTTTATCTTGCCTCAACTGCTCATAGTCGCGCTCCAGCGCCTGCCGATCCTGCTGGACTTCGCCGCGACTGACGTACCGGTCGTTGACGAACTCCAATGTCTGCGCCAGAACCGGCGTTCCGGTGCCGATCAACGAACCCGCCAACAGTCCTCCCAACACAATATTTTTGTACCTGTTCATAAAAACCTCCCTCATTTTATTTCAGGCGGCAAATCACCGCCTGCTCATAAAGAATCGCAATGGCCATGCCAAACGAACCCCCCCGAAATCGAACGACTTCGCTGGATTCGGCCAGAGCCGCCGCGTGAAAAGGTAGAGGCAACCGAAAATTTTACCGTGGGGTAATCCACCCAGACGGATTAACCGTGCAAAGCCGAAGCTGCGGCTTCATCCAGAAACCATGCGAGTCTTCCGTCCACAGGGGCGATTTGCGCCGCGGGAAGCTGCGCCGATTTCTCGCGCAGCGCTTTCCTGACCATCGGCGCCTTGTTTTCTCCGACGACCAGAAAACAAATATTGGCGGCCCGATTTAACGCCGGTAAAGTCAAGGTGATACGATGAGTCTTCAGCTTTTCCACGTAGGTCGCCACGACCAACCTCCGCGTCTCTTGCCGCGCGGCGGCGCCGGGAAACAGCGACGCCGTATGGCCGTCGTCGCCCAGGCCGAGAAAAATCAAATCGAAGCGCGGCCAGCTGGAAACGCCGAGGCGGAAGAAATCTCGAATCGTCCGCTCGTATGCGGCGGCTGCGGCCTCAGGCTCCCGCTCGCCCTCGATTCGGTGGATGTTTTCCGCGGGGACCGGGACTTTCGAGAGGAGGCTTTCGTAAGCCATGCGATAATTACTGTCGGGATGATCCGGCGGCACGCAGCGCTCGTCGCCCCAAAAAAAATGCGTTTGAGTCCAGGGAACTCGCGAACCCAATTCGGCGCTGGCAAGCAGGGAGTACGTCGCTTTGGGAGTCGAGCCGCCCGAGAGCGCCACGACGAATCGTCCGGCGGCCTCGACCGATCGCTGCGCCAGCCGGACAAATTCCGTGGCCGCGTTCCGGCTGAGATCCTGGATGTCCTTGGCGACGAAAATTTCCGGCGGGCCAGTCAAAGAATAATCCGATGCAGGGCGGTTCGCGAACCGCCCCTACCTACGATTTGAGTTGCGCCGCCGCGCAGCTTGCCGCGCCTCTCAGCGCCGTCTCCTGGTTCATGATGACGTGCACGGGAATGCGCGCGAGAAATTCGCCGTAGCGCCCCTTGTCCGTGAAAGCGCGCATGAACCGGCCGTCGTTGAGCTTGGGCAGAATTTTCGGCGCGATGCCGCCGCCGACGTAAATACCGCCGAGCGCTCTCGCCCGGAGCGCGAGATTCCCCGCCTCGGCGCCGTAGCACGACACGAAGATATCCAACGCCTGCACGCAGATCTCCGCCTCGTTGGCCAGGGCGGCCGCGGAAATCACCGCGCTCGGATCGCCGCCGGCCAATCTTTCTTTCAGCCACGCCGGTTCGCTGAGATGTTTGGCGTCTTTGAGGAAGGAATAAATGTTAAAAATGCCCGGCCCGGAAACGACCCGCTCATAGCTGACGTGGCCGAAGCGGTCGATTAAATGCGCCAGCAGTTCGATTTCCAGTTGGGTCCGCGCGGCGAAATCCGCGTGGCCGCCTTCGGACGCCAGCACGCCGTAGCCCTGCCCCTTCCAACACAGCATCGCCTCGCCCAACCCGGTGCCCGCGGCGATCAACCCCATCGCGCCGTGCGGCTCGGCTCGACCGGCATGGAGCGTGAAAAATTCGCTGGCGTCGAGCGTGGCGGCGCCGTAGCCCGTCGCTTCGAGATCGTTGATCAAGCCGACCGAGTCGAGGTCGAGGCAGCGGGCGATTTCGCGCGCGTCTAAAAACCACGGCAGGTTGGGGGTTTTACTCGTGCCGTCGATCACGGGACCGGCCACGCCGAAACAGGCGGCAGCGACCGGCTCAGGGGAATCGGTCATGAATTCTCGCAGCACGGCCTCGAGCGAAGGATAGTTTTTGCTGGGAAAACTGTTTTTGACGGACGGAACCAACTTGTCATTTTCAACGGAATAGAGCGCGAGATTGGTCTTCGTTCCGCCTATGTCACCGGCTAAAATCATAAATATGAAAGATGAAAACGGAAAGCTGAAATTAAAACAACGATCGACGCCCGGTTTTTTTTATTTCAGCTTTCATCCTTCAGCTTTCATCTTTTCCTCACAGCCGCCGCCATTCGTGCCCGTCTTTCTCGATAAATTCGTCCGCTTCTTTGGGGCCGGAGCTGCCCGCTTTGTAGCCCGTAAGGTTTTCGCCGTCCCGCCCCTGCCAGGCGTGGAGCAGCGGCGTGAGAATGGACCATGCCAGCTCCACCCAGTCCTGGCGGATAAAAAGCGTCGCGTCGCCTTCGATGCAATCGAGCAGCAAGGTCTCGTAAGCGTCCGGCGGCGCGCCGCCGAACGCCTCGTCGTAATCGAAATCCAGACACAGCGAGTTCACGCAAATTTCCGGACCGGGCGGCTTGACCTCGAACGTGAGCGAGATCCCCTCGTCCGGCTGAATCCGCATGCAGAGCACGTTGGGATTCAATTGATCGACCGCGGAGCACGCTTTAAAAAGCAGCAGCGGCGGCCGCTTGAAATAAATCGCGATCTCGGTGACCCGCTTGGCCAGCCGCTTGCCCGAACGGAGATAGAAGGGCACGCCTTCCCAGCGCCAGTTATCGACGAAGAGCTTCAAGGCCGCGTAGGTCTCTGTGGTCGAACGCGTATCGACGCCGTTTTCCTCGCGGTAACCGGCGAGTTTTTTTCCATCGGCCGCGCCCGGCTGGTACTGGCCGCGGACCGCGACCTGCTCGATAGCCGCCGGCGAGATCGGGTGGATCGCCTGCAGCACCTTGGCTTTTTCGTCCCGCACCGGGTCCGCCGCGAACGCGACCGGCGGCTCCATCGCGGTCAGGCAGAGGAGCTGCAGCAGATGATTCTGGAACATGTCGCGAACCACGCCGGCGTGCTCGTAGTACTCGCCGCGGCTCTCGACGCCGACGGTTTCGGCCGCGGTGATCTGCACGTAATCCACGTAGCGGCGGTTCCAGATCGGCTCGAAGACGGCGTTGCCGAAGCGGAAGACCAAAATATTCTGCACCGTGTCTTTGCCGAGATAGTGATCGATGCGGTAGATCTGGCTCTCGTCGAAAGCTTCGTGCACGATTCGATTCAGCTCGCGCGCGCTGTCGAGATCGGCGCCGAACGGCTTCTCGATCACGACGCGCGTCCAACTTCCCTCGCGCGCGTGCCGGCCCGCCAAGCCCGCCGCGGCGATCTGCTGGATCACCGGCGCGTATTGATCGGGGGGAATCGCCAGATAAAGAATTCTTCTGCCGCCGGTGTCGTATCGGCTCTCCAGATGGACCAACGACTCTTTGAGCCGCAGATAACTCTCCGGCTCGCGGTGATTGGCCTGAAGGTAATAAAGATCGGCGGCGAAGCGGTTCCAGGCTTGGGGGTCGCGCAATCCGCCGCGGCCGAATTCGGCCACGGCCTCGCGCATCTTGCGGCGAAACTCGTCGTGCGTCATTTCGCTGCGCGCGGTTCCCACCACCATGAAACCTTCCGGCAGCTGGCGATTCACCGCGAGGTTGTAGAGCGCGGGCATGAGTTTGCGCTTGGTGAGATCGCCGGTCGCGCCGAAAATGACCAGCGCGCAGGGCTCCAGCTTTCCCGTTCCATCGGACTCTGCGGGCGCCATGTTTCTCAGTCCTTTTTGATCGGATGGCCGCCGAACTCGTGCCGCATCATGGCGAGCAGCTTGTCGGTGAAAGAGTCCGGGTCGCGCGAGCGGAGCCGTTCGAGCAGAGACAACGTGATCACGGGCGCGGCCACGTCGAGGTCCACCGCCTCGAAGACAGTCCAGCGGCCCTCTCCGGAATCGGCCACGTAAGGCTTGATGCCCTGCAGCTTCGGATTCTCCGCCAAGCCGCCGGCGACCAAGTCGAGCAGCCACGAGCGGACCACGCTGCCGTGGCGCCAGATCTCGGCGACCTGATGCAGATCGAATTTGAAGTCGTCCTTGCGCTGCATCAGCGCGAACCCTTCGGCGTAGGCTTGCATCAGCCCATACTCGATCCCGTTGTGAATCATCTTCACGAAGTGACCGGCGCCGCTGGGGCCGACGTAGCCCCAGCCTTGGTCCGGCGCCGGCGCCAGGGTTTGAAAAATGGGCTTGAGCCGCTCGACGATTTGCGCCTCTCCGCCGACCATGAGGCTGTAGCCTTCCTTGAGACCCCAGATCCCGCCGCTGGTTCCTACATCCATATAATGGATGCCGGCCTCTTTGAGGATCGCCGCCCGCCTGAGCGTATCCTTATAATAGCTGTTGCCGCCGTCGAGGATCACGTCGCCGGCCTGCAAAAGAGGCGTCGAATCATGAATCGTCTGATCGACGGGATCGCCGGATGGAACCATCAGCCACAGCGCGCGCGGCGGCTTGAGCGCCGCAGCCACGGCTGGAAGGGAATCGGCGCCGGCGGCGCCGCTCTTGACGAGGGTTTCGACCGCCTGCGGATTGCGATCGTAAGCCACCACCCGATGGCCGCCGCGGAGGAGACGCTCCGTCATGTTGGCGCCCATGCGCCCCAAACCAATCATGCCCAGTTCCATGGTCGCTCCAGTTTCAGGTTTGCGTTCAAGTCCCTCACCCTGGCCCTCTCCCAGCGGGAGAGGGAATTCAGAGGACCCCCTCGCCCGCTTTGCGGGAGAGGGATGGGGTCAGGGTGCCTACTGGTTTTGATGCACCAGCTCCGCCAACTGTCTCAAGCCGCCTTCCACTTCCGTTCCCAAGTTCACGCGCAGCACGCGGCGCTTGCGCTGCTTGAGCGCGGTGAAATCGCCCAGAGCCTGCGCCCGAATCAGCGCGCCGAACGTGTAGTTGGTTTCCGGCACGGCCAAATCTTCCACCGGATCGTCGACGATTTGCAGGACGAGCGCCGAGTTCGGGCCGCCCTTGTGCAATTGGCCCGTCGAGTGGAGGAAGCGCGGGCCATATCCCAAAGTGGTCGCCAAACGCAGGCGATCCCGAAGCGAGGTGCGGATTTCCTCGAGCGCCGCCGTGTGCTCGGACGTGGGGTTCAAATACGCCTGAACCGCGAGATAGTCGCGCTCTTTCTTTTTCGCCAGCCACGACGAAACGGCCTGGCGCAGCAAGGTCGGGTCGGATGCCGCGACTTCGTCTTTGGCCTCCGCGCCGGCGCCCGATTTTTTCTCCATCGCTTTCTTGGCCAGGTCTTTGGCCAACTGCACGTCCGGCTGGTTGAACGGATGGATGCCCAGCACCGCGCCCGCCGCCGCGACCGCGACCTCCCAACGGAAAAATTCCGCGCCGAGATCGCTTTTGCCGCCGACGTCGATTTTCACCGTCGGATGGCCCACGGATTCGAGCGCGGCGATTTTTCGATCCAACTCCGCGTTATCGTCTTTTTCCATGCGCAAGCAGACGAACAAGCGGTCCGCGCCGTATTTCTCCGGGGACCCGATCGGTTCGCCCACGACCGGGATGATTCCTTTTTTGTCCTTGCCGGTGCTCTCCGCGATCAACTGCTCGACCCACGTCGGAAAATGCGCCAGCGAGGGCGACGCGATGAACGTCACTTTATCCCGCTTGGCCAAAGTCAATTCGCCCAACGCCGCGCCGAGAACCAGCGCGGGATTCTCCACCTCGCGCACGTTCGGCGCGGCCGCCTGGCTCATCGCGCGCGCGCGGTCGAGGAGCAGATCGATATCGACGCCGATCAGCGCCGCCGGCACCAGGCCGAAAACCGTCAACGCGGAATAGCGGCCGCCGACGTCCTCCGGCGCGTTGAACGCGGCGCGAAATTTTCGCTCCTGGGCGAGTTTTTCCAGCGGCGTGCCCGGGTCGGTGATGGCGACAAAATGATCGCCCGGCTGTTTTTTAGCTTGTGTCAGCCGGTGCCAAAAATAAGAAAAGAACGAGCTGGTTTCGGTCGTCGTGCCCGATTTGCTCGAGACCAGAAACAGCGTGCGCGATAAATCCACTCGCGCTTCGACGGAGCGGACCGCGGCCGGATGCGTGCTGTCCAAAACGAGCAGCTCGGGATAGCCCGAGCGGTTGCCGAAAGTGCGTTGGAAAACCTCGGGCGCGAGGCTCGAGCCGCCCATGCCGAGCACCACCGCGTGGTGGAAGCCGTCCGACTTGGCTTTCTCCGCGAACGCGCCCAGCTCGGGAGCCTGACTCCGCATCGACTCGGACAAGGTGAGCCAGCCCAAACGATCGGCAATCTCCGGCGCGGGCTCGGGCGACCAGAGAGTCGGATCTTTCCGCCAGAGGCGCGCGGAAAAATTTTCGCTCTGCCAGGCCTTGAGCCGCTTATCGACGCGCCGTTGATATTTTCCCAGATGAAATTCCTGCCGGTCCTGCGCTGAGCGCGTCGAAGCGTCTTGTGCTGAGCTTGTCGAAGCATCCCGTGCTGAGTCATGAGGCTCTCGGATGATCGAAGGGGCCTGCCCTGAGCCGTGAGGCTCTCGAACGGTCGAACAGGCAATGGCGGCGCGCTTTTTCTCCAGCGCCGCCATCAAATCGTCGAACGACTTGGCAAACGCGGCGACGCCGTCGTCCTGAAGTTTTTTTCCGACCTGTTCCAGGTCGATGCCGAGTTGTTTGAGCCGCGCCAAAGCCGCCTGGGCCTCGGCCAAATTTTCTTTCACCGTCGCGCCGCGCACCCGGCCGTGCTCGCGGAAGGCGTCGATCGTGGCCGGCGGCAACGTATTGACGGTGTCGGGGCCGATCAGCTCTTCGACGTAGAGGACGTCGGAATAGTTGGGGTTCTTGGTCCCGGTGCTGGCCCAGAGCGGGCGTTGGACCCGGGCGCCGCGGCTGCGCAAAGCCGCAAACCCCTCGCCGTCAAAAATTTTCTCGAACCTGCGGTAGACGACTTTCGAATTGGCGATGGCGATCTTGCCGCGCAGCACCAGCGCCTCGGGCGTGGCGATTTTTTCCAGCATGCCATCCACCAGCGTGTCCACGCGGCTGACGAAGAACGAAGCGACCGAAGCGACGTTGCGCGGAGCGGCCGAGCGCGCCAGCCCGCGCAGATACGCCAACGCCACCGCCTCGTAGTGGCTCATCGAGAACATCAACGTGATGTTGACGTTGACACCGTCCGCGGTGAGAGTTTCGATGGCGGGAATTCCCGCCGGCGTCCCCGGCACTTTGATCATCACGTTCGGCCTGTCGACCGCCGCCTTGAGGCGCTTGGCTTCGGCGATCGTGCCTTCCGTGTCGTGGGCGAGATGGGGCGAGACCTCGAGACTGACAAAACCGTCGGCGCCGGCCGTTTCATCGTAGACCGGCCGCAGCACGTCCGCCGCCGCGCGAATATCCTCGATCGCGAGCCGCTCGTAAATCTTTCCCGTATCAATCTGAGGATCATCGGCCAGAGCGGCGCGCACCGTCTCGTCGTAGTCCGTCCCGCCGGCGATGGCCTTTTCGAAAATCGTCGGATTGCTCGTGACGCCGGTGAGCCCGTCTTCCTCGACGAGCCGTTTGAAACCGCCGCTGCTGAGTAACTTGCGGTGAATGTAATCGAGCCAGATCGATTGGCCCTGTTTGCGGAGCTCTTTCAGTGGGTTCATCTAGCTTCTCTCTTCCTGTCCGCTCGGAGAGATTCTTCGCCGCGCTCAGAATGACAGAAGGAGAGCGTGTCATCCGGAACGAAGTGAAGGATCTCTATTTCGTTTTTATCTTTTTACTTTTGCCTTTTGCCTTCCAGCCTGGCGATCTTCTCCAGCCGCCGACGATGCCGCTCCTCGCGGGAAAATTTCGCCTCCAGGTAGACGCGCGCCAATTCGAGCGCCAGCGCCGGACCGATGACGCGCGCGCCGAGCACGAGCACGTTCATATCGTCGTGCTCGACGCCCTGATGCGCCGAGTAAGAATCATGGCAGACGGCGGCGCGAATGCCGCGGATCTTGTTGGCCGCGACGCTGGCGCCGACGCCGCTGCCGCAGATGAGCAGGCCGCGCTCGGCGCGGCCGTCCGCGACCGCTCGTCCCACCGCCTCGGCGTAATCGGGATAGTCCACCGGCTCCTCGTTGTCGGTGCCCAAATCGAGAACTTCGTGAAGCAAGCTCTCGATGTAGACTACCAGATCTTGCTTCAGTGAAAACCCCGCATGGTCCGCGCCGATCGCGACGCGCATGTCCGACTCCTTAGCCACCCCAATCGGTGTCGGCGACGTAGGGGCGGTTCGCGAACCGCCCCTACCTTTTATTTTAGCAGAGCGACCGTCCGCTCGACGACATGCTCCACGGTGAAGCCCAATTTCTCCATCACCACGTTCCCCGGCGCAGAGGCGCCGAAGCGGTCCAAACCGACAATGTCGCCGCCGTCGCCGACGTAGCGGTGCCAGCCTTGCGGCAAGCCCGCCTCGACCGCGAGCCGCGGCCGGACGGCCGCGGGCAAAATATAGTCGCGATAGTCTTTGGGCTGCTCGTCGAACAATTCCCAGCTCGGCATCGAGACGATGCGCGCGTGAATCTTCCGCTCCAAAAGTTTTTGCCGCGCCGCGACGATCAAAGAGACCTCCGATCCGGTGCCGATCAAAATAATATCGGGCTTCCCGTTCGGCGCGTCGGCCAAAACGTAAGCGCCGCGCCTGAGCCCTTCCGCCGCGGCGAAATGGCTGCGGTCGAGGGTCGGCACGTTCTGGCGCGTCAAAATGAGCGCGACGGGACGGTCGCGCGCCTCGATCGCGATCCGCCAGGCGACGGCCGTTTCGTTGGCGTCGCACGGACGAACGACGACGAGCCGCGGGATCGCGCGCAGCGCGGCCAGATGCTCGATCGGCTGGTGCGTCGGCCCGTCTTCGCCGAGCGCGACGCTGTCGTGGGTGAAGACGTAGATCACGCCGAGCTCCATCAGCGCGGCGAGACGGATCGACGGCCGCATGTAGTCGGCGAACATCAGGAACGTCGAGCCGAACGGAATGACCCCGCCGTGCGCCGCCAGGCCGTTGCACGCCGCGCCCATCGCGTGCTCGCGCACGCCGAAGTGAATGTTGCGGCCGGCATAGCCGAAGCCGCCGCCCGCCGCACCCTGGCTCTTCGTGAAATCGCGCCGCGGGCTGGCGAAATCGCCCAGCTCCTTGAGCGCCGTATGCGTCGAGGGATCCAAATCCGCCGAGCCGCCGATCAAGGTCGGCAGCTTCGGCGCGATGGCGCTCAGAATTTTTCCCGACGCGACCCGCGTCGCCAGGCCTTTGGCGTCCGCGGGAAAATCGGGAACCGAAGCGTCCCATGCCTGCGGCAACTTGCCGCTCAGAACTTGCTCCAGCTCTTTTGCAGGCTCGGGAAATTTACGCGCGTAGGCGGAAAATTTCTCCTTCCATTCGGCCTCGACGCGCTCGCCCCTGCCGATGCTCTCGCGAAAACGCGCCAGCGCCTCCTCCGGCACGACGAAAGGCTCGTTCGTCCAGCCGAGCTTTTTCTTCGTCGCGACGACTTCGTCTTTGCCGAGCGGCGCGCCGTGCGCCTCGAAGCTGTCCTGCTTGCCCGGCGAGCCGTAGCCGATGTGCGTGCGCAGGAGGATCAGCGAAGGCCGGCCAGTTTCCGCGCGCGCGGCGTTGAGCGCACGCTCGATGGCGGCGAGATCATTGCCGTCTTCGACCGATTGCGTGTGCCAGCCGTAGGCGTCGAAACGCTTGGCCACGTCTTCGGTGAAGGTCAGATCGGCCGACGCGGCCAAGGTCACCCGATTGTTGTCGTAGAGATAGATCAATTTCCCGAGCTCGAGATGGCCGGCCAAGCTGGCGGCTTCCGCGGCAACGCCTTCCATCAAGTCGCCGTCGCTGACGATCGCGTAGGTGAAGTGGTTGAAAATTTCTGTTCCCGGCCGGTTGTAGCGCCCGGCGAGATACGCCTCGGCGATCGCCATGCCGACGCCGTTGGCGAAGCCCTGGCCGAGCGGCCCGGTCGTGACTTCGACTCCGGGCGTCAGCTCGCGCTCCGGATGGCCGGGCGTCCGGCTTTCCCACTGGCGGAAATTCTTGATCTCTTCGAGCGGCAGGTCGTAGCCGGTGAGATAAAGCATGCTGTAGATCAGCATCGAGCCGTGGCCGGCGGAAAGAACGAAACGGTCGCGGTCCGGCCACGCGGGATTGCGCGGGTTATGCCTCAGGAATCGCGTCCATAATATATATGCGGCGGGCGCCAGCCCCATCGGCGCGCCGGGGTGGCCCGAATTCGCCTTCTCGACGGCGTCCACCGAAAGCATGCGGATGCTGTTGATGCACAGATCATCTAATCGGGTTGGCTCGCTCACTTCCCATCCTCCCATTCATCCCACCTAGGATTCGCCGGGGCGATATTGGCGATATTACGGTTGGTGTCGAGACATGGTTCATCCGTCGATAAAGGCCGGCGCTGGAAGAGTCCTGAATTTAGGTGAGCGGATTAACGATGTCCTGAAAAAACCATATCAAAAGAGCGTCCAGAAGCAAGGAGTAATTTGGCGCTCGTGACCCTTCAGGTAAACACCGGATTCACAAATTCGCTTGCAAACCGCATCATGAGACGCATGGAACTCCGACGCCACCCTCTTATGTCTTACCACGGCGTTTCGAATTGGCCCCCGGCCTGGGTTTGGGTTGGCGGCGGCCAAAATACACGGCCCATCGGAGAGGTTGGCCACGCCCAGGAGGTATTAGCTGCTAAGATCACTCCGGCTTACGGCTGTTTCTTGATTATCAAGTATCAGGAGGCCGCCTACATGGGCGCCCTTTTGTTCGACGAGCCTTCTTTCTGCACTGAGATTTACGGCCTCCTACGGAATTATGTCGGACACACCGTTCAAGAAATGGGCTCTCTTGACGTGAGCCATCTGCTCTAACCGCATTCGTCGCTAC
>DASXRG010000282.1:0-10982 GCA_036506735.1 Binatia bacterium | reverse complement strand
ATGAAGAAAACAATTTCACTGAAAGTTAACGGCAGCGAGCGCAGCGTCGAGGTCGAGGCGCGGACGACGTTGCTCGATATGGTGCGCGAACAGTTCGCGCTCACCGGCGCGAAGCTCGGTTGCGACATCCAGGTCTGCGGCGCCTGTACGTTGCTCTTGAACGGCAAGCCGGTGAGCGCCTGCTCTTATCTCGCCGTCGATGCCGATGGCTGCGAGATCCTCACCACAGAAGGGCTCAGCGCGGGTGATCGTTTGCACCCGCTTCAAGAAGCGTTCATGGATCTCGGCGCGCTTCAGTGCGGTTACTGCACGTCAGGGTTTTTACTCACCGCCAAAGCGCTGCTCGATGAAAATCCTCATCCGAGCGAGGACGAGATCCGCGATTATCTCGCGGGCAACTTCTGCCGCTGCGGCTGCTATCAAGAGATCATGCAGGCGATAAAAAAGGTTAGGGGCTCTGAACGATAAAAAACGTGAGGCGTGAATGGTTAGGCGTGAGGCGTCCTCCCACCCCTGACCCCTTACGCCTAACGCCTTACGAGACATTAAGATGGAACCAGCGGACATCGGTAAAACTTTTCGCCGGTTGGATTACGAGACCAAAGTGACCGGACGGGCGCAGTATCTGGCAGACATGAGCGTGCCGGGAATGTGCCACGGGAAAATTCTCCGCAGTCCGTACCCGCACGCGCGGATTGCGAAAATCGATCCTTCCAAGGCGCTCAAAGTTCCCGGCGTTGTGGCGGTGCTGACGCGCGACGATATTCTGCATGACGAGGGCATCGAGCCGTTTTACGGCCCCGTGTTCAAAGATCAGACGATCGTCGCGGTGGAAAAAGTCCGCCACGTCGGCGATCCGGTCGCGGCGGTGGCGGCGTTATCCGTTGACGCGGCAGAAGAAGCGCTGCGCGCGATCGAAGTGGATTACGAAGAGCTGCCGGCGGTTCTGAACGTGGCCGAAGCCATCAAGCCTGACGCCACGCTGGTGCACGAGTCGGTCAAGCTTCCGCCTAGCGGATTCGCCGATCTCGCCGAATTAAAGCCCGTCGAAGGCACCAACGTTTGCACTCACTTCCGCTTGAACCGCGGCGACATTCAAAAAGGCTTCGCCGCAGCGGACCATATCTTCGAAGACACTTTCACGTTGCCGGCGACGCAGCACAGTTTTCTCGAGACGCACGCCTGCATCGCGTCCATCGAGCCGGGCGGCCGCATTACCGTCTGGGCGACGACGCAGAATCCGTTCGTCGTGCGCACGCAGCTCGCCAATATTTTCAAAGTTCCGGTCGCGAAAGTCCGCGTGATCGTGCCGTATCTCGGCGGCGGTTACGGTGGCAAGGTTTATCCGAAAGTCGAGCCGATCACGGTGGCCTTGGCGCAGAAAGCGGGACGTCCGGTGCGCCTGGTGCTCACACGCGAAGAGGTTTTCTACACGATCACCAAGCATGCGGCGGTGATTCGCATGAAGACCGGCGTCAAGAACGACGGCGCGCTCGTGGCGCGCGAGTGCGAGATCCATCTCGATACGGGCGCCTATGCCGAGATCGGACCGCGGGTGGCGAAAAAATCCGGCTACACCGCGGCGGGCCCGTACAAAATTCCCAATCTCAAGATCGATTCGTATTCGGTTTACACCAACAAGCCGCCGGCGGGCGCGTTCCGCGGCTTCGGCGTGTCGCAATCGGCCTGGGCCGTCGAGTCGCAAATGGACATCATCGCAACGGCGCTGAAGATCGATCCGCTCGACCTGCGCAAGCGGAATGGTTACGACGAAGGCGATAAGTTCGTCACCGGAGAGACCTTGCGCGCCGTCGGGCTCAAGGAATGCCTGGACCAAGCCGCCCAGTCGATCGGCTGGGGCAAAAAGGACGAGGGAAAAAAAGCAGCTAACGTCCGGCGCGGCAAAGGGCTCGCGTGCATGATCAAGGCGACGATCACGCCGTCGATTTCCTCCGCCGTCGTGAAGCTGAACGAGGACGCGAGCCTGTCCATATACGCCGGCACGGTCGAGATGGGGCAAGGGTCGGAGACGGTATTGGCGCAAATCGCCGGCAAAGAGCTCGGCATCCCGATGCAAACGATTCAAGTCCTCGGCGTCGACACCGACGTCGTGCCGTACGATCTCACGACTTCATCCAGCCGGTCGACGTTTCACATGGGCAAAGCCGTGCAGCTCGCGGCTCAGGACATCCTGCGCCAGCTCAAACAGATCGTCGCCCAGGAATACGGCGTGCCGGACGATCAAGTGACTTTCGCCGGCGGCAAGATTCGCCTGCCGGAAACGCAGCTCGATTATTCGGACGTGATGTTCAAGCGCTTCGGCATGCAGGGCGGCACCCTGGTCGGGGAGGGACAGGTCAAGACTTCGACGAAAAACGAATTCGGCGAGAAGAGCACCTCGGCGTTCTGGTTCCTCGCAGCCGGCGCCGCCGAAGTGGAAGTCGACGTCGAGACCGGCAAGTTGAAGCTCATCAAGTACGCGACAGCGGTCGACGTCGGCAAGGCGCTCAATCCGCTCGGCTGCCGCCAGCAGTTGGCCGGCGCCGCGATCACCGGCATCGGCCAGGCGCTGTTCGAAGAGATTGCCTACGACAACGGCCAACTGATCAATCCCAACCTCGTCGATTACGTTCTACCGTCGCTCGGCGACATGCCGGCGGTGATCGATCCGATTTGCGTCGAAGTGCCGGACCCGAACGGCCCGTTCGGCGCCAAAGGCATCGGCGAGAGCGCGCTCATTCCGGTCGCGCCGGCGATCGCCAACGCGGTCTTCGACGCCGTCGGCGTGCGCATCAAGGACCTGCCGATCAAAGCGGAGAAAATATTCCTTGCTCTGGAAGAAAAAAAAGAGCCGTCGCGATGAAGTCTGCCGGCCTCTTCGGCGTCTTAGTCGTGTCTAGTGCTCTCTTCGGCTGCGAGTCCGAGGCGCTCCGCAAACAAGCGGAGGAGATTCGGCGGCAAGAACAAGAGATCGCCCGTCTGCGACAGGAGAACGAAAAAATCGACGCCGCAAAACAGCAAGAAGAGCGTAAAAGAGAGGCGTGCAACGTAGCCTTCCGCAGCTTTGAAAAGGCTCAGGCGGCCAAAGAGCCCAGTGAGGCCGTCGCGCTCTACCGCGACGGTCTCAAGCTGTGTCCCGACGACGACGTTGCTCATTACGAGCTGGGAAAGATTTTGGCCGGCATGGGCAGGAGCCGGGAGGCGCAGGATGAGTTCGAGGCGGCTCTGAAGATCAATCCGAACTTCCAGGGCGCCAGGCAGGAGCTGGGGAAGCTGCAAGGCAAGTAGTTCGACCCCCACTAAATCTCCCCCTTTCTAAGGGGGAGACAAAAGAGGGGGTTAAAGGGTTTAAGGGTGAAGAAATGAAAACGGTAATTTTTTTGCTGCTGTTGTCGCTATGTTCGTTCGATGCGTTCGCCATCGACGAGAAGAAACTCGTCGATATGACATACCCGTTCTCCGAGGAGACCCAGCACTGGCCGACGGCGAAGGGATTCAAGCTCGATAAACACACCGAAGGGACGACGCCGCAGGGCTATTGGTACGCTGCCTACGACTACAGCTCCGCCGAGCACGTCGGCACCCACATGGACGCGCCGTTCCACTTCGCCCAGGGAAAATGGACGGTCGATCAGGTCCCGCTGTCGAAAACGATCGGCCCCGGAATCATCGTGGACGTGCGGGGCAAAGCGCAGGCGAACTCCGACTACCGCCTCGACGTCGTCGATCTGCGCACGTGGGAAAAGCGGCACGGAAAAATTCCGCCGGGCGCGATCGTGATCATGTATAGCGGCTGGGGAAAGTTCTGGAAAGACCGGAAAAAGTTTTTCGGCAGCGATCAGCCGGGAGACGCGGCCAACCTGCGCTTTCCCGGCTTCTCCAAGGACGCGGCGGAATTTCTCGTCAAGGAGCGGAAAATCAACGCCGCCGGAACCGATACGGCGAGCATCGACTACGGCGCGTCACAGGATTTTATCGTCCATCAGGTCTTCGGTCGCGCCAACCTGCCGATCTTCGAGAACGTCGCCAATCTCGACCGCGTGCCGGCCAAAGGCGCGACGATCTTCGCCGCGCCGATGAAAATTCAAGGTGGGACCGGCGCGCCGCTCAGAATCTTCGCGGTATTGCCTTAACGCGGCGCGCCTGGTCGGGCCATAACGGCGACCTCGCTGATCGGATTGAGCGGGTCCGGAATCATTCCTCTCGCGATCAGTATCGGGAGCGCGGCTTCCCGCAGGCTGGGGAGTTGCCAGGCGAACAGCGCGCCGGCGACGGCGCAAAAGAGGCCGCCGATGGCAACGACCAGCGGGGCGCCTATGCGATCGGCGAGCCATCCGCCGATCAGGCTGCCGAAAGGCGCCATCCCGACCAGCATCATCGAGAAGACGCTCATGACGCGGCCGCGCATTTCGTCCTCGGCCAACGCTTGCAAGACCGTGTTGCAGGCGGCGATCAAGACCATCCAGCAGAATCCGACTCCGAGCAGAATCACGAGCGAGAGCCAAAAAAGGTGCGACGCGCTAAAGACGACAAGCCCGAACCCGAAACCAATCGTCGTAACCATGATGATCCTGCCGAGACCGCGCAGCTCCACGCGCCGGGCGAGAAAGAGCGCGCCGGCCAGCGCTCCCAGGCCGACGGCCCCCAGCATCAACCCCATCACATCCGCGCCGCCGCCGTGAATTTTGGCGGCGAAGATCGGCATCAAGGTCATGTAAGTCATGCCGAAGAGCCCGGTCACGCCGAGCAGCGCCAGAAGAGCGCGGATCGGGCGCGTGCGCGCGATGTAGCGAGTTCCCTCGATGAGCGAGCGAGTCATCGAGAGCTGATGGTCCGCCTCGCGCCGGCGCTCGGGCAGTTTCATGGCGAGCAGGGCCCAGAGCACGGCGAGATAACTCAGCGCGTTGACCAAAAAGCAGAACCCTTCGCCCCACTTCGCCACGAGCAGGCCCGCCAGGCCGGGACCGACGATCCGCGCCACATTGATCATCGAGGAGTTGAGCGCGATCGCGTTGGACAAATCCTCGGGGCCGACCAGTTGGTTCACCAAAGATTGCCGCGCCGGCATGTCGAAAGCGTTGACGACCCCAAGGACCGCGCCCAAAAGAATCAGGTGCGCGACCTCGATCCGGCCCGTCAACGTCAGAACGGCCAACAGCAGGGCCTGGAACAGGGCCAACGACTGAGTCACCAATAGAATGCGATGACAGGAAAATCTGTCGCTGATCACGCCGCCGATGGGGCTGAGCGCGAAAATCGGAATCTGCGAGGCGAAACCGACGGCGCCGAGAAGGGTCGCCGAGCCGGTGAGGCGATAGACGAGCCAGGCCAGCGCGACCTGCTGCATCCAGGTGCCGCACACGGAGATAAGCTGGCCCGTAAGATAGAGCCGGTAATTTCGATGGCGCAACGAACGCCCCAACGAGGCGGCAAAAGGCAGCTTATTCGGCATGTGAAATATGGCAGACCGCGGAAAATCGATTTCATGTTCCGACAACCACAGTATGAAGGGGAAATGGCGGCTGTCAAAGACGACCGAACGTTACGGACGCCGGCCGGATCGGCCGTTGGCGCGCACGTGAGAATAGATTTGAATTGCCCGGCCCCTTAACGTCCCGCCCCAGGTTCCGGCGCGCTGTTTCAGCCAACCGACAACGCCGGATTTCCCCAGGTCGTCGAACAGCGAATAAGCCACGGGAGTGATCAGCAAGGTGATCAAAAGCGAGAGCGCCTGGCCGCCGATGATGACTTTCGCCATCGAGGCGCGCGACGCCGCGCCGGGACCGCGTCCGAGCGCCATTGGCAGCATGCCGAAAATCAGCATCAAGGTCGTCATCAGGATCGGTCTGAGCCGCGCGTGGTTCGCCTCGACGATCGCTTTGTCGCGCTCCCATCCCTGCGCGCGCAAGGTGTTGGTGTAGTCGATCTGCAGGATGCCGTTTTTCTTGACGATGCCGAAGAGCATGAACATGCCGAACATCGCGTAAATATCCATCGGCTGCCTGAGTAAAATGAGCGACAGCAGCGCGAACGGAATCGTGAGCGGCAGCGCCAGCATGATCGTGATCGGATGGAGCAGACTTTCGAATTGAGCCGCGAGCACCATGTACATGAAGATCGAGCTCAAGAGGAAGGCGTAGGCGAAGTTTGCGCCGGTCTCGGCCAGAACTTTGGCCCTGCCGCCGAACTCCGCGGTGTAGGTGGGAGGCAAATCCAGCTCGCGAATGAAGCCCTGGATCTTTTCCACCGCTTCACCCAGCGGCAACGTGGACAGGAGATTCGCCACGATCGTAACCTTGCGCTGGCGATTGTGCCGATCGATTTGCGACGGCCCAAGATCTTCGCTGAGGCTTACCAGGTTGGCGATCTTGACGAGCCGCCCGTCCTTGCCGGGGACGGAGAGATTCATGATCGCGTCCGGATCGTCCCGTTTTCCTTTTATCGCCCTCAGCCAGACGTCGTACTGCTCGTCTTCCTCTTTGTACTTGGAGACCGGCTCGCCGCCGACGAAAGTCTGCAGCGTGTCGGCAATGTCCTCGATCTGGATGCCGAAGTCGGACGCCTTTTTACGATCGACCACGCTGCGCAGCTCGGGCGTGCGCACCGACAAGGTCGTGTCGGTATCCACCAAGCCGGGCACTTCGCGCATGCGCGCCTGGAGCTTGTCGCTGTACTCCTGCAGCCGCTGGAGACTCGGGCCGCGCAGATTGAATTCGAGATCGGTCTGGCGCACGCCGCCGCCGCTAAACGAGTTGACGCCCTGCACGCTGACTCTCAAATCGGGATATTCCTGGAAAAGCTTCCGCGCGTCGGCCATCACGTCGAACTGGCTGTAGTCGCGCTGCGACAGATCGACCAGCCGCACGTAGATGTCGCCCAACGTCACGTCGCCCTGGCCCGGCTTCACGTTGCCGGTGGTGTCGCCGATGGTGGTCAAGATGTTCGTCACGCCGCGGAGCTTGCCGATGCGCGCCTCCAGCTCGCGCAGCAGACGATCGCTCTCGCCGAGCGTGTAGCCGCCGGGCATCTGCACGATGACTTCAAATTCGCTCTGATCGTCGGTCGGGATAAAATTTTTGCCCACGGCGGCAAACAGCGGTACGATGGCGAGCGCCGTGACGACGGCGGCGAGCACGACGACCCAGCGATACTTGAGCGACCAGGCGAGGACCCAGCCGTACGATTTGTCGATCCAGGTGTAAAAGCGGCTTTCCTTGGAGGATTTCCCGCGGTGTTTGATTTTCAAAAAGCGCGACGAGAGCATCGGCGTCAAGGTAAACGAGACGAGCAGCGAGACCGCGACCGAGAACGCGACGGTCGAGCCGAAGCTCGAGAAAAACCGGCCGACGCGGCCGGCCATGAAAGCCAGCGGGACGAAAATCACGATGAGCGAAAGGGTCGTTGCCATGACCGCGAGCGCGATCTCGCGCGTGGCCTTGGACGCCGCGCTCATCGCCGGCTCGCCTTTCTCCTCGATGTGACGGAAGATGTTTTCCAGCACGACGACGGCGTCGTCGATGACGATGCCGACCGCCAGGATCAAACCGAGCATCGTGATGTTGTTCAAGGTAAAGCCCATGATGCGCATCAACGTGAACGTCGAGATGATCGAGGCCGGGATGGCGACCGAGGCGATCAAGGTGCTGCGCCAATCGTGCATGAAGAGAAAAACCGTGAACGCGACCAGCAGTGCGCCCAGAATCAGATGGAGCCTGACTTCTTCGAAGGAGGCCTTGATGAAGCGGGACTGATCGACGATCACTTCGCTGCGGATGTCCTGCGGCAGCACCGACCGAAGCTGCTGCAGGCGCGCCTTGACGCGGTCCACGACGTCCACCGTGTTGGTGCCTGATTGTTTCTTGACGATCAACTGGACCGCGTTCTCGCCGTCGAGGCGCGCCAGGCTGCGCGGCTCGACGACGCCGTTCTCGGCGCGGCCGACGTCGCGGATCATGATCGGGCGGCCCTGGAAGTTGCCGACGATCAAATTGTTGAATTCCTCGGCGCTGGCGATCCGCCCCATTGTCCGCAGCACCAGCTCGCGCCGCCCTTCGTCGATCCGGCCGCCGGGAAGCTCCAAATTCTGCGCTTGAATCGCGCGCTTGACCTGGGCGATCGAAAGGTTGTACGCGGCGAGCCGGTCCGGATCGACGTCGATGTTGATCGTGCGCTCCTGGCGCCCGACCATCACGATCTGTCCCACGCCGCGCAAGGTCTCGATGTCTTCCTTGATCTGCTTTCTGGCGATCTCGCTCACCTCGCGCAGATTTCTTTTGCCCGAGACCGCGATTTTCATTACGGGCGTGGCGTCCACCTGGAATTTCTGAATGACCGGCGGGTCGGTGCCGACCGGGAGCTGGGACAAAATCGTGGAAACTTTGTCGCGCACTTCCTGCGCCGCCACGTCGCCGTTTTTCTCCAGGATAAACTGGACCATGATCACCGAGATGCCGTCTTTGATGGTAGCGCGCAACTCGTCGATGCCGTCGATCGTGTTGATGGCGTCCTCGATCGGCTTGGTGACGGCGGTCTCCATCTCCTCGACGCCGGCGCCTTTGAGCGTGGTCGTGACCGTGACCGTGGGAATATCGACGTTGGGATAGAGATCGACGCCTAGCTGGCGATAGGAGAACAGCCCCAGTACGACCAGCGCCGTAATCAACATCGTGGCGAAGACCGGGCGCCGGATGCAGAGATCGGCAAGGCTCATGGTTTCTGCCCGTCTCCCTCTCGCGGCATCACCGGCCCGGAGACTTTAACCGCGGCGCCGTCGATCAGCCGGGTCAGTCCGGATATCACGACCAGCTCGCCGGGTTTCACTCCCGAGGCGATCTCGACTTCGTTCGTGCCGACCCGGACGCCGGTTTGCACGATCCTCTCTCGCGCCACGTTGTTATCCGCCCCTCGATTGGCCTCGGGGTCGTGAGGCTCTCGAACGATGACGAAAACTTTGCTCACGCCGGCGAAAGAAACCACCGCTTGCTGCGGTACCGTCGTGGCGTTGGGATCGACGCGGGTCGCGATCGTCGCATGGGCGAAGAAGCCGGGCTTCAGCCGCCGGTCGGGGTTTTCCACCACGCCCTCGACCATGAATGAGCGGCTCGCCACGTCCGACGACGGGCTGATGCGCGTAAGCTTGCCCTTGAAAATGACGTCCGGAAAAGAATCCACTTTGATCTCCACGCTCTGATCCGCGTGGATCTCGGGCGCGAAGCGCTCCGGAATCATGCCGCGGAGCTTGAGCGGGTTGTCCTGTACGATCGTGAAGAGAGCCGAGCCGGTTTTGACGTACTCGCCGGCGGAGACGGTGCGCTTGGCTATCGAGCCCGCGAGCGGCGCGCCGATTGTGGTGTCGCGCAATTTTTTCCGCGCGGTTTCCAGTTGCGCCTCCTTGGCATAGGCGCTGGCGAGCGACGCGCGGGCCTCCTCGATGCTGCTCTGATAGTTCGCGCCGGCCATTTTGGCGCGCGTCTGCGCCGTGTCGAAGTCCTGCGCCGCGATGAGTTGCCGCTCGTGGAGAGTTTGATTGCGCTTGAGCGCTTTCTCGGCGTCGTCCATATCCGCCTTGGCGCGCAGCACCAGAGATGTCTTCGTAACGTCGAAATTCGCTCCCGGCGTTTTTTCCAGACCGAGCTTCGCCAGGTTCTCCTTCAAGTTGCCTTCCATTTGCTGAATGGCGAAGCGGAATTCCGCGTCGTCGATCTTCGCCAGCGTCTGGCCGCGCGCGACCCGGTCGCCGAGATCGGCGACGAGCGAGGCGATCCTGCCGTCCACCTCGCTGGAGACCGTCACTTCTTCGTTGGCGTAGAGCGTGCCGACGAATTCAACCGTGCGCGCGACTTTTTGCGCGCGCACCGGAGCGACCGTCACGGGCAGCGGCGCCTCGGCTTTTTGCGGTTTGTTTTCCTTCGACGCCGAAGAGCTGGGATTGCACGCATACAACGGAAGGATCAAAACCGCCGCAGCCAAGAACAGAACGCGTCTCACCGGACCACTCCGTTCTGCCGCGCGCCTTTGCGCCGGAGCAAGCCGACGAAAGCGATCAGGTCTTGCGTGTCGCGGTCCAGCGACTGCATACTTCGGTCCATCATCCGCCGTCCGGCGGTGCTGATCGTCATCTCATTAATATAAAAAGCCGCGAGCCCGGTATCCATGGGCCGAAAGATCTTTTGCTTGATTCCTTGGTCGAGGAATTTTTTCAGCCGGGCCTCATGTCTTTCGCGATATTTGAGCAGCCGGCGCCCCTGACTTCCTTTGGGGCTGTCGCGCAGCAGCCGGCGGTCGAGCAGAAGCACGCGCAGCAGATCTTTCTGCTCCTCCATGATCTCCAACTGGGCGCGGATGGTCTGGCAGACCCTATCCCATGGCGTCGCCTTGAAATCGATTCTAGCCTCGATCTGCCGGAGCATTTCGGAAGCCATCTCCTCGACGGCGGCCACAATTAGGTGGTCCTTGTTGCGGAAGTAAAGATAAATCGCGCCTTTGGTGAGGCCGGCCTCGGCGCTGACCCGCTCCATCGTGACGGCGTCGAACCCCTCGGCGGCGATCACCTTGCGGGTCGCTTCCAGGAGCGAGCGGGTGCGGAAGCTCTGCAGGACCTCTTTACGAGTCGGATTGGACAGAGTACTCTGAATCATGGTTCAGTCCACTAAACAGACGTTTAGTATTCACACGCGGCCACGGGATTGTCAAATGAGATGTTTGCCTTTGCGTAGGGAAAAGCAATTATATATAACTCGCACGTTGGCTCATCGCAGGGAGGGTCTTATGGCGCGATTTGGATTCGGATTCGCTGTTGCTTTTACTCTGGTGATTCTCGGCGGAAGCTCGATCCGCGGCCGGGCGGCGGAGCCTCCGGCTCCGGCGGCCCAGGCCGAGCAGATAGAATTGAAGCGCGAGGCGCAGAAAAAAATCCTGCTGCTGGACGATGCCGTCCGCTACGGACTGGAAAATCATCCGAGCATCACGTCGGCCAGGGAAAA
>DASXRG010000281.1:0-5222 GCA_036506735.1 Binatia bacterium | reverse complement strand
GCCTGTTGCCTGTCAGTATCGTTTGCCCAATTTTTTCAATTCCTGCCAGGCATCCGAATCGTCGGAGCTGATCGACAACACTTCGCGAAATTTTTGCTCCGCCTCTTTCACTCGGCCCAATTTGGCCAGCGCGATGCCGAGGTTGCGCCGCCATTCGACGTTGCTCCGCCTGAACTTGAGCGCGCGGCGCGAAGCATCGGCGGCCTCTTGCCAGAGCTCGAGCTTGCGATAAGTGTCGGCGAGCGCGCTGTAAAGCGCGTCGGAATCTTCGCCTTTCTCCTTGGCGCGCTCTAAAAGCTCGCGCGCCTTTTCGGTCTCGCCTCTCGCCAGCATCAGCCGGCCCCAGGTCAGCAGCACGGCTTTGTGATCCGGCTGCATTCGCCGCGCCTGCTCCACCCATTTTTCCGCCTCGGGCAGCTCGTTATGGTAGAGGGCGATCTTGCCCAAGTTGATATAGGGCACAACGTCGTTGCTGCCCATCTCGATCGCCTTGGCGTAAATCATCTGGGCTTCGCTCAAATAAAAGTCTCCGCTGAGCGCCAGGATCGGCCTCAACGTTTCGCGCGAGCGGGCCAGTGCCATCAGGGCCGCCTTGGCGGCCTCGCCGCTTTTTTCCGCTTCCAGAAGAATCTTGGTCTTGAGCACGTAAAAATCGGCATCCTTGGGATCCAACTCGATCGCGCGTTCGATCTCCGCCAGCGCGCGGCTGTGCCAATCGTTCGCCTCGTGCGCTTGGGCCAGATAATAGTGGCCGAGCGCTTCAGGGACGCCCGCCGAGGATTTCAGCCACGGCGCGTCGCTCAGATACGGACTCATCAGCTTGCGGTTCAGCTCCGAAGTGGCGCGGCCGAGACTCTTGGGCGCGGAAAACTCCAACTGCGCGCCGTCGTCGGTGTTGAGCGTGGCGCCTGCGCTGAAAGCGAGCGCGCCTTCGCGGCCCATGCGGTAAAAACCGAGAACGGCGTAGGGATCGCTGAGACCGAGCTCCTCGAAATCTTTCTTGAGCGCCTGATTTTTCGCGAAGATCTCCTTGAGCTGGGGATAGCGGAACACCTGCTCTTGCGTGCTGCCGACCATGAGAAAATCGCTCTCCTTCATGCCCCAGACCGTCATGTAAGGAAAGGCCTCGGCGAAGGTGCGAAACACCATGCGAAAATCGTCCGGCGACATCGAATAGTTGTGAAACCACTGGGCAAAGACGCCGTCGGGCTTGAGCTTCGACTTCACCACGGCGTAAAATTCGCGCGTGTAGAGATTGGCGATGCCGGCGATCCACGGATTGGACGGCTCGGCCGCGATCACGTCGTACATTTTGGGCGTGGCGAGAATATAGTTGCGGCCGTCGGTCGGGATGATTCGCACCTTTCGATTTTCGAGAATTTTGCCGTTCCTGTCGTTGAAGTACTTCGTGGCCTCGAGCATGGCGGGCTCGATCTCGAGCACCTCGACCTCGCGCACCGGAAAAGTCGCCACGGCCTTGCTCGTCATGCCCGTGCCCAGCCCGATAACGGCGGCCCGTTGGCCGTTGGGATGGAAGAGCATAGGAATGTAACCGGTCATGAGCTGGCTCAAAGCGTCGCCATGGGAGCCGTCGATTTTTCCGTTGGTGCGGAAATATTTGTACTCGCTACCGGTGCTCTGGTGCACGCTCACCGTGGCGGTCAAGCCCTCTTTGTAATAGAGCAAATCGTCGCGATGCATCTCTTCGGCGCGCAAGGAATCGGTGTGGAGCTTCTCGTAGCGGTCGCTGTAGACCGTCACGCCGCTCGTCATGATGAATGGGTCCCAGGCGGGCGTTTTCATCGGAATCAATATGAGCGCGGCGAGGAGAACTACGGCCAGCGCCAGGCGCGGGGCGAGCGAGAGCCGCGGATCCGCCATGATGAGAAACCAGCCGACGATGAGATTGAGCATCACCGCCAGCAAAATCGAGTTCTGCACGCCGATTTGAGGAATTAAAATAAAACCGCCGACAAAGGCCCCGAGAATCGCGCCGACGGTATTGGACGCGTACGACGTGCCGACGCTGCTGCCCACGTGATAGAGACTCTGGGTGAACAGCCGCGCGACCAGCGGGAAGGTCATGCCGAGCAGCACGGTCGGCAAGAACATCACCAGCGCGGAGGTCGCCACCTGGATCGAGAGAAAAAGGTTGAAAGAGTCGCCGAATCCATGCATCAGCCGGAGGAAAATCAGCGGCAGCTTCCCGAATAGCGGAATCGTCGCCAGCGCCGTCAATCCGACCAGAATCTCGATCAAGCCGAACGTCGTGATCCTGACTTTGCGGTCGCCCATGAATCGGGCATAGAAAAAGCCGCCGAGAGCCAGACCGATGAGAAACGTCACCAGCATCGTCGTGAAAGAATAGATCGAGCTGCCGATCACCAGGGTCAGAGCGCGCGTCCACGCGTTCTCGTAAATCAGCGCCGCCATTCCCGAAAGACCGAAGGAGAGCAGCAGGACCCATCCGAGATTGGAGGGCGCGGCCTCCGGATCCGCCACGGCGGGCTCGGTCGGTTCCGCTACGGGGGGCGGCTCGTTGATTTCTGCTACCGTCCGGTCGCGCAAACGATCGACGATGAGGATAACCACGGCGATCGCGAGATTGAGCGCGGCGGCGACGTGGACGGTCGTCCGCATGCCAAAGGTCGGAATCAAATAGTAACCCGACACGGCGCAGCCGAGCACGGCCCCGAGCGTGTTGGTGCCATAGAGATCGCCGAGGCGCCGCCCGAGCTGGCTGTAACTGCGGACAAAGAAGCGGCTGAGGACCGGCAGGGTCGCGCCCATGAGCAAGGTGGGCAGCACGAGCAGGATAAAGGACAAAAAGAACAGCAGGAGATTGAAAACGAACGGATAGGCGTCGTTCAGGTAGAAAAGCGGAATGTAAATCCGCTTACCGGCGTCGAACAGCCAGGGCACGACCAGGCCGTAGATCCCGACGCCCGCTTCGAGGAGGCCGTAGAGAAGAAAATCGTTTTTTCCCCGATCGGCGATGCGCCCGAAGAGATAGCTGCCGACGGCCAGCCCGGCCATGAAGGCAGCCAGCACGGTCGCGATCGCATAAGTGGTGTTGCCGAAAATCTGCGTCAACATCCGCGTCCACACGACCTCGTAGATCAAGCCCGCGGCGCCCGACAAAAAGAAACAGAGCAGGGCGATCAAAAGCAGCGCATTGCCGCGCGAACGGGTAACGCCTTCTGTCATAATGTTTTCTTCCATACCCCCTTTTTAAATCTCCCACGCACTGATATCAGCCCTTGAAAGCACTGTAAAGAGCGTGGTTTATGTCACTCCGACGCGCAGAATTGAGCCCGGCCGGTTGAACATTCGCGGCTTTATAGCATAGAAGACGAGCTAGGTACGAAGAAGGAGGCAATATGCCGAAAGACATGCGCACGTGGATTCGTGAGCTTGAGGAAGCCGGGGAGCTCGTCCACATCACCAAGCCCGTCCATCCGCACACGCAGATGGGCGCGCTGCTCTATCAATCCAGGGAAAAGGCGCTGTTGTTCGAAAACGTGGACGGGTTCCCGAAATGGAAAAGCCTCGGCATGGCGCCGGCCAACCTGCGCCACGCCGCGCTCGCCTACGGCACGACGGTGGAGAAATTGATTCCGACGGCGGCCGAGCGCGCGCTGTTGAGACATCCGACCGAGCGCGTCGAGAGCGGCCCGGTGAAGGAAGTCATTTTGACGGGCGATCAGGTCGATCTCACTAAGCTTCCGGCGCACATCGCGGGCAGCGAGGAGACTCCTTATATAGCGGCGGGCCTGATGATCGCGCGCGATCCCGATACGGGCGTGCGCAACGTCGCTTTTCATCGCTTGCAGATTAAAGGACCGCGCAAGACCGGCGCTTTGATCGTGCCGCGCCACACGCGCGCCATCCTTACCAAGCATGAAGAGCGCAACGAGCCGACGCCAGTCGCGATCTTCATCGGCCACCATCCTTTATATTACATGGCCGCGGCGACGACGGGCGCGTTCGAGATGGACGAGCTGGAACTTGCCGGCGGGCTGATCGGCGAGCCGGCCAGGGTCGTGAAGTGCGAGACCAACGATCTGGAAGTGCCCTACGACGCCGAGATCGTTTTAGAAGGCAGAATTCTGCCGAACGTGCGCGAGGACGAAGGACCGTTCTCGGAGTTCCACGACTACTACGTCGCCGGCATGGGGAAAAACCCGGTCATCGAGATCGACTGCATCACGATGCGCCACGACCCGATCTTCAAGGCGATCCAGAACGGCTCGGAAGTCGAAGGCTGCATCTTCCATAAAGTCCCCTTCGGCGTCGCGGTCTTCAACCACATCAAAAACATCGGCGGGTACGTCAACCTGCACAATTTATTGGTCTTGCCCGGCCTGTTCGGCATCGTCGTGCAGATGACGCCGCGCTTTTACGGCGAGGCCAAGCAGGTCCTCATGGGCGTGCTGTCGAGTCCGATCCTCCATCCGAAGATCGCGATCGCGGTCGACGAGGACGTGAATATTTTCAACTACTGGGAAGTTCTCTGGGCGATCAACACGCGCTGCAACCCGGCGGAGGATATGGTGATCATCCCCGGCACGCGCATTCACCCGATGGACCCGACCGGCGACGAGCCGATTCCCCCCGGCGGCCCTTACTGGCACCGCGTCGGCGGCAAAGTGATCATCGATGCGACCAAACCGCCGCTATGCGCCGGCAAAGAGGCGCGCATGCCGTTTCAAAGATTGAAGCCGATGGGTTGGGAGACGGTGAGGTTGGAAGATTTCTTGCCAAAGTAGTAAACTAGCTTGAAACGTGAAGTTGGTTTTGACGTGGCAAAGAAAAAAATATTGATCGCCAAAGACGTCGCATCCGGCGCCGCTGCGGCACCCAAAAGAATTCTCATCGTCGAGGATCACGCCGACATGCGGACGTGGCTCGGCACGCTGTTCAAGGCGCAAGGTTATGAAACCGTCTTTGCGAGCGACGGCGTGACCGCCATCATGGCGGCGCAGAAAGAAAACCCCGATATCGTATTGCTCGACCTCGGCCTGCCGGGCGGCGACGGCTTCACGATTATCGAGCGCTTCGCGGGAAATCAAAAACTGGCGGCCGTGCCGATTATCGTGCTGAGCGGGAGCGACCCCAGCGCGCACGAAGACCGCGCCTTAAAGGCCGGCGCCAAAAAGTTTTTCCAAAAACCCGCCGACCTCAAGGACCTTCTCGCGGCGATCAAGGAATTGCTGGGGTAG
>DASXRG010000280.1:0-9527 GCA_036506735.1 Binatia bacterium | reverse complement strand
CGCAACGATCGCGTGCTCGTCGCGCTCCCCGACGGTCCGGAGATGGCCGCGGCGTTTTTGGCCGTAGCCGCCCGAGCGACGTGTGTCCCGCTCAACCCCGCTTACCGCGCCCACGAGCTGGCTTCGTACATCGGCAGTCTCGACGCCAGGGCTGTGATCGTTCAGTCGAAGGTAGATGCCGCGGCAAAATCCGCCGCTCGATCTCTCGGCATTCCGTTGTTGGAGTTGTCGCCCAGCGAGGCGTCCGCCGCGGGTCTTTTCACGCTCGCCGGCGGCGGCCATTCGGTCCCGGTCCGCGGCGGCTGCGCCGAGCCGGACGACGTCGCGCTGATGCTGCACACTTCCGGCACGACTTCGAAGCCGAAACTCGTGCCGCTCACCCACGCCAACCTCTGCGCGTCGGCCGCTCACATTCGGGCGGCGCTCGAGCTGGCCGAGAGCGACCGCTGCTTGAGCGTCATGCCGTTGTTTCACATTCACGGCCTGGTCGGCGCGCTCTTGTCGTCGCTGGCGGCCGGCGGCAGCGTGATTTGCGCGCCGGGATTCCAGGCGCCGAAATTTTTCTCATGGCTGGACGAGTTTCGCCCGACCTGGTACACCGCGGCGCCGGCGCTGCACCGGGCGGTTATGGACCGCAGCGCGGCGAACCGGGAAATCATCGCGCGCGCGCCGCTGCGGTTCATCCGCTCTTGCTCTGCGCCGTTGCCCGCGGCTCTGGCGGAGCGGTTGGAGGAGACCTTCGACGCGCCGGTCGTCGATTCCTACGGCATGACGGAAGCGGCTCATCAAATCGCCAGCACGCCGCTCGGACGGCGCAAGCCTGGCTCGGTCGGCGTCGCCGCCGGGCCGGAAATCGCGATCATCGACGAGGCGGGCGACCGCTTGCCCGCCGGCGCGAGCGGCGAGATCGTGATTCGCGGCGCGAACGTCATGCGCGGCTACGACGGCGCGGACGACACCCATCCGCAGCCATTCATCGACGGGTGGTTGAGAACCGGCGATCTCGGTTATCTCGACGCCGACGGCCACCTTTTCATCACCGGCCGTTTGAAGGAGATCATCAACCGCGGCGGCGAAAAAATTTCCCCGGCGGAAGTCGAGGCGGCGCTGCTGTCGCATCCGGCGGTAATGCAGGCGGCGGTTTTTGCGGCGCCGCATCTTCAGCTCGGCGAAGAAGTCGCCGCGGCGGTCGTGCTGCGCGACGGCGCTGGGGCGTCGGCCGGCGAGCTGCGCCGCTTTGCCGCCGGGCGCCTGGCCGACTTCAAAGTCCCCGCGCGCGTCGTCTTCGTCGCCGCCATTCCAACCGGCCCGACGGGAAAAGTGGAACGGCTGACGATGGCCGAACGGCTCGGCCTCGGCGCGGCAGCGGCAGGCGAACGCGCCGAATATATCCCACCGCGCACGCCGCTGGAAAATTACCTGGCGGAGCTCTGGCGCGAGATTCTCGCCGTGCCGCAAGTGGGAGTCCACGACAATTTCTTCGCGCGCGGCGGCGATTCCATTTTGGCCGCGCAAATCATTGCGCGCGTGCGGGCATTCCTGCAGATAGAGTTATCCTTTCTGGTTTTTCTCGAGGCGCCCACCGTCGCCGGCATCGCCGGCGCGCTTGAAAACGCGCCGCCGCCGGTACCACCCCCTGAGCGGATCGTTCCGTCCTCGCGGCGCGAGCCGTCGCCGCTCTCCTATGGCCAGGAGCGGATGTGGTTCCTGAACCAGCTCGAGCCGGGCAATCCCGCCTACAACCGTCCGGCGTGCTATCGTTTCGAGGGGCCGCTCGATCCCGGCGCGCTGCAACAAGCGCTCGGAGAAATCGTCGAGCGCCACGAAGTCTTGCGCACCACGTTCGCGCCCGCCCCGGAGGGGCCGCTTCAAGTCGTCGCGTCCGGCGAGGCCGTCGCACTCGGCCTGATCGACCTCGAGGACTTGCCGGAGGCCGAACGCCGGCAGGAAGCCGAGCGCCTGGCTGCCGTCGAAATGCAGCAACCGTTCGATCTGGCGCGCGGACCGTTGCTCCGCGCCACCTTGATCGTGTTGAGCGAAGCAGAGCACATGCTCGTCATGGTGACGCATCACATCGTCTTTGACGGCTGGTCCGAAGCGATCTTCCTCCGCGAGCTGACGACCCTGTACGGCGCGCTGGTCCGCGGCGCGCCTGCGCCGCTGGCGCCGCTTGCCATCCAGTATGTCGACTACACGCTCTGGCAGCGCCGCCGGCTGCGCGGCAAAATCTTCGCCGACCAGCTCTCCTATTGGAAAAAACAGCTCGCGGACGTTGCGCTACTCGACCTGCCGACCGACCGTCCCCGACCTGCAGCCCAAACCTTCCGCGGCGCAAAAAAAACCGCGACATTTTCTCCGGCGCTCTCCGACGAGATCAAAGCCCTCGGCCGGCGCGCAGGGGCGACCTTGTTCATGACCTTGCTGGCGGCGTTCCAGACTTTGCTTCATCGCTACACGGGCCAGGACGACATCGTGCTCGGCACCCCGATCGCGGGCCGTAACCCGCCTGAAGTGGAAGGGCTGATCGGGCTGTTCATCAACACGCTGGTTTTGCGCGGCGATCTTTCCGGCGATCCGAGCTTCACCGAGCTCCTCGCGCGTACGCGCAAAACCGCCGTGGAGGCATACGAGCGCCAGGATCTTCCCTTCGAAAAGCTTGTCGAAGAGCTCCGTCCGCATCGAGACCCGAGCCGCGCGCCCCTGTTTCAGGTGATGTTCGTTCTGGAGAATACGCCCAGGGCGAACTTCGAGCTGGCGGGCCTCACCGCGACACCCGTCGAGATCGATAGCGGCACGGCGAAGCTCGACCTCACGTTGTCGATGGAGGAAGCCCCGGGCGCCCTCAAAGCGGTCGTCGAATACAACACCGATCTCTTCGAGCGCGATACGATTGAACGCATGCTGGGCCACTTCGAGACTTTGCTGCGCGGCATCGTGGAGAATCCGGACCGGCCTCTCTCCGAGCTGCCGATTTTGTCCGCGGCCGAGCGGCGCCGGCTGCGGGTCGAATGGAACGACACGCAGCGGGATTACCCGCAGGATAAATGCATCCACGAACTGTTCGAAGCTCAAGCGGATCGGACTCCCGATGCGGTGGCGGTGGTTTTTGACGGCGAGTCACTCACGTACTCCGAGCTCAACCGACGGGCGAATCGACTCGCCCATCAACTGCAAAAACTAGGGATAGGTCCCGAGGCGCTCGTCGGAATTTGCGTCGAACGTTCCCTAGAGATGGCCATAGGAATGCTCGGCGTCCTCAAGGCCGGGGGAGCCTACGTCCCACTCGATCCTTCGTATCCACGAGAGCGTCTGAGATTTATGTTGAGCGACGCCGACATGAAAATTGTGTTGACGCAGCAAGCGCTTTCAGAGAATTTTGCCGGGCATGGACTTCGCGTGGTGAATCTCGATGTCGGGAGTGAGGGGATCCTTCGGGGAACAGAAGAGAATCCCGTGAGCACGGTCACGCCCGACAGCCTGGCATACGTGATCTATACTTCGGGCTCCACGGGCAGGCCGAAGGGAGTCATGGTCTGCCATCGTTCTGTTTGCAATCATTTGTTTTGGCGCCGCGCGCACTTTCCGCTTACCGCACAGGACCGGTCGCTCCAGAGCGCTTCGATCAGTTTTGACGACTCCGTCTGGGAATTCTTCGAGCCCCTGATGTGCGGCGCGCGCGTGGTGATCGCGCGACATCAAGAACCTGTCTATCTGGCCCGGCTGATTGCGGACGAGAAGATCACCTCGATGTGCCTCGTTCCCTCGATGCTCGAAGTATTCCTCGAAGAACCCGAAGTCGAAAGATGCCATTCTCTGCTGCGCGTCAGCACCGGCGGAGAAACTCTATCGGTCGCGCTTCAAGATCGCTTTTTCGCTCGTTTCGACGCCGAACTGCACAACGGCTACGGGCCTACCGAAGCCACGATCGCCGCGACGTTCTGGACCTGCAAACGGCGCAGCGATTCAATGATCGTCCCGATCGGCCCGCCGATCGCAAACACGCAAGTGTATATATTGGACCGTTACTTACAACCCGTGCCGATCGGCATGCGCGGTGAATTGCACATCGGCGGTCTCGGTCTCGCGCGCGGCTATCTCAACTCCCCCGAGCTCACCGCCGAAAAGTTTATTCCCCATCCCTTCAGCGAGGAGCCGGGCGCGCGCCTCTACAAGACCGGAGACTTGGCACGCTACCAGCCCGACGGCAACATCGAATTTCTCGGCCGCCAGGATAACCAGGTCAAGATCCGCGGCTTCCGCGTCGAGTTGGGCGAGATCGAAGCCGTATTGGGTCAGCACCCTGCCGTGCGGGATGTGATCGTGGTTGCGCGTGAAGACGGTACGACACTGCTCGCCTATGTGGTTGCGCAGGACGCGCAAGCGCCTGCGACGAACGATTTGCGCGCTTTCCTGAAAGCACGGCTGCCCGACTACATGATTCCTTCGAGCTTTGTCTTTCTAAAATCCCTGCCGCTGACGCCCAACGGAAAAGTGGACCGCCGCGCGCTGCCGGCGCCGGCTCCAACCAGACCGGAGTTAAGAAATCCATTTGTCGCGCCGCGATCGCCCGTCGAGGAAACGCTGGCAAGAATTTGGGCCGACGTTCTAGGGCTCGAGCGGGTCGGCGTGGACGACAACTTTTTCGATCTGGGAGGTCATTCGCTGTTGGCGACTCAGGTCATCTCTCGCGCGCGCGCGCCTTTTCAGATCGAGCTGTCCCTGCGGAGCTTCTTCGAGACGCCGACGGTTGCGGCCATCGCCGCTATCGTTCAGCAGGCCGGGAGCATCGCTGAAAGCCCGCTGCGTAAAATATCCCGGGCTCGTCCTGAGGTCAGGCTGCCGGCCAAAACCGAGAGGCCGCGCATCGGGGTCGAGCGGAGCCGCACGGAGAGAGATGACCCCGCGCCCTCGTGCCTGCACGAGCTGTTCGAAGCCCAGGTGGAGCGGACTCCCGACGCGCCGGCGGTCGTCTTCGAAGAACGGCGGCTTACTTATGGCGAACTCAATGGCCGCGCCAATCAACTGGCGCACTATCTCAAGAAACTCGGCGTCGGGCCCGAAGTCCTCGTCGGCATCTGCGTCGAGCGGTCCGTGGAAATGGTCGTCGGGATACTGGGAATTCTCAAAGCCGGCGGCGCCTACGTGCCGATGAATCCCGCGTATCCGAGGGAACGGCTCGCCTTCATGCTGGCGCAAACGCAGGCGCGTCTCCTGCTCACGCAGCAGCGGCTGCGAGAAAATTTTGCCGGCTTCAGCGGGCGCACGCTCTGTCTCGATGATCATGGCTTCGAAGCCGAGCCGGACGATAATCCGCGGCGGAGCGCGGGGCCGGATAACCTCGCTTACGTCATGTACACCTCGGGATCCACGGGAAAACCCAAGGGAGTGTTGACCTGTCATCGAGGCGTGATCAATTATTTGCTCTACCTGCGGGAAACTTACGATCTCGGCGGCGCCGACACGGTATTGCAACTTCCCCCGCTTTCCTTCGACGCTTCGGTCCGCGACCTGATCGGACCGCTTGCGGCGGGCGCCCGCATCGTCATCGTGAGCGAGCTCGACGCGAAAGCCCCGGCGGCGCTGCTGGCTAAAATAGCCGAGCATCGCGTCACGTGCCTCTTGAGCCTCGTGCCGACGATGATGAATACGATCCTGGACGCGGCCGCGAGCGCGCCCGGCTTCGACTCGACGCGGCTCATTTTGGCGAGCGGAGAAGCGTTGAGCATGAGCAGTTGCCGCAAGGCACAGGAAATTTTCGGGCCGAACGTACGGATGGTAAACCAATACGGCCCGACCGAAACGACGATGACGTGCAGTTACCACCGTATCGTCGAAGCGGATGACGAGCGCAGCATCGCACCGCTGGGGAAGGCCATCCCGAACGCGCGGATGTATATTATGGACGACGATAAAAACCCCGTCGCGCTCGGCGTTCCCGGCGAGCTCCATATCGGCGGCATCGGCGTCGCGCGCGGCTACCTCAACGCCCCCGAGCTCACCGCCGAGAAATTCATCGCCGATCCGTTCAGCGACGAGCCGGGAGCGCGCCTGTATAAAACGGGTGATCGAGCGCGCGCCCTGCCGGACGGCGCTATCGAGTTTCTCGGCCGCCTCGATCATCAGGTCAAGATCCGCGGTTTCCGCGTCGAGCCGGAAGAGATCGAGGCGGTACTGGCGCAACACGCCGGCGTGCGCGCAGCGGCCGTCGTCGCGCGTGAAGACCTTGCGATTCGACTGAGGGGCGGCGCTGAGAATCCAGGCACCGCTCTGGTTGCTTATGTCGTTGCGAACGCGCCCGGCGCTTCCGCAGCGAGCGAGTTGCGCGAATTTCTCAACGCCTGGCTCCCGGACTACATGATTCCTTCGAGCTTTGTCTTTGTAAAATCTCTGCCGCTGACGCCCCACGGCAAAGTGGACCGCCGGGCCTTGCCGGCGCCGGATCGGCTCAGGCCCGAACTCAAGAGTCCCTTCGTGGCGCCGCGATCCCCCATCGAGGAAACACTGGCGGCCATTTGGACTCAGGTTCTGGGATTGGACCGCGTCGGCGTGAATGACAACTTCTTCGATCTCGGCGGCCATTCGCTGCTGGCGACACGGGTCATCTCGCGGGTGCGGAAGACCTGCGAGGTAGAGTTGTCTCTGCGCGGTTTTTTTGCCGCGCCGACGGTCGCCGGAATCGCCGCCGCGATCGAGCGGGCCAAGGAGAGCGGCGCCGACAGCCCGCCGCCCAAAATATCCCGCGTTCCGCGGTAGGCGCACCGCATGAAGGCGCCCTTGTAATCATGCTCATGGCCGGGAGATAAAAATGCCGCGGCAGGAGATCCGGGAGACATTCCCATGAAAGTATCTTTGCGCTTCCCCGAAGAACTTCCCAAGGAGCAGAACGCCATTCGAGTCAAATGCTTCCATCCCAGCGGGAGTTTCGTCGAGTTCGGGAAAGAAGACGTGGAGCGGTCGATCCCGGAACGTTTTGAAAAAATGGCGCGGCTTTATCCGAATCGTCTGGCCGTGAAGACGAGAACACAAACCTTGACCTACGAGGCTTTGAACCGGGCCGCGAACCGTCTGGCGCACGCGATTCTCGAACGCTGCGGCGGCGGCAACGACCCGGTGGCGCTACTGCTCGAACACGATGCGCCAATGATCGCCGCGATTTTCGCCGCGCTGAAGGCCGGAAAGATCTACGTGCCCCTCGATGCGTCGTATCCACGCGCGAGCATCGAGCACATTTTCAAAGATTCCACGGCCGCGACGATTGTGACCGACGGAAAACATCTTTCGCTGGCGCGCGAGTTGGCCGGAGGCGGGGTTCAGGTCATCGACCTCGACGCGGTCGACGCGAGCGCGCCGGCCGCCAATCCCGGCTCGAACATCGCGCCGGAAAGCGGCGCATATATCCTTTACACGTCCGGCTCGACCGGACAACCGAAAGGTGTCGTCCAGAACCACCGCAACGTGTTGCACGAGATCATGAACTATACGATTGCCGTTCACATCTGCGCCGACGATCGGCTCGCGCTTGTTTCTTCACCGAGCTTCGCCGACGCCGTGCGCACGATCTACGGCGCCCTGCTGAACGGCGCGGGTCTCTACCCGCTGAATATCCGCGAAGAGGGCCTGGCTCATTTGGCCGGATGGCTCGCCGGGCAACGAATCACAATTTACCGCTCGGTTCCGGCCGTGTTTCGCAACTTTGCCGGCGCCTTGAACGGAAGCGAGAGCTTTCCCGATTTGCGCGCGATCTACTGCGCCGGCGACACGGTCACCAAGGCCGACATCGAATTATTTAAAAAATGTTTCGGCCCGGACTGCATTCTTATAAACGGTCTGGGTTGCGGCGAGACCCTCACCTTCCGCTGGTATTTCATCGGCAAGGAGACGCGAATTTCTTCAACCACGGTTCCGGTCGGCTATGCGATCGAGGACATGGAGCTTCTTCTGCTCGACGAAAGCGGAAAAGAGGCGGATTTCGGTGAAGCCGGCGAAATGGCGGTCCGGAGTCCCTACCGTTTCCCCGGCTATTGGCGGAAGCCGGAGCTGACGGCGCGAGCCTTTGCGCCCGATCCTCGCGGCGGCGGCGAACCGATCTTCCGCACCGGCGATCTCGGCCGCATGTCCTCGGACGGCTGCCTCGAGCACCTCGGGCGCAAAGATTTTCAGATAAAAATTCGCGGCCACCGGATCGAAGCCGGTCAGATCGAAACGGCGCTGCTGGAATTGGACGCGGTCAAGGAAGCGGTCGTTGGAGCGTGGGCGTACGATTCAACGGATTTGCGTCTGGTGGCTTATATCGTCCCGCGCGAAAAACCCGGACCGACCGTCAACGCGCTCCGCGATTTTCTTCACGAGAAGCTGCCGGAATATATGATACCGTCGGCGTTCGTGCTGCTCGACGCCCTGCCGCTCACGCCAAACAGAAAAGTCGATCGCCGCGGGCTGCCCGCGCCGAGTCAGACTAGGCCGGAGCTGGAGAATCCTTTCGTCGCGCCGCGAACCGACACCGAAAAAACGTCGGCGGCGATTTGGGCCCAGGTGCTCGGCCTGGAGCCGGTCGGCGTACACGACAACTTTTTCGATCTCGGCGGCCATTCGCTGTTAGCCACTCAGATTATCGCGCGCGTGCGCGAGGCTTTTCAGATCGAGGTGCCGCTGCGGAGATTTTTCGAGACGCCGACGGTCGCCGGCGTCGCCGATGTCATGCGGCGAATCAAGGACAGCGGCGCGGAAAAGCCGCTGCCTAAAATTTTTCGAATTCCACGTTGATGGCCGCCATGAACGCCACCGAAGATCCTACGCTCGAAGCCGAAGCGAGCGAAAATTCCTACCCGCTTTCGCCGCTGCAGCAGGGCATGACCGAAGCGGAGCGGCGCCGAATTGTCGAAGACTGGAACTATACGCGGCGCGACTACCCGAAGGACAAATGCCTGCACGAGCTATTCGAAGAGCAGGCGGAGCGGACTCCCGACCTGCCGGCGCTCGTGTTTGAAGGCGAACGGCTGAGTTACCGGGAGCTGAATCGCCGCGCCAACCAGTTGGCGCATTACATGCTCAAGTTGGGCGTCGGTTGCGAGGCGCTGGTCGGTCTCTACATGGAGCGCGGCCCGGAAACGATCGTCGGCCTGTTGGCGGTGCTCAAAGCCGGCGCCGCTTACGTGCCGATCGACGCGAGCTACCCGATGGCGCGCGTGGAATTCATGCTGCGCGATAGCGCCATGGCGGTCTTATTAACGCAGCAGCGGCTGGTCGAGGGCTTGCCGAAAGACCCCGTCCATACGATCTGTCTCGACGCGGACTTGCCCGCGATTGCGTCCGAGAGCGAAACCAATCCCGCCGGCCGCGCGCAGCCGGAAAATCTCGCCTACGTGATCTACACTTCCGGCTCGACTGGAACACCCAAGGGAGTGCTGATCGAGCACCGCCAGATCCTCAACTACGTGCAAGCGATCTGGGAGCGCTACGGACTGAAGACCGGCGCCACTTTTGCGATGCTTCAACCGCTTTCGGTCGATTCGAGCCAGACGGTTATT
>DASXRG010000279.1:0-9579 GCA_036506735.1 Binatia bacterium | reverse complement strand
CGGTAAAAAAAGTCACCGACAAGCCGATCCGGTTCCTGATCGACACGGAGGTGCACAACGATCACACGTGGAACCACTATGTGTTTTCGCCGCCGGCTACGGTGATCAATCACGAAGGCGCGGCGGAAGCAATGAAAAAAGCTCTCGATCCGAAGCGGATCGATACGCTCTCGAAGCAATCGCCCGAAGTCGCCGCGATCGTCAAAAACTACAAATTCATCCCGCCGCACATCGAATACAAGGACCGGATGACCCTCAACCTGGGCGAGCGGACCTTCGAGCTGATCTATCTGAAGAACGTCCACAGCGAGGCCGACACCGCGATTTGGCTGCCGAAGGAACGGGTGCTGTTCGCCGCTTCCGCGGCCAACGTGAGAACCATGATCAATCTCCGGCCGCACGTGACGATTCCGGACATTCTCGCCGGCTACAAGGTGATGAAGTCGCTCAATCCCGAGATCGTTCTTCCCGGACACGGTCCGCCGAGCACGACAAAAATTTTCGACGAGTACGAAGGCTTCTACACGTTGTTGCAGCAGCGGGTGAACGACCTCGCCCGCCAGGGCAAATCGCTCGAGGAGATCAAAAAGGAGCTCAAGATGCCGGAGTACGCGGATTGGGCGGGGCAGGATCGCCTCGGCGTCAACATCGACGTCGCTTACAAGACGGTGAAGAAGTAAGGTTTTAGAAAAGGAGGCCACCGTGAAATTCAAAGTTTTGTTTGCGGTGCTTTTTGTTTCGCCGTGGTTCGTCGCCGCGCGGCTGCCCGCTCAAGATCTCGGGCCGACTTTCAAGAAGGTCAAGGACGGAATCTTCGTTTACGCCGGGAAGCCCAACGAATCCAACTGCACGATCATTCTGACCCAGGACGGTATGGTGCTGATCGACAGCGGGAATAATCCCACCGATTCGCTCGCGGTCATGAAGGCGGTGAAGCAGCTTGGTTCCCAGCCGGTCCGCTTCCTCATCAACACCGAGCCCCACACCGACCACACGACCGGCCATTTCGTTTTTTCGCCGCCGGCGATCATCGTCGCGGCAGCGGGCGCCGGCCAATCGATGCGCGACGCCTACAACGCGGAGCGGATGCAAAAAATGATGGCCGATCCGGGCGAACTGGGCGCGGCGTCCAAAGGCTATCGGATGATCACGCCCCATATCGAGTACCGGCAGAAGATGAACCTCAACGTCGGCGAAAGAAACTTCCAGCTTTTCTATCTGAAAAATGTCCACAGTGAGGCGGACAGCGCGATCTGGCTGCCGAAGGAGCGGGTGCTGTTCACGGCGGCCTCGATCGGCGTCAAGCGCTTCAACAACCTTCGTCCGTTTGTCAGCATCCCGGACACGCTGGACGGCATCAAGATGATGAAAGCGCTGGGTCCGGAGATCGTGATTCCCGGGCACGGCGACCCCGGCTCCGCGCAGCTGCTCGACAACATGGAGCGATATTACAATTTGCTGCTCGATCGAGTGAAGCAAATGGCGCAGCAGGGGAAATCGCTCGAACAGATCAAGAAAGAGCTCAAGATGCCCGAGTACGAAGATTGGGAAGGCAAAGACCGCTTTCCCAACAATATCGAGGCGGCCTACCGCGCGGTGAAGGGCGGTTGAAGAGCCGGCGTCCCGTGAGGTCATGAAGCGTCTCGCGATTTTTCTCGCCGCCGTCGCCGCCGCCACAACGATGGCGGCCCGGGCCGACGCCATCACGCCCGACAAGGCGGAGTTCAAAAAGCTCGCCGATGACGTCTACGCCTACGTCGGCAAGCTGAACGACGCCAACGCGATGGTCGTCGTGACTTCACAGGGCGTCGTCATCATCGACACCGGCAACAACCAGCCCGAGACGCGCAACATTCAAAAATACATCCAGAGCGTCACTCAATACCCTGTCCGCTACGTGATCATCACGCAGAACCACGGCGATCACATCGGCGGCACGCCGCTGTTCTCGCCGCCCGCGACGGTGATCCTGCACGAACGGGTCGCGAAAGACTGGTCCTCGTGGAAGTCTTATCAGGTCAACACGTGGCGCAAGCGTTTTCCGGAGCGGACCGAGGCGATGAAAGATTTTCATCCGATGGATGCCGCCGTTACGTTCAGCGACCGCATGACCTTGCGCCTCGGCGGCAAAGTCTTAGAGCTCATCTATGTCGACGATACTTATAATCCCGGCGACATTGCGGTCTGGCTGCCGCAGACCGGCGTCCTGCACGGCGGCTTCGCCGCCTACAAAGAGCGACATCCGGATATTCGGCCCGACTACAGTCACGGCACGACCTGGGGCATGCTGAAGCAATTGGAAGCGCTGATCGCGCTCAAGCCCAAGATCGTGATTCCCGCGCACGGTCCCGTCATGGGCGTCGGCGATCTGCAAGTCATGGTCGACTATCTCCTGCTCGCGCGCCAGCGCGTGCGCGGCATGATGGACCAAGGCATGCCGCTGGAGGCAATCCGCAAGCAATTTCACATGAACGAGTACAAGGGCTGGGATCGCGAGGCGCATTTCCCGGTGATCGCGGCGACCATCCATCGCGAGCTGCGCGGCGAGGGACCGGAGATTACGCCGGTAACGGAGAAGACCGTCCGGGGCGAGATAGCCAAGATCGAAGAGGAGGGAAGATATCTGACGGTCACCACGGAGGGCGGGCAGCAGCTTCCGCTTAGGATTTCGAACGCCACCGACATCGAAGGCATTCCCGACCGCTCTCATTTCAAAGTCGGGATGAGTTTCACGGCTTTGTACGAGGAGCAGAAAGAGCGCAACGAAACGTTGCAGTTGAAGGTGGAGCCGTGAAGCCGTTGCTTCTGGTCTTATTGCTGGGCGTTCTAGCGAGCCCCGGTCTAGCCCAACAGCGAGAGATGATTCTCCCCGTGCCGGCGTCGGCTTACTCGCAGGCGGTCAAGGTGAAGGGCGGCACCTTGGTGTTTCTTTCCGGCGTCGGACCCGTGGATGAGAAGGGCGTACTCGTCGCGCCGGGTGACTACGCCGGCCAGGTGCGCCAGACGTGGGAGAACCTGCGCCGCATTCTCAAGAAAGCTGGCGGCTCGCTCGACGACGTCGTCACGATGACCGTATACACGACGGAGCGGCGCTGGGGCGATATTTTTACCGACATGCGGAAGGAAGTTTTCAAGACCGGTTATCCGTCGAGCGCGTTCGTCGAGGCGCGCAAGCTCAAAACCCCCGGCGCGATGATCGAGATCCAGGCGATCGCGGTGCTGAAGGAGTAACGGAGGAACGATGAAACTGGTCGTGATGCTGGCGCTGATGTTTTTGAGCTTCGCCCGGACGGCGCAAGGCCAGGAGCTCAAGAAGGAATTCCTCGATCCGGTGCCGGAGGACTCGCGCTCGACGGCGGTCAAGGTCAAAGGCGGGACCATGCTGTTCCTCGCCGGGCACACGGCGAGCCAGCCGCAGCGCGACGCGGATCTGGGGAACTTCGACGCCCAATTCAAATCCACCTTCGACAAAATCAAAAACACTTTGGCGGCAGCCGGCGGAACGGTTGATGATATAGTCTCGATGTCGGTGTTCATCACCGACCTGCGGCTGGTGCCGCAATTCAGCAAGCTGGCAAAAGATCTCTTTAAGAAGAATTTCCCGGCGGTAACTTACGTCGAGGTCAGCCATCTGGCGCGGCCGCAGAGCTTGATCGAAGTACAACCGATCGCCGTGATCCCGTGACAGACCGGTGAAACGGCCAGTTTGCCATCAGGCCGGCCGGCGGTCTCTTTCCGGGCCGATGCGATGCGTCCGTTTTACGCCCAACGAAAATACTGACGGCAAATCCATAGTACGCTTGGATTTACTCGTCCGACGCATCGGCCCTTCAAGAAACCGCCGGCCGGCCTTGCAGCAGTAGAATTCCTCTTGCCCCCTTCCCCCCTTTTAATTACAATCCCTAGCCGGGAGTGTTCAATCTAAAATCGAAAATCTAAAATCGGAAATTGGAGGAGGTGTTTATGCGCGCACTGGTTAAAGATTATCTCGATCTCGGTCTGTCGCGTCGCGGTTTCTTGAAAGCGATGGCCGCGGCCGGATTCACGATGGCGGCCGCGGAATCGGTGCTGCAAAACCTGGCGCCGGTCGCGCACGCCGAGACCGCCGGCAAGGAATACTGGAAAGAGTTCGAGGGCAACGGCGGCGCGATGCTGGCCGAGCAGCTTTTGCAGACCGGCAACGAGTATCTCTTCGTCGGCAACGGCTCCGGTCTGGGCGCGCTGTGCGATGCCGTAATCGATCGGCCGAAGCTCAAGCTGGTCTTGGCCACCCACGAGGCTCATGTCGTCGCGATGGCGAGCGGCTACGCGCTGGCGTCGGGCAAGACCGCGTTCTGCATGTACAGCCGCGTCGGCGCCGCGCACTCGACCGGAAATATTTACAATGCGATGAAAGACAGGATCCCGCTCGTCATCGCCGTCGACCGCGCCGACACCACCGAGGACGGCCGCGACGGACACGAAGATTTGGAAGACATGCTCGAGCCGATGAAGCAGTACACGAAGTGGCGCTGGATCCCGAAAGAAGTCGCGCGCGTGCCCGAGTGGACCGCCAAGGCGTTCAAAGTTGCGTCCACGATGCCGTGCGGGCCGACGTACATGATGTTTCCGCGCGACGTGATGTTCGAGCAGCAGGCGAAGACGAAAATTTTCCTGCCGGGGACTTTCGACGTGCCGATGAACGTCCGGCCGAACGCCAAGACGGTCGAGAAGACCGCCAAGATGCTCCTCGAAGCGAAAAGCCCGCTCTTCAACGTCGGCCCCGAGGTCTACCAGAGCGGCGGCCAGAAAGAGCTGGTCGAGCTGGCCGAGCTGCTCGGTGTGCCGGTGTGCGAGCGCGGGCAGCTGTGCCAGGTCTTCCCCAACCAGCACCCGCTCTACCTCGGCCAGATGCGAGGCCAGATGCGCTATCCGCAGAACGTGGACTTCTTCATGAACCTGGGCGCGCGCTGGGCCGACGCCGACGAGAGCTTCATCGCGGAGAAGAAAGTGCCGACGGTCATCGCCGGCACCGATGTGCGCCACCTGGGCGACGCGATCGCGATCGAGCACGCGCTGGTGGGAAATCTGAAGGAGTCGCTGCGCGACCTGATCGAGGCGGTGAAATCGATGGCGACAAAAGACCGGATCGAGAAGATCGGCAAGCCCCGTTCGGAAGAGACCAAGAAATTCACCGAACGCTTGCGCGCCGGGCGCGAGGCGAACGCGAAAAAGATTTGGGACCAAAAGCCGATCGAGTGGGACCGGCTGGCCAAAGAGATCGAAGCGGTAGCGGACAAGGACGCGATCTTCGTGGAGGAGTTCGGCTCGCAGCGGAACAAGTGCATGGACCATCTCAATCTGGGTTACGGCGCGAAGACCCAGTTGGGACGCACCACGGGCGAGTGCCTGGGCTGGGGGCTGCCGGCGGCGATCGGCGTGAAGCTCGCCAAGCCGGACCATCAGGTTTGGGCGCTCCAGGGCGACGGCGGCATGCTGTTCAATCAAACCGAAGCGCTCTGGCCGATGCGGCGGCACGAGGCGCCGCTCATCACGGTGATCTTCAACAACCGGAGCTACAACGAGACCCGGAACCGGATGTGGAGCCGCGGGAAAAATCAGCGGGAGAAAAAATTGGATATGATCAGCCATCTCGGCAGCCCGGACGTGAACTTCGCCAAAATCGCCGAGGCGTACGACATCAAAGGCGAGGTCGTGGGCGATCCCAACGACATCGCGCCGGCGCTCAGGCGCGCGATCGCGGCGACGCGCGACGGCAAGCCGTACGTGTTGGACGTGCTCGTGGCGCAGGCCGGCCAGGGCGCCAACATGAACTGGTATCCGAAGGTTTCGATTGCGGAGATGAGAACGAAAAAAGCGTGAATAAGATGCGCCGTATTCTATTAGGACTGACTTTTATCGTTGGAATGATTATTCCAACGGGGGTGCTCTGGTCCAACAATCACTGGGCGACGCTCCTTCCGGCCGGCGACGGGCAGCAGGAGACGAAAGAGCTTTGCGGCAACTGTCATAACCTTCAGAAAACGGTCCTCTCCCGAAAGACTCCCCAGGAGTGGGAGCGCACCGTCAATGACATGATCTCCCGCGGGGCGCAAATCTTTCCCGACGAGGCGGAAAAGATCGTCAAGTATTTGAGCGCGAGTTTTCCGCCGGGCAAGGGAAACTAAGTAAAAAGGTAAAAAGTAAAAAATCGGACCGAATCAACTTTTGCCTTTTTCCTTTTGACTTTTGCCTTGGTGTTGAGCCGCCGGAAGGGAGATGTTAGAAGAATAGGTTCGGTGGTCGCATAGCTCAGTTGGTTAGAGCGCGCGCCTCACATGCGCGAGGTCGTAGGTTCAACTCCTACTGCGACCACCAAATTTTTCCGCCTCTGCGTTTTCTCATCGGCCTCGGCTTCTCTCGCCGCAAAATGAAAAGGCGTCTTCTTGCCACCCGAGCCTTTCATCTCTTCCTGCCGGTCTTGATAATCGTGGCCGCCCTGCCGCTCCTCGGAGCGGCGAGCGCGGACGACCCGATTGCCGGTGTGCTGCTCACGCTGGTCATCCTGCTGCCGTCGGCCAAAGTGGGCGGCTGGATCGCGGAAAAGCTGCGCCAGCCGGCCGTCCTGGGCGAGCTTCTGGCCGGCATGGTCATCGGCAATCTCGGTCTCGCCGGCGTCCACGGGCTGGAATACCTCAAGACCGACGCGGCGCTCGAAGTCCTGGCGGGGCTCGGAGTCGTGCTGCTGCTTTTCGAGATCGGCCTGGAATCGAGCCTCGCAAGTCTCATGAAGGTGGGGCTGTCCTCGTTCCTGGTAGCGAGCATCGGCGTCGCGCTTCCATTCGCGCTCGGTTGGGCCGTCAGCGCCGCGCTGCTGCCCGGCCATTCCTACTACGTCCACGCCTTCGTCGGCGCCACGCTGTGCGCGACCAGCGTCGGGATCACCGCGCGGGTGCTGCGCGACATCGGCCGCGTCCAGAGCCGCGAGGCCAAAGTGATTTTAGGCGCGGCGGTCATCGATGACGTGCTGGGTCTGATCATTCTGGCGATCGTCACCGGAATGGTCACGGCCGCCGCCGCGGGGGAAACTTTTACCACCGGGTCGGTGTTGTGGCTGATCGCAAAGGTCGTCGTCTTTCTCGCCGGCGCTCTGGCCGCCGGGCTATTTCTCGTCCCGCGAGTGCTGCGCCAAGCCGCAAAAGCACAGACCGAAGGCATGCTCTTCGCCGTGTCGCTGACGTTTTGTTTTCTGCTGGCTTATATCTCCGCGCTCATCGGTCTCGCGCCGATCGTCGGCGCGTTTGCCGCCGGCCTTATTCTCGAAGGAATGCCCTGGGGCGAATACATTTCGGAGGGGGAACACTCGCTGGAGGACTTTATTCATCCCGTGTCGGCTTTTCTGGTGCCGCTGTTCTTCGTGCAGATGGGACTCAAGATGGACGTCACGTGGCTCGCGCGTCTCGACGTGCTGGGGCTCGCATCGGCTTTGACCGTGGTCGCGATCATCGGCAAGCAGGTCTGCGGTCTCGCCGTCGTCGAGCGCGGGCTCAATCGCCTGGCGATCGGCGTCGGCATGATTCCGCGGGGCGAGGTCGGACTCATCTTCGCGGGCGTCGGACTTAATTTGTCCGTCGGCGGGGAAAGAATCGTGGACGAAGCGACGTTCGCGGCCATTCTCGTCATGGTCATGCTCACCACGATCATCAGCCCGCCGTTGCTCCAATGGAGCTTCCGCCGACCGCGCGGCGCGGAAACCGCCAATTTCCCCAAATAAAAGTAGCCTCACCGGACCGCACTTTGCTATAACCGGTCGTGATGGAGGATGGCGCCATGACCGAATTTCTCGGCATTAAAATTCCCGCCAACCCTTGGGTGGTTTTGCTGCTGATCGTTCTTACCACCGCGGTGCTCGCGTATTTCGTCAACCTGCTCGTTCTCTGGCTGGTCAAAAGAGCTTTTCGAAGAACCGCGATCGACGAACGCATCTACCGGCTGCTCGACCGTTATCTCTATCCGCTTCTCATCGTCAGCGGGCTTTTGCTGATCGCCGATGCCGCCCCGCTTCCGACCATGGCCCGCGGGGCCATCCATCAATTTCTCGTGATTTGCGCTCTCCTCCTTGGCATCGTGCTCGCAACCAAAGGCGCGCTGCTGATCCTGCGCAACATCGAGGCGCGCTACGGGCTCTACAATATCCGAGGACCGCTGGAGATCGTCACCAAAATCGTTTTGATCGCCGTCGGCGCGATGATCATTCTCGACAATCTGGGAATTTCCTTGACGCCGATTCTCACCACCCTCGGCATCGGGAGCTTGGCGGTCGCCATCGCCTTGCAAGACACGCTCGGGAATTTTTTTGCGGGACTTTATGTCAAAGCGGACCGGCCCATCGAAGTCGGTCATTACATCAAGCTGCAAACCGGTGACGAAGGGTACGTCGAGCGCATCGGCTGGCGCAGCACCAGGATCAGGATGCTCCCCGACAACATGGTCGTGGTGCCCAACAACAAGCTCGTGCAGGATATCATTACGAATTACCACCTCCCGACTCGCGAATTGGCGGTTTTAGTTCCGGTAGGAGTCGCTTACGACAGCGATTTAGAGAAGGTGGAGAAGGTCACCCAGGCGGTGGCCAGGGAAGCGCTAAAGACGGTACCCGGAGGCGTTCCCGATTCCGAGCCGCTCATCCGGTACAACGCGTTCAACCAGTCATCGATCGACTTTACGGTAGTTCTCCGCGCGCGCGAATTCACCGATGGCATTTTGCTCAAGCACGAATTTATCAAAAAGCTCCACGTCCGCTATGAAAAAGAGGGGATCACGATCCCGTTCCCGATCCGTACGGTTTATCTCAAGCCGGAATCGGACGGCGGCGATCGAGTGGAGACGAAAAAGGAGCCGTGAAGAGGGCGTTCAGGATCTCCTGGGCAACGGGATGTCAGCACCACGATGATCTCCACCCATGTGATTTCGGAGGTATATTGGCTTGACTCAAGTTCTGGTATGAACTATCGTCATACCACGAGGTGAGTCATGGCCAGATCCAAAGTTGCAATTTCCTTAGATGAATCCACCCTGAATCGTCTCGATCGGCTGGTTAAGAAACAAGTGTTTCCCAATCGTAGCCAGGCCATCGAGGAAGCTGTCGCGGAGAAGCTCGCGCGCCTCGAGAAAAGTCGTCTAGCCCAAGAGTGCGCCAAACTTGATCCCATCTTCGAAAAAGCGCTCGCGGAAGAAGGGCTATCCGGGGACCTGGCGGAATGGCCCGAATACTGAGGGGTGAGATCCGCTGGGCCGACTTGAATCCCGTACGGGGGCGAGAACAAGCAGGGCAACGTCCAGTTTTGATTTTGAGCCAGGACGTTTTCAACGAACGCTCCGGAACTGTGATTGCCGTTGCTCTCACAAGTCAGACTCAACGCGCAGGCTTTCCTTTAACGCTTGAGCTTCATACGAAGGGACTCCCAAAAAAGTCATGGGTCAAAATCAGCCAAATCCGAACGCTCGCGGTCGAAAGGATAGGAAAGGTGATTGGTCGGGCGTCTCCAGAGGAGTTGGCCCAGGTCGTTGAAGGATTGAACGAGATTATCGGAACCTAAC
>DASXRG010000278.1:0-10860 GCA_036506735.1 Binatia bacterium | reverse complement strand
CTGCGACGACGATCTCGATCATGGCGGGTTGATGATTCGCGGCTGAACCCATGGAAGCGCTGACCCGCACTGCTCCGCCCGCGGGCGTGTACTTGACGGCGTTGTCGATCAGATTGATCAGGAGTTGCTCCAAACGATCCGGGTCGCCGACAATGAGCGGCAGGTCCGCTTCGACGTTCTGAGAAAGCGCGACGTTTTTCTTCTGCGCCTGATCGTGAAAAATTTCCAGCACCCGGCCGATCAAATCGACGGCCTGCAGGCGCTCCCGGTTGATTTGAATCTTGCCGGATTCCAGGTCCGAGAGAGCGAGGAGGTCGTTGATCAGCCGCCCCAGCCTTTCGGAATGGCGGTAGATGATGCCGAGAAAATGCTGCGCATCCTGAGGCTCGGCCGGCGGGGATCGAAGCAGAGTCTCGGCGTAGCCCCGAATCGCCGTGAGCGGCGTGCGCAGCTCGTGGGAAACATTGGCGACGAAGTCCGACCGCACGGTTTCGAGCCGCTTGAGCTCCGTGACGTCGTGAAAGACCAGAATATAACCGAGAGGCTTTTGGTCCGCGTCGCGGAGATTGACCGCCGTCACCCGGAACCATTTGCCGTTGTCGAGGCAGATCTCCTTGGCGAAACATTCCGTGGAGCAATCGCAGGCCAGGACTTCTTCTAGGAGCTTTTTCATCTCCGGGTGGCGCGACACTTCAACGAAAGAGGCGCCCTGTAAAGTCTGTGTCGCGGGCAGGTTGAACATCTTCTGGGCGTTCTGGTTCAAAAGAATCAGCCGTCCCTGGATATCGACCACCAGAACCCCTTCGGTCATGCAGCGCAAAATCGAATCGACCTTCTCTTTCTCCCCGACGACGCCCTTGATCTTTTCCTGAATTGCGCGGCTCATCTCGTTGAGGTTGCGCTCTAACAGGCTAAGCTCGTCCTTCCGGTCGATGTGGATCGATTGCGGGAAAGAGCCTTGGGCGACGCTCGCGGAGAATTCCACCATCGACTTGACTCGACGCTCCAAGTGGCGGGAAAAGAAAAACGCGAGCAGCAGCCCCAAGCCGGAGAATGCCAGGAGCCCGAGGAGGATAGCGCGGCGTATGGAGCTTTCCGCCTGCTCGATCGAGTTCAATGGCACCGAGAGCCGAATGATGCGCCGCGGATTATCTTCGCGCACGGCCAGGTAAAGCATCTCGTGATGCACCGTCGTGCTGTAGCGCGTGCTCGTCCCGATCCCCTTCGACAGCGCCTCGACAACCTCGGGCCTGGCGCCGTGATTTTCCATAGTGATCGAAGATTCATCGGAGTCTCCCAGAACTTTGCCGTCGCGATCGATCACGGTGATCCGAACCCCGAGATCCCGCCCGATATCGCGGGAAAGTTGATCGAGGCTCTGTCCTTCCACTCCCAAGGGGAGCAACCGACTCACGAGCTTCGCTTCGTCTTGCAGCTCTTTGGACAAAGAGGAGATATGAAAATCTTTTACGACGGAGACGGCGTAGAGATAAAAAAGGACAAAGAGGAGCAGAACGACGGCGAAGTAGGACAGGAAAAACTTGACGACGGCTTTACTTTTCCAGGGCCTTTTCATCGAACTTGTAGCCTACTCCCCGAACGGTCAAGACCCACTCGGGCTTGCTATCGTTTCTTTCGATGGCTTTTCTCAGCCTGCGGATATGGACGTCGACGGTCCGAGGATCGACGAAGACCTCGCCGCCCCAGACCCGATCGAGGAGCTGGTCCCGGCTGAGCACCCGGCTCGGATTCTGGACCAGAAAGCGCAAAAGCTCAAACTCCTTGAGTGTGAGACGCACCGCTTTTCCTCTGACCGAAGCTTCATAGGTCGAGAAGTTGATTTTCAACGGGCCTTTTTCGTATAGCTCGGCTCCTGCGGTCGCGGCGGGTGCGTCGGTGCGGCGCAGAATCGCCTTGACGCGCGCGACCAGCTCGCGCGGGCTGAACGGCTTGGTGAGGTAATCGTCCGCGCCCATCTCCAGTCCGACCACGCGATCCGCTTCGCTCGCCTTGGCCGTAAGCATAAGAATCGGAATCCGGGCGGTTTCGGGCTTGCTGCGGAGAACCTTGCACAATTCCATCCCGGACAACCCCGGTAGCATGAGATCCAAGATAATCAGATGGGGTTTTTCTCTCTGGAGGACTTTGAGCGCCTTCTCTCCGTCCTCGGCTTCAAGCGTCTGAAAACGCTCTTGGGTGAGATTGTAATGCACGAGCTTTCGGATATCGGGCTCGTCTTCGACCACTAAGATCTTCTTCGGGGGCATAGATGAATGCTGGTTCAAGCCGTTCCAGTCGTTCCAATCGTTCAAAACGACTTGAACTGCTTGAACGACTTGAACGGTTTGAACTCTTGCGCGCCTTGCATACGGCCTAGATCGACTGCGGGATGTCTTTCATGTGCCGGATGCTTTTGCCTTTGACCATGAACACCACCATTTCGGCGATGTTGGTGGCGTGATCGGCGATCCGCTCGAGGTATTTCGATATCGAGCTGATCTTCATGGCGCGGTTGATCGTGTGGGGATCTTCGATCATGAAGCTGATCGTCTCGCGAAAAATCTGGCTGTTGAGATCGTCGACCTCCTGGTCGTCCTTGCAAACCTTCAAAGCCAGATCGGTATCTTCCCGCACGAAGGCATCGAGGCTTTCCCGGATCATCCGCTCGGAGGTACGCGCCATGCGGGGAATATCGATGTAAGGCTTGAGCTGGGGCTCCATGTTGAGCTCCAGGGCGCGCTCGCAGATATTGACCGCCATGTCGCCGATCCGCTCCAGGTCGGTGGTAATTTTGAGCGCCGTTGTAATGAAGCGGAGGTCGCCGCCCGCCGGCTGGCGCAGCGCGAGCAGGCGGATGCAGAGATCGTCGATCTCCACGTCGAGGCGGTTCACTTCCTGGTCGCGCTGAATGATCGTCTCGGCGAGGGCAGAATCCCGATCGACGAGCGAGCTGACGGCTTTTTGAATCTGGTCTTCGACCAGTCCGCCCATGTAGAGAATGTCGTCGCGGAGCCGCTTCAGATCTTCCTCGTATCTTTTGTCGGTATGTTGGGCGTGCATATTCTTTCTCCTAGCTCTCAGCAATCAGTTTTCAGCAATCAGCGCCTCCTCCCCGTTTTAGCTGAGTGCTGATGGCTGATTGCTGACTGCCGTGTTATCCAAACCTTCCGGTAATGTAGTCCTCGGTCTGGCGCTTCTCCGGAGTGGTAAAGAGTTTGGCCGTCTCACCGAATTCTATCAATTCGCCGAGGTAGAAAAAAGCGGTCACGTCGGACACACGGGCGGCTTGCTGCATGTTGTGGGTTACGATCACGATCGTAAACGTGTCTTTGAGCTCGTGGATCAGCTCTTCGACCTTGGCCGTCGAGATCGGGTCCAGGGCGGAGCAGGGCTCGTCCATCAGGAGGACTTCGGGCTCGACGGCGAGCGCGCGCGCGATACAGAGGCGCTGCTGCTGCCCGCCCGAAAGCTCGGCGGCGCTCTTGTGCAAGTTGTCCTTGACCTCGTCCCACAAGGCCGCGCGCTTGAGATTCGTCTCCACGACTTCATCCAGGCGGCTGCGATTGTTGATGCCGACGATTCTCAGCCCGTACACCACGTTTTCGTAAATGCTCTTGGGAAAGGGATTCCACTTCTGGAAGATCATTCCGACACGGCGCCGCAGATTAATGACGTCGGTCGAAGCGTCGTTGATCTCGCTGCCGGCGAGCTTGATGCTGCCGGTGATGCGAACGTTGGGGATGAGATCGTTCATGCGGTTCAAGCACCTGAGCAGCGTCGTCTTGCCGCAGCCGGAGGGGCCGATAAACGCCGTCGCCTTTTTTTCGGGGATTTCGACGGTGATGCCTTTTAAGGCGCGCGTGGAACCATAATAGACGTTGAGGTCGCGGACCTCTAGGATAAATTTGCCGGCCGCTGAAGTTGCGCTGTCTGGCTGACCTTCCGTTGCGACCATCGGTTCCATTCTAATTCTCGGTATTTCTACCCGTTCTTGAAGTTCCACTTTACCTCCCATGAGCCGTCATTTCCACTTTATTCTTCCGGCTACCATTTGATGCGCTTCCTGAAGCGATAACGAAAATAAATAGCGATGCCGTTCATGACCAACGTCATGACCATGAGGATCAACCCCGCCGCAGCGGCGTTCAAGTGAAACTCGTGCTGCGGCCGCGACACCCAGTTGAACATTTGAATAGGCATCGCGCTGAACGGTGAGAAGAGCCATTCGAATGAAATGAAGGGAAACTCCGCCTTGATCGGCGCTTCCGGCAGGAAGGCGATGAACGTCAAAGCCCCGATGGTGATCAGTGGAGCGCTTTCGCCGATCGCTCGGGAAAGCGCGATGATGACGCCGGTCAGGATGCCGCCCATCGAGTAGGGGAGAACGTGATCGCGCGTGGTCTGCCATTTGGTCGCGCCCAGGGCGTAAGCGGCTTCTCTCATGGTGGACGGGACGGCGCGGATCGATTCGCGCGTCGCGACGATGACGATCGGAAGAATCAAAAGTGCCAGCGTCAATCCCGCCGAGAGGATGCTCTGCCCGAGTCTGAGCTGGTAAACGAACAGTCCCAAGGCCAACAGGCCGTACACGATCGAAGGAACGCCCGCCAGGTTGGCGATGTTGATTTCAATCAGCCCGGTCAGCCAATTCTTCGGCGCGTATTCCTCGAGATAGACGCCGGCGGCGACGCCCATCGGCACCGCGGTCAGCGCCGTGACCAGCATGATCAAACAAGTTCCGACCCACGCCGACAGAATACCCGCTTGCGCCGGGAACCGGGACGGGAACGACGTGAAGAAGTGCGGCGTGAGCCGCGCCGCGCCGCCCGTTGCCAAGTCCAGGATCAGCGCCGTAAGGGTGATCATGCCGACGAACGTCGCCAACAGGCCGACGATGGCGAATAGGCCATCGAATCTCTTGTTGCGGGTGACCTTGGCTTCGATGGTGCTGTCGGTCACGTCAGTAGATCTCCCGGAAGCGTTTGCGCAGCAGATAGCCGCCGATGTTGAAAAGGAGCGTCATGCACATCAACGTCAGCCCGGCGGCGAAGATGCTCTGGTAGGCGATGCTGCCGTGCGGCAGATCCCCCAAGCTCACCTGCACGATAAACGCCGTGATCGTCGCCGCGCCCTCCATCGGGTTGAGCGTCAGGTTAGGCTGCTGTCCCGCGGCGATCGCCACCACCATGGTCTCGCCCACGGCCCGGGAAAATCCCAGCACGTAAGCCGAAGCGATGCCGGAGAAAGCCGAGGGAATCAGCACTCGAATGGCCGTTTGAAAGCGTGTCGCGCCCATGGCGTAGGAGCCCTCGCGGATTTGCACGGGCACCGCTTTCATCGCGTCTTCGCTGAGCGAGCTCACGTACGGAATGATCATGATACCGATCACGATGCCGGCGGAGAGCATGTTGAAGCCGGGCAGGTCGGGTAAAAAACTTTGCAGCAGCGGAGTGACAAAAAGCAGCGCGAAGTAGCCGAAAACCACCGTCGGCACCGCGCTTAGCAACTCCAGTATCGGCTTCAAAATCTCCCGGACGCGGGTGTTGGCGTACTCGCTCAAGTAGATTGCGATGATCGTGCCGAGCGGCAGAGCGACTAAGAGAGCCACGGCGGACGTTACAATCGTTCCGGTCACCAGGGGCATGATCCCATAGTGCGGGTTTTCAAACAGCACGGTCCACTGGCTATCGGTTAGAAAATCGACCAACGATATCTGTTTGAAAAAGTTCCAGGACTCAAAGAGCAGGACTCCGACGATCCCGAGAGTGATAGCGACCGACGACAAGGCGCAGAGGAACATGATGAATTCAATGACGCGCTCGCGAAGTTTTTGCATCGTTGCGTTGACGGCGAGCCGGCCAACACGCCCTTGTCCCGCGCGGTAACCGGTGGTGGTTGCGTGATTTGTTTCCACGAATCGATCCTTGGATTTGGAGGATGGAATGAATCGGCGGGGCGCCGTTCAGGCGCCGCGCCGATTCAAAAGGCCGCTAGAACTTCGCTTCCCGTTTGAGGAGATCTTCGATCTTCACGCCGACTTCCGCCTCGCCGCCGAACATGGTCCCGATCTTGCCTTTCTTGAGGTGTTCGAGATCGGTCGTATAGGCGCTTTGAGGAAGCGCGACGTATTTGACTTGCTTCACCAGGTTCGGAGCGTTCTTGATATAGAACTCGACGAACTCTCTGACTTCCGACTTGTCCATCGACTTCTTGGCCACATAAATGAAAATCGGCCGAGAGAGCGGCTGGTACGTCCCGTCCTCGACGGTTTTCGGTGAAGGAGCGACCGCGCCCTTGCCGCCGTCGATTGGCACCGCTTTCAGCCGGTTCTGGTTCTCGCTGTAGTAGGAATAGCCGAAATAACCCAACGCATTCCGATCGTTCGCGATGCCCTGCACGAGCACGTTGTCGTCTTCGCTGGCGGTAAAGTCGCCACGGCTGGATTTGGCCTTACCCACGATCGCTTCGGTGAAGTAGTCGAACGTCCCCGAGTCGGCGCCGGGACCGAACAGCTTGAGCGGCGCATTGGGCCATTCGGGCCGGATTTGATTCCAGGTCGTCACCTTGCCTTGAGCGGACGGTTCCCACATTTTTTTCAAGTCGGCGATGGTCAACGATTTTACCCAGTCGTTCTTGGGATTGACGATCACAGTCAATGCGTCATACGCGATCGGAAGTTCGAAGTACTCGATGCCCGCGTTTTTGCAGGTCTCCATTTCCTGTTTCAGGATCGGCCGGGACGCATCGCTGATATCGGTCTCGCCGCGGCAGAACTTCTTGAAGCCGCCGCCGGTGCCCGCGATGCCGACGGTTACCTTGACTTTGCCCTTTTTCGCCTTTTGGAATTCTTCAGCCACCGCCTCCGTGATCGGGAACACGGTGCTGGACCCGTCGACCTGGATGAGTTGGGCTTCCACTGCGGCCGCGCGCAACCCGAGCGACCAAAGAACTACGGCGGCGAAGAAGAAACTCAGCAAGTAAGAGTGTTTTCTCATATAGCCTCCTTATGGCGATGAATTGTTACGAACAGGTTACGACAACATGAACGTTGGATTACGGCCCGCGTTCGATCCGACAATGCGCCATCGTTTGTCACCTCCTGAGCGTTGATGCGCTCCTTACTGTTTGACGGTCAAGCTAGGTGGCCAAGATAAACGGTAGATGAAGCCGAAGTGAAGACTCGGTTAATCGTCGCTTCATCCAGTGTTCACGGTGAGTTTACTTACCGTTAATAATGCTCCGATAGGGCCGGCGAGCAGCAGGGGAGTCGCCGCCAGCGCTCCTTTGAGCAGCGAACGGCGTCCGATGGGCCGCGTCAACGCTCCCTCGATCGCATGACCGGCCGCGCTCTTCCGAAAGATCGAAAATTTATTCTTCACGCGATCCTCCTTGAAATAGGAATTTATGTTTCATCGATGGCCGTTATTTCTCATCGGAGGATGAACACAGCTTGACGGTTGGGGGAAATTTTCGTGAACGACTTTTTCGAATTTTCTCTTTATATCCGAAGTGAAAACTGGTACTCCGGGCGATATGAATTTCATCTGGAAATTTCTCGGCGCGGAGAAACTGCCGCACGAGTCGCGGCGCAAGCTGGGGATCGTGGCGCTGCTCTATTTCATCCAGGGCAGCCCGGTGGCGATTCTCTGGGAGGCGCTGCCGGTTTACCTGCGCTTGCAGGGAATATCTCTCCGCGCGATCGGCGGGCTGCGCCTGCTGGAGCTGCCGTATTCGCTGAAAGTTTTTTGGTCGCCGCTGGTGCATCGCTACGGCGACCGCCGGCTATGGATTTGCGGCTGTATGCTCGGCGTGGCGCTGGCGGTCGGCTTCCTGCCGCTCGTCGATGCCGCGCATCCCGGCTGGCTGCTCTTAGGGCTGCTGCTCGCGCTCACGACGCTCTCGGCGACGCAGGACGTCGCGATCGATTCTTACACCGTCGGTCTCGTGCGGCGGGAGGAAGAGGGCGCGGCCAACGGCGTGCGCGCCTCGGCGTACCGCGTCGCGCTGGTCGCGCTCGGCGGCGGCACTGTATTGCTCGCTTCGATCTTTCCTTGGGGTGGTCTTTATTTTTGCGCCGCGCTCGTGTTTGCGCTGCTCGGATTTTCGGTTTTGGTTTCACCCCGGCTCGATCTGCCGCAGGAAGCGCGATCTCATTGGCTCGCGGGCTTCGCGGGCTGGATCGGCACGTGGAGCGCGGTGCCGCTGGTGCTGTTCGTGCTCACCTATAAACTCGGCGAGTTCGCGATCGGCCCGATGGTGAAGCCTTTCTGGGTCGATCAAGGGAGATCGGTCTTCGAGATCGGAATGGTTCCGACGACGTTCGGCATCGTGCTGAGCGTCGCCGGCTCGCTGGCAGGCGGCGGCTTCATCGCGCGCTACGGGACGTTTCGCGGAATCTTCGTCTTGGGATTACTACAGGCGGTTTCCAATCTCGGCTACGCGGTCGTTGCGTGGGCCGAGCTGGGATGGGCGGGGCTCTACGGCGCCTCGGTCATCGAATCCTTCACCGGCGGTCTCGGCACCGCGGCTTTCCTCGCGTTCTTGATGAACGTGTGCGACAAAGAGCACGCGACCGTCCAGTACGCTTTTCTCTCTTCGGTCTTCTCGCTCACCGGGCGTCTCATCGGCGGCATCAGCGGCATCGGCGCGGAGCGAATGGGCTACGGTAATTACTTCGGGCTCACCTTTCTGATATCGATGCCTGCGTTCGTGTTTCTGCCTTGGGTCAAGAGTTGGATCAGAGAAGATAAAAAATAATCAGGTATTTTAGGTTTTCGATTTTGGATTGATTCCACCGCCGTTTGCCGATCCCTAAGCCCCCGTTGCCGCTTGAAGTTCGTCCAGCAGCTTCTTCCACGCGTCGCGCTCGCGCTTGGGATCGACGAGCGGGCGCAGACGCGCGCAATGGGATTTCAGCGCGTGGTAGAAACGTGGGTCGGATTCGGCCCGGCGAAGAACGCGAGCGAGGGCCCGCGTGTCTCCGACCGGAAAGTACCCCGGATATTGTTTCCCGAGCGTGCCGATGAGGCCGGATATCTTCGACGCGACGACCGGCACGGACGACGCGAGCGCCTCCGACAAGACGTTGGCGCTGCCTTCCATTCTCGACGTCAGAGACAGAAGCTGGCTGCTCGCCAACAACCGCCGGGTCTTCCAGTGCGGCCGCTCGCCGAGCCAGCGGTAGCGCGGGTTGCGCTCGGTCTCCGCGCGGGCGCGTTTGCCCATTTGCTCGTTCATAGCGCGGCCGACGTGAAAAACGCGCAGCTTGGATGAAGGAGGAAGCAACCGAATAGCCAGGGCGGTGCGCAGCGAATCTTTTTCCGCGCGCAGGTGGCCGATGACGCAAACGTCAAAAACGCTGCGCGACGGCGGCCGGCCCCTGACACGGGACGCGGACTGATAAATCACTCGGGTTTTTCCGCGCCAGCGGCGCGGCACTTCCGCCAGGCCCATCGACTGGAGAACGATCAGCCGGGTCGCCAGCTCGAGCGATTGTCGAGCGGCGGCGCTGATGCGAATATCGCGATAAAGATCGGTGCCGGTCAACACCACGACGAGCGGCAGCTCCGGATGTTCCTGGCTGAAGCGCCGGATCGACTCCGCGCTTTTGCGCGCATGGAGAGCGATCAGAAGATCGCACGTCTCGCCGCGATATTTGTCGTCGACGAAAACCCGATGGCCCAGTTGCCTGAGAATGCGCGCCCAGCGAAGCGCCGTGATGCTGTTGCCGTTGCGGTCCGCCGGCCCGGCCGGGGTGACGAGTCGAATTTTCATGGGCAGGGAGAAAGTTAGTAAGTGAGCAGTGAGCAGTTGCCCGTCATCGCCTCCGAACTGTTGATTGGCTCATTTCTCACGGCTCACTCCTCTTACTTTGCGCAGGTCCGAAAGCCCGCCCAGACGTCGCGCCGGTCCGGGGTGTAAAAATTGCGCCAGGTGTTGCGGATGAGGCGCGCCCGCGTCGCCCAGCAGCCGCCGCGCAAAACTTTGTGCGCGCCGAACCAGGGCGCGGAATATTCCTTGTATGGATCGGCGACAAATCCCGGATAGGGCGTGAACTCGCTCGCGGTCCACTCCCAGACGTTGCCGATCATCTGCCGGCAGCCGAACGCGCTGTCTCCCTCCGGTAGAGCGCCGACTTCGAGCAATCCCAACGCGCCGCCGTCGAGGTTGGCGCGCGCCGGCGTCGGAGACTCGTCGCCCCAGGGAAAATTTCGCTTCCGCGGCAGAATGCCGCAGCCGCCGCCGTCCGGCTCCGCGGATGCCGCCATTTCCCATTCCGCTTCCGTCGGCAGTCGCCGGCGCGCCCACTCGCAGTACGCCTTCGCTTCGTACCAGTTGACGTGCATGACCGGAAGATCTTCTTCGAGCGCTATCCATCGATCGAAGACGCGTTGCAGCCAGCGGCCGTTGGCTTCTTTTTTCCAGTAAACCGGATGCTCGGCCTTCTCCGCCGCGGAGACGCCGCCGTATTCCTGCTGGCGGCGGAAAAATTTGGCAAAGGATCGGTCGAGGGCCGGCGCGCCGCCGCATTGAAGCCAGCGCCATCCGTCGTCGCTCCAGAATTCACGCCGCCGGTATCCGCCGTCGTCCGCGAACGCCGCGAACTCTCCTTGCGTCACCGGCGCGCGCGCAACGCAAAAAGGCGCGATCGCCACCGGATGTTCCCATTTCTCGTTGTCGAAAACGAATGCAGCGCCCGGCGCCGCGCCCAACATGAACGTCCCGCCGGGAACTTCCACGTCGCCGGGTAAAGCGCCGCCCGGGAATTCTTCGCGCGCGTTCTGCGCCGTCGAGCTGAATTTGGGCGGCGGATAGCCCAGGGTCTGTCTCGTGTAAGCGAGCGCTTCGCCGTGCATGTCT
>DASXRG010000277.1:0-5670 GCA_036506735.1 Binatia bacterium | reverse complement strand
GGACCGAAGACTTCCACCGCGTCGCACATCCAGCGCACCCAATTGTCCCAGCCGACGCGCTCGGCCTTGCCGGGATTGATCCATGCGAAGAGCCGCTTGTCCCATACCTCCATGTTGAAGTGGATGTGGTCGGCGCCGGCGGCTTTGTAGCGCGCGACCTCTTCGCGCGGCCGCGCGTTGACCTCGAAAGTAATTCGCGGCTTCGCCGAGCTTCCTTTGATGGCGCGGATGTACGGCTCGTAGAAATCCACTTCGCTCTTACCGTGCAACGTCTTGGTGATCGTGCCGCCGCTGAGCACGAAGCCGGGCGCGGCTACTCCGAGTCTGCGAGCGTCGCTTGCGACCTCGTCGCAAACCAGGACGACATCTTCCACCGATTTCACCGGCGCCTTCAAAGTAAAGTCGCGCGACAGCTTCATCTGGCGGGCGTTCTCGTTGATGTCGCAAAACTTGCACTCCTCCTTCGCGCCCCAGTATTGGCAATTGCGAAAGATCGTAATGAACGCGCCGAAGGCGACGATCTCATGATAGGGCGTGCCGTCAGGCAAACTCTTCGCGTAGTAGTCCGGCGTTTTTGGGAAGCGGACCTCCGCTAGGACGCGCCCTTCGGTGGTCATGACGAGGCGGCCATCGACGACGTCGATAAGGTAAGGTGAATAGGGAGAAAGCGAAGTCTGAATCGCCACGGGGCGCATGCCGTAGGGCCCGTTGAGCATGACGAAGTGCTCGGGAACGCGCCGATGCTCGCCCCGCTTCAACTCGGACATCGGCACGAGGTCGTAAGAGAACAAGCGATACGATTTCACCAGCGCGCCGTCGGCGGCGCGGAGCGCGGCGTCGCTGAACCAATGGCCGAGGCTCAGCAGATGTTGCTTGAGAATCGTCTCTTTGGGAACGTCGGGGTATTTGTCGAAGTACGCTTCCAGTATTTCGGGACTCGATTGGTTCGCCGTCGAGGTATTTTCCATTGCGCGGCTCCTTCCGATCGAAACGAGTGATGACGGTCAAGTTCGCTCGATTCCTTGACTTCTTATCGACGACGCATCTATATGTCAAGCAATTCGATTTTTAACGACAAGGCGGGCCTAAGCATGATGTTTTCCCGAAAAATCCTTCCACCGCTCTGTGCATTTGCTTTTATCGGGTCGCTCGGAGCGGGACGGTTGCACGCCGCGGAGACGAAACCATCCGCGGCCGGCGAATGGGAAAGAACGGTCGAGGCGGCCAAGAGGGAAGGCAAGGTGGTCGTCTCGATCCCGGCCAGCGCCGAGCTGAGAAAGGGAATAGAAAAAAATTTCAAGCAGCGCTTCGGCATCGAGGCCGAGCTCAACGTCGGCCGAGCCGCCGCGATCGTCGGGAAAATCCAGCAGGAGTCGAAGTCCGGCGTGCCCGATTTCGACGTCCACATGGGCGGCAGCGAATCGCTGGTCACGGGGCTCCTGTCCGAAGGTATTTTAGCTCCCCTCGAACCGGCGATGATGCTCAAGGAAATCAAAGAGCCGGGCAACTGGTGGGGCGGGCACATCTGGGTGGATAACGCGAAGCGTTACATCTACTCCTCGCAGGCCTACCAAACCGAGAACATCTGGTGCAACACGGAGTTTGTGAAGCCCGACGAGATTCGTTCCTTGAACGATTTGCTGAATCCGAAATGGTCCGGCAAGATCGGCTACCTCGACCCGCGCACTCCCGGCGCGGGAGCCTCGATGTGGTCGTTCCTCTGGAAGCTCAAGGGTGAGGACTACCTTAAGAAGCTCGCGGGCCAGAAGCTGCTCCTCGGCCGCGATCAACGGCTGTTGGCGGAAAGTCTGGCCAAGGGAAAGATCGCGCTGGTCGTCGGCCTTAGCTATTATTCTTTGCTGCCGTTCGCCAAAGCTGGACTGCCCGTGCGCTTGGTTCCCAGCGCTCGCGACGAGGTTTATGTCAGCGGCGGCAGCGGCAACGTGACGATGATCAAGGGCGCTCCCCATCCCAATGCGACCAAAGTGTTTATCAACTGGTTCCTCGGCCAGGAAGGTCAGGAAACTTATTCCCGAGCGATGGGTCAGGCGACGCGCCGCTTCGATGTCGATACGCAATGGCTGAAAGAGTTCGGCGTCATGCCGGCAAAAGATACCCTGACCCCGGATCAATATCCGAAGCTCGAGAATCAGTCGGAAGAAAAGATCTTGAAGACGCGGCCGCCCGCGGCCGAATTGGCGCGGAAGCTCTTCGACTGAGAGGCGCCGCGCTTGAAGTCAATCATACCTGCGCAAGGTCGTCGAACCAACATAAAGCGATACAACGCGGGCATTCAGCGGGCCCGCGGGCTATTGGAATTGGCCTCCGGTTTATACGACAGCTCGCTCGCGTCGGAGTCGTGGAAAGCCGCCGAGGGGGTGCTGCAAACCGATACGCCCATCGGCAACACGCTCAAACTCTCGCTCACGCCCAAGCCGAACGATCGCAAGGGCATCGCGCTCTCCTTCACCACGGGCGGGTTTGACGCGATTAAAGCGGTGGCGAAAGGCGAGTTCTCGCTCGCCTGGGTCAACCCTTCGGTGCTGTTGACCATGGCCTATCGGGGGAAAGGGCCGTTTCCAAAACGCCTTCCGGTGCGCACGCTCGCCGTATTTCCCTCTTACGACGTCATGGGCTTCGCGGTGCGTGAATCGACCGGGATCACGTCCATCTCTCAGATCAAAAAGGAGCGCTTCCCGCTCAAAGTTTCCATCCGGAGGGCGGATAAAGCGGCGCGAAAGGAAGACTCGACGATGTTCACGGTGGCGGAGGTGTTGCGCGCCGCCGGATTTACGCTGGAGGACATTCGCCGGTGGGGCGGAGAAATTCATTCAACGACCAGGCCCACCGATCCGACACGGCGGGCGGGCATCGAAAGCGGCAAGATCGATGCGGTCTTCGACGAGGGAATCAAGAGCTGGGCGCGAACCGCCCTTGAGAACGGGTTTCGTTTCCTGCCCGTGGAAGGATCGGTCCTCAAGCATATGACGGCGCTGGGATTCCGGGCGGCCCGCATGACGAAAGCGGGATTCCCCGGGATCGCCGCGGAGGTTGAGACCCTCGATTTCAGCGGCTGGCCCATGATCGTGCGCGCCGACATGCCGGACGACGTGGCTTATGCGTTATGTGAAACGATCGAGAAGCGAAAGGACATGATGCCGACGGATAATTACAAGCCGCTCGACATCGCGCAGCTCTGCGCCAATGACGAAGAGTCGCCTTACGATGTCCCATTGCATCCGGCCGCGGCGCGCTTTTATCGCGAGCGAGGATATCTTAAATAGAATTACCGTGGAAGTGATCTGATTGAATTATTTCTGCATGCTACTCGCGTTCCCGCACACTCAAGGGACGGTTTACCTTTTTGCCATCTGACCCTAAGCAACTCTTAGGAAGCAGCGGTAGTCTAGCCAAAATATCGCTTGATCTCATGTTTCTTGATATAGCGAAGGAACATATACGAGATAACTGTCCCAATGGGAAACGCGAGAAACAACATGTAGAGCCAAAGTTTAAGAAACCAATATCCCCACTTTTTCTGTACAATGACACCTAAACCAGTTAGCAAATAGAAAAGTGTATTCCCGAGAATAAAAGCAAGCATCCAACCAGGATCCGAAATTTCTGCAAAAAACGTAAAGAAGTACGCAGGGGAGAGCGGACTGAAAAAGACCCAAGTACCAACCAAGCTAAATAGAATTAGTGCAGCACCAAAGATCCTGATAGGGCGCATCTCGTGCGAGGCTTCAACCATAGCTTTCGTCCTTTATCTCGTGCCAAAGAGTTCAAAAACCTGCGTTTCTAGGATGGTGTCCCCTATCTTTTACCACCGCCCGATATTCGATAGCGTCCGCAATCATGTTTGCCTACAACCTCCGATCCAAACTCCGGTACTGTATCGCTTCCGAAACATGCGCCGGCTGGATGTCCTCCGAGCCTTCCAAATCGGCGATCGTGCGGCTGACTTTCAGGACGCGGCTGTAGGCGCGGGCGCTCAAGCCTAATTTATTAATTGCCACCTCCAGCAATTTTTCCGCTTCCGGTTTCACGGCGCAATATTTTTTGATGTCTCGCGTTCCCATCTGCGCGTTGGCGTGGAGGTTTCTTTTCTGAAAGCGCGCGAGCTGGATTTGCCGCGCGGCGTTGACTCTCTGGCGGATCGCCGCCGACGGCTCGCCGGCGTCTTTGCTCGCCAGCTCCTGGTAGCGCAGCGCGGGGACTTCGACCTGAATGTCGATGCGGTCGAGAAGCGGGCCGGAGACTTTGGAGCGATAGCGCTGGATCTGCGGCGGCGTGCAGCCGCATTCTTTTTGCGGATCGGTAAAAAATCCGCAGGGGCATCCCCGCGTTGCCTTTTTGCCATGCCGTCCTAACAGCACAAAAACCCAAGGATTCCGCATATCCCAAGGAACTGAAGACCTTAGGCGACCATATCCGAAAGCGCCGGCTGGAACTTGGACTATTCCAAAAGCATGTCGCCAAGCAAATTGGGGTAGATGAGGCCACGGTATTCAATTGGGAAAGCAATGAAACCCAGTCACGCATACGGCATATCCCCCGGATCATTGAATTCCTAGGATACAACCCTTTATCTAATTCCGAAGGTCTGTCTAATAGGCTTCTGGCTGCCCGTATGGTGCTCGGCTTCACCCAAAGGGATATGGCAAGACGATTGGGAGTCGATCCGACGACTATCCTTTTGTGGGAAACGAGAAAGAGACGACCGTCTAGGAAGCTCTTGCGGATCGTGGAGGAATTTTTGAGCCTTCATTAAATACGATCTCGAGGCTATCACAGTACAGAGAAAGCTCGGTCAGAGATTTTTGATTACATCGAGGTGCTCTACCACCGGTAACGCATTTCACCAGTCGCTGAGCCTGACCCCAGGGCGATCCCCCGCACTTGCAGGTATCTCCAAGGATGGGCGCGTTAGAGGCGGCCCCACCTCCCGTCCAATTCATACATGACTTCCCGGTGCTCGTATTCCTTTATGAGACTGTCGAAAAAAGCTTTGGAGGGATAAAAGAACACAAGGAGCGCTCCGCTTGTTAGATAAAAGAGCCTGCCTTCCCAGCCGGGAGGATTCATCGCGCTGAGAAGCAGGCCGCAGACGCCGATCAACGCGGAGAGCACGAGTGCGCGCGTCATTCTGAACCGATAAAAATAAATTAGCCTGGCGGCGCCTTTTTCCGTCGGCGTTTCGCCCCCGAGATCGGTCAAAAGCCAAGATCTGGTCGCCGCCCGAAAAATCGCATCGACCGTGTAGAATCGCTGTTTCGCCCACAAGAGGAGAAGCGCAAAAGCCAGCGCGAGGAGCCAGGTTATGTTTTCGAGCTCGGTCAGATATGGATAGGCTTTACTGACAGGATGACCTCTAAAGAAGCTTTCGGGAAGGAATAAGAGAAAAACGATCGACGCGAAGAAACCAACCCAGAGCACCAGCATCAATACGCGCGCCCGGTCGAGAATTTTTTTGAATTCAGGGGCAAGCCCCATAGTCTCGGCGGGCTAAGGCGCACACCGGCCGATTAGGCAACGTCAACACGTCCTCAGCTACTTTGTGTCATTTCAGCCGTCCGTCAAACCAGGCTAGTTCAGACTGACCGATCGTGACCTTTACGTTTCCTTAGTGTGGCACGTTTCTAAGATCGCCAGCTGTTTCTGTTAAGC
>DASXRG010000276.1:0-40026 GCA_036506735.1 Binatia bacterium | reverse complement strand
GCCACGATCTCTTCGAACGCGATAGAAATATTCGGCAGCTCCGGATGGCGCTCGACGAACGCATGCATCTCGCCGGTATAAAAATCCACCAGCCTTAGCGCCTGCGGCAGATCGATCCGGCCGCGCGTGTGCTTGATGGACGACTTCGCCGTCGCGAGTCGATCGCGCGAGACCAGCACGAGATGCGGGTTCGTAAGGCACGGAAGGTAAAGCTCCAGGGTGAGGATCGAACGCGGATTTTTCCAGCCCCAGACGCGCTCGCGGCGCGATTTTGCCGCAACGAGCTCGCGAATCTTCGGCGCCGCCGCCGCGCGTTGGTCCATGACCTGGCGCCAACTCGGAGGTTCCCAGTAATCCTTCGACGGCTCGACCATGCGAAAAATAGCTTTGTTCAGTCTTTGAAAATCCTTGTCTTCAAATGATCCCTTCGGGTTCCATTTTTTGGACGCGCCTATCGAGCCCATATCGACGCCCAGCGCCTCCAATATTCCGGCGGTGACCGAAGTCCCGGATCGGGCCGCGCCCAAAACAACCACGATCTTATGTCGTTCCGCTTCACTCACCGAATCGCCTTATCGCGCCTCACGACCGGTCGCTGTAATCCCGTCCGCCGCCCTTCTCTCCCCGCCGTATCCGAATCGCTCGTCGAGCCGGCTCATAGCGCGGTCGAGATAGCGCACGTCTTCCGGACCGAGGTAATCCTTGAAACCGCCGACCACGCCGCGGCGCGTCTTGTAGGAATCGGGGTCGTTCACGTCGCGCGCCGATAGTATTTTCGTCTTGAACCGCCCGGCCGCCTCGAGCTTTTTCATATTTTCGAAGCTGGAAAAGTGAACCGCGTGCGCGAAGGCCGTTTCATCGATCTCTTGGACGCCGAGAAAGGCCAGCACGTCGCGGAACGCGGCTGCGGTATTTTTCCGGCAGTCCTCGTAGCGCAGGAGCTTGAATCGGTCGCGGCCGTTCCACTCCTCCATCCACGAGTTCATGATGGCCACGATCGAATCGATTCCGAATCGCGGGTCGCGGATGATCCTGGAGAGCGCGCCGCCGTACCGGCCCGACCGTTTTGTCACCTGAAAGAAAAGCGAGACGACCACGTCTCTCGGATCGCGCACGAGCAGCACAATCGGCTTGGTGCGGCTCTCCACCGGCGGAACCAAATGCTTGCCGCTCATCCGGTCTCTCAGCTTGCGCGTAGTCCTGGCGCCCCAACGGTCGTGCGTGAATAATAATTTCGGGACGCCGCTATCCGCCAGCTCGCTCGCGTTCAAGGTAAATTCCCGGTTCGTCGCCGCGCAAAAATAGGAATACAGAAATACCCTCAGCCACGTCCGGCCGCTTTTACCGAGCGACACCACGATGGCGTCCGCTTCGGCATATCGGCCCGCCGCAGAGCTCCAGTTGCGCCTTTTCATCTCAATCGATGAGCCTTTCCGCAGCGCCTCCGGCTTTCGCCGGGGAGGAATTCGCCGGATCGACGCCGGCCGAGCTTGATCCGCTCTTGCGGCCATAGCCGTATCGCTCGTCCAAGCGTTCGAGAGCGCGCTCGAGGTAGGCGACGTCTTCCGGACTCAGATAGTCCTTAAAACCGCCGACTCGACCGCGGCGCACCTTGTAAGAATCCGGATCCGCCGCGTCGCCCGGCAGCAACGTTTTCTTTTTCGCCTTTCCGGCCGCCTCCATCGCCCGCATATTCTCGAAGCGAGAAAATTCGACGGCATGAGCGAACGGCCCGGCATCGATCTCCCGACAACCGAAGAAGGTCAAGAGCTCGCGAAACACGGCCTCGGGATACCGGCGGCAATCTTCGTAACGGATCAGTTTGAAATTCCCGCCGCCACCCCACTCGACCATCCAGGTATTCATGATGTCGACCATGCGGCTGATTCTGAATCTCGAATGATGAATCATCTCGTGCAAATCGCCGCCGTAGCGGCGCGTTCTCCTGCTGTGCTGAAAAAAAAGCGATACGACGACATCCCGCGGGTCTCGGGAAAGCAACAGGATGCGTTTTTGCCGGATCGCCGGCGCCGGAATGAGCTGTCGCCCGGTGATCCGGTCGCCGACCCTCGGGCCGGTCAGGTGCGCCCAGAGGTCGTGGGTGAACAGGAACCTCGGCACGTTGCCTTTGAACAGCTCGCGCGCGCGCAACGTGAACTCCCGTTTTTCCAGGGCGCAAAAGTACGCATGCAGAAACACCCGGAACCAGGTCCGCCCGCTCTTCGGAATCGACACCACGATCGCGTCCGCGCTCGCGTAACGGCGCGCCTCGGAGGTCCAGTTGCGGCGCCATACTTTAACCATCGGCGCGCCGTTCCTTGTTGCGGATTTCCCCGTACACGCGGAGATACGCGTCGCACATGAAGCCCGGGGTAAATTGCTGGGGGAACTCCCGCGCCGGATCTTCGCCGCCATCTCGGCCGCGCAAAGTCGCGATGATCGCCTCGGCAAGCTCGTCCGCGTTTCCGGGAGTGACGAGAATCCCGGCGCCGTCGAGCACGATCTCGGCCAGGCCGCCGATGCGGCTGGCGACGATCGGCTTACCCAATAACCGCGCCTCCTTCAGCACCGCAGGCGACGAGTCGGTGCCGACCGCCGGCAGGACCGAGACGTCCAGCGCCGCCGTGATGTCGAGAACATCCGCGCGAAAGCCCAACATGCGGACCGATCTTTCCAGACCCTTCTTGCGCACCGTCTCGCGAATGATCGGGCCGAGAATCCGGCCTTCTTTTCCCGCGAAAACGAAGATCGCCTCGGGAAATTCCCGCAAGATCCGCGGCGCGGCCGCGAGAAGAACCTCGTGGCCCTTGTCCTTGCTCACCCGCCCGATCAAGCCGATGAGCGGCGTCCGTTCGCCGACGCCCAATTCGCGGCGGATTCTCGCCGCATCCGGCGCGCGGCCGAAGCGCTCCATATCGATCGACGAATGAATGACCGAAATCTCGTCCGGCGCCAGCAGGCCCGCGTCGAAAAAACGCCGGTAATTCTCCAGCGCGCCGCCGCTCACGACGACGAGCCGGTCGATGGCGCGGCCGTAAAGCCAGCGGTTGAAGGAATGAAAGCGCACCGGCTTCGTGTTGTGGCGCGTCATCAGGATCGGCGCCGGCCGCCCCGCCAGACGCGCCGCCGCAATCGTGCACCATGTGTCCTGCGATCCATGCGTATGGAGCCAGTCGAATCGCTCCGCGCGAATGAGACGCGCCAGCGCGGCGGCGTCACGCAAAAACGCGATCGGGCGGCCCATCTTCGGGAAGCGAACGGCGGTGAAGACCGGAATTCCCGCCGCGCGGGCGCGCTCGATCAGCGCCGATTCGGCGGGCGCCGCGATGACGACCTCGTGTCCCCGGCGGCGCAGCTCGCGCGAGAGGAGAAAAATCCGGGCGACCTGGCCGTTCCAGTCGCGATGAAAGTTCGTCTGGAGAATCTTGAGCGGCACGGAGAAAAATTCCTCGACCTTCGCGCGGCTATTCGCCTCCGCTCCCGGCGCGGAGCAGAGGCAAGAGCTTTTTTTTGAGCAGGCGGGGAAGCTTCCCGGTGAAGAGCCCCGCGGCTTTTTTCCTGGCGTCGCCGATCGCCTCGCGCGGGATGACGAGCTTAAGAATTTTATCCAGCTTCTCTTCGGTCAGCTCGACGCCGAGAAACTCGGCGATCCGCGCCGCCTCGCGCCCCGGCTCGCTGAGGACGTCTTCGAACGAGAGAAAGAGCGCCGGCAGGTCCGGGTGGCGGTCGACGAAGCGCATCATCTCGTCGTGATAAAAGTTGACGAGCTTGAGCGTCCGGAGCACGTCCACTTTGTCTTTGTAGCGGCTCGTATGCTCGACCGAGGAGCGCGCCGTGCCGAGCGGATTTCGAAACACGAAGACGAAGTGCGGATTTACGAGATACGGCAGATACAGCTCGATCGTGAGAATCGTCGGCGGATGCTTCCAGCCCCAAAACGGTTTTCCTTTCGACTTCGCCGCGACGAGTTTTTCAATCCTGTCGGCAAAACGCTCCTGTTGTTGCCAAACCTTTTGCACCGGCGGAGGATCCCAATACGTCTTCCCCGGCTCCGCGGCGTTGAGAATTTCCTTGTGCAGCCTGGCGAAATCGTCGTCTTCGAGCACCCCGGTGGGGTTCGACTCGGTGGGAAACGCCGTCGAGCCGAGATCGACGCCGAGCGCCGTCAATACCCCAGCGGTGACGGACGTGCCCGAGCGCGCCACGCCGAGCACGACGACCGTCTTCGCGCCGTCGATTGTCTCACGCCGCGCCATGGCCTGCTCCCGAACGGTCGTCGCGGCCGCCGGACGAGCCGCCGGCGTAACCGAAATAGTCCAGCCCCTCCCGGGCGACTTGCTCGACGACCGCCACCTGCTCGCGGGTCAATTCCGCGGGCCATTTATAGTTGCGGTTCTCGAAGTGCGGCATTTTTTCGAACCGGCGGTCGGAGTGACTCACGCCGAGCCAGCGCCAAAGATCCGTTACGATCGCCGCGCCATTTTCCGGCAGCGCTTCGTAAAAAACTTCCCGGTAATCGTCGGCGTACTTTCTCCCCTCTCGGGAAGCGTAAAGGACCGTGGCGTTCCAAAGATAAGCGAGCTGCTCGATCAAGGGCCGGTCCACGCGCTCGCGCCAGCCCGGCGGCCGCAGGAAAGATCCGAACGGACGGGCGAGCCTCTCGGGCCGCTCCATCACGCTGCGGTAATTGCTGCACACCACGGCGCGCCCGTCGCGGATGATGTGGATGATCTTGGCCGACGGGAAAATCTTTTTGATAAAATGGATTCTCAAGCTGTTTTCCGGGTGCCGGTTGAGGACCACTCGCTTGCCGGACTTCCATTGGTAGTAGCAAAAATTGCCGCGCAGCCGCAAGACGTCCGCCCGCTTCGCGTCCTCGGCGGTCTTGAGCGTGTCGTTGTTCCGCTGGTGAAAGTCCTTGTCCCAGAGGACGCGCGCCTCGCTGCGGTCTTCGAGGTCGGGCGAAAGCGAAACCGCCGCGCCGAGCGCCCGGGTGCCGGAATTGGGCGCGCCGACGATGAAAACCGGCGGGTTGAGGCTGCCGAACATCCCGCAGTCGCCCAGAAGTCCGCGCACGACGTACCAATAGTGTCGCGGCCGCGCGCGGGCGGCGTGGTAAAGATTCATCGGGAACCGGCTCCGCGCGCCTTGGCAGGCCCATCGCCGCGGCCCAACGCATTTTTTCTCCGCTTCGCGGCCAAAACCTTTCGCACGAACGCTTTGGCCTCTTTCTTCGACGCGCAAACCAGCTCGGCGTACCGCGTGTAGAAATAAATCCGTTCCTTCATGCTCCAGGCGCCGCGCTTGACCTGCAACAGATTTTTTATTTTCTTGCCGAGCGAAAGACGCCGCCGCTGCTCGATCCTGTCGAGATCGACCAAGAAGAATTGCCGCCGATCGGTTTCCCATTCGCGAATCAGAATATTGCTCCCCTTAAGATCCCGGTGGTAGATGCCCATCGAATGGAGCCCGGACAACAGGCGCGCCAGGTCGCGCAGCAGCGAGCGCGTCACGGCGAGACGTTTCCGCCGCGCCATCGCCGGAACGACCTTATCCCAGAAACTCTGCAAAGAGTGCGCGTCGCGCGCCGCGGCGCTGATGTAATAACTCGTTCCCCCTCGTTTCAAGTTGCGGAATTCAAACGCAGCCATCGGCTCCGGCGTCTGGAAACCTCTTTGCCGCAGCAATAAGGCGCCGTCGAGGGAGCGCGCCGCCGGCGATTGCAAAACCAAACCGCCCAAGCGGCGCGGCAGCGAGGGATAATGAAACCGCTTGATGACCACCTCGCACGGCGCCCCCCGCAGATCGGCGAGCGTCCACTGAATGACTCTCGTTTTCGTTCCATTCTTGAGCACCCGCGCCGACGGGTCCGTGAAGAAAGCCTCCGGATCCTGCATGAAGTGGGCGAATAGACCCTGCGGCAAATCGCTTCTCACCCGGCCGAGCAGATCCCCTCTCGCCGCGGTGAACCTGAATTCACCGCGCTCCTGTTCGCGCGACGCTTTCACGGAGATCGCGCCGCAACCCGGTAGATTTGCTTTTCCAGAGCGCGGAAATGGTTGTGCCACGAATATCGCTCGCCCAGCGCCCGCGCGTCGCGCGCCAACACCGGCTGCCGCTCGCGGTCCATCAACGCAAGGATCCGGCTCTCGATCTCCGCCGGATCGTCCGGATTCCTCATCACGCCCCCGGTCAAGGCGCCGGTCAATACCTCGGCGGCGCCGACTTCCTTCGATACCAGCACCGGCACACCCGAGGCGAGCGCCTCCAAAACCACGTTGCCGAAGGCCTCTTGAAACGACGGCAACGCGAGCAGATCGGCCGCGGCATAATAAGCCTCGATATTTTCCTGCAAGCCCGCAAAGACGATCCTTCCTTGCGCCTCCCTCCCGGCCCACGAACGGTAGCGCGCGAGCTGCGCGTCCATCCCCACGACCAGCAGGTAAATCTCTTTGAGCCGCTGCGAGCGCCACGCTCGCACGAGCCGGTCCAGGCCCTTGCGGCGAAAACCGTTGCCGGCAAAAAGCACCACCGGCGCTTGCGCGGGAATGTTCCATTGCCGCCTGACTTTTTCCCGCCAACGGCCGCGATTCTCCGGATGAAACCGCTCGTGATCCACGCCGTTGTAGAGCACGTCTATCCTGGTTTCCGGGACTGTGTACGTCGCCATGAGCTCGCGTTTGACTTCATTCGAAACGGCCAAAATCCGCTTGGTGTTTTCCGGGCGAAATTGCCTCGCCTCCAAAGCCAGGAGACTTCGGTGATAGAGGCTCACGCGGTGCCAAAAACGCCGCGCTCTTCCCTCACCCTGCGCCATCTTGCGTAAAAATACCCGGTGCGATCCGCCGCCGCTGCGCAGGATATCTTGCCGCGCCATCCTGCCGAAGCTTACCACCGCGTCGCATCGATAAGGCTGAATTATCTTTGGCCCTAGAAACGCAAAGCTCAACAGGCGTGCGGTCCGCCCCAAAGCCGGGCAGGGAATTTTGTGGGCTTGAGTGCCCGCCGGCGCGGGCATGGCGAACTCCCCGCAGAAGAGATGAACTTCATGTCCCAAATCGCGCAGGCCCTCCGCGGTGCGGCAAAAATCCCTTTCCGTTCCTCCTTTGAGGTCGAGCCGCTTGTGCGCCAGGGCGATTTTCATGGTCGAAATTTTGTTGCGGTATGACCGCGGCGGCACCGGGCCGGCCGCGTCGTTTTCAGCGGCCGAAGAGACCCAACACGGCGCGCTTTTTCGTTTTGCCGCCCGGCACGACGAACGGAAAATCGGCATCCGGGATCGGCCGGCTCAAAAAGGGGCAGAGCTTTTCCCAACCCTCGCCGGCGCAAATATTCAACGTCAATAAATCACCGGGACGATCCTTGAAATACTCTCCGACGTCCGCCACGTGCTTTTCGTAAACATATTTCAGCCGATCGGGGTTGAACGTATGAATGCCGAAAACCGCCAGGCGGACCCGAATCATGTATTCGGTCGGTTTGCGCTCGCGGCGCCACCACGTCTCCATGCTGGCGAGCCAATCGTCGATCTTTCGCACCGTCAAAATGAACTTAGACCCCGGGTAAACCGCGTCGAATTGCGGATAATACGGCACGACCGAAATGTCGGACGCGGCGTCGTAATCGTCCACACAACGGAATCGACCGGCAAACGCCTGCGGGATTTTGGGAAAATGCGTGCTTGAAAATCCCAACGCTTTAAAGGCGTGATGCAAACTGGTCGTTCCGGTTTTGCTCAAGCCCACGCCGAATATTTTGCCGTCCACCTGACGCCTCGCGCTTGCCCGTACAGTACTCACCGGCGGATCACCCGTCAAATCGAAACGCGACCTACCGGCCCGCGCCGGGGATTTTCACGATCGCCAAAGTTTTGTTCGCGTAGTCGATCTTACCGTTAACGACTTGCGCGACCTGCTGCGCTTCGTCCGAGCGCGCGATCACGGTCGAGCCCGCGGCCGCCTCCCCGCTGCAATCGCTTTGACAACTGCGCAGCAGCGGCGGCGCGTAAAAACCGAGACTCTTGGCGATGCTCGGCTCGACCTTCGCGCCGTGCTGCGTGCGCTCGGTAAGCCACACTTGCTCGTCCGGCCGGATTCGCCCCGCCACGACGACGGCGTCGCGCGTCGGCGGAGACGGCGGCGTGCTTCTGCGCCCGAAAGCCAGCAGGCCCGCCGCGCCGATCGCCGCCATGACAATGAAAATGCGCAGCATCCGGGGCCAACGTTGCGCCGCGAAAGTCACCGCCACGCCCGCCGCCACCGAGAGCGCCGGATAAAGCTGATAAAGATAACGCATTCTCCGTTCTGCGGTGACCATGATGATGACGGCGACGAGAGCGCCGTAAAAAAGCCAGAGCCTGGCCCCGACGGAATCGCGCCAGCCGCGCGCGAGAATAATAAATCCGCCGGCGGCGACGGGCAGCCACGGCCAGTACGTCGCGGCAATCTTGACCGGATAAAAGAGCGGGCCGTTGTGCAATTGCGTCGGGCCGAAAAGCGTGTGGCCGATCTCCTTGATGAAATAACCGTGGCCGAATCCGCTCCCCTCGCCGAGGCGCAGCAGGAACCACGGCGCGAGGATCGCGATCAAAACAACTCCCGCGACCACGCTCCAGAGGGAGAACAACCGGCGCCCCAGGATTCTCTCGGACGTCCATAAGAGCACGGCGACGAACGCCGGATAGAGCGACTGCGGCCCCTTGGCCAGCCAGCCGAGCCCCGCGGCAACTCCCAATCCCGCGATCGCCGCCGGATTTTTCACCGAGCGATAGGCCGCCCAGAGCCCGACCAAAATCCAGAAGGTCACCATGCTCTCCAGATGAACGCCGCGCGTCCAGTGCAGCACTTCGTGCGTCGTGAGAAAGACCAGCGCCGACGCGAAGGCCAGCTCCCAACCGGGAAACATCGCGCGGCACACCGCGTAGATCATCAGCGCGCTCAGCGCGCCGAACAGCGCCGAGCCCAGCGCGGCCGAAAACGCCGTCATCGGCAGGACGTGGAAGATCGCCGCGCTGATCCAAAAATTGAGCGGCGGTTTAAAAAAATAGGGCTCGCCGTTGTAAGTCAGATGAAACCAGTCGCCGGTCATCACGATGGTCTTCGGAATCAAAGAGTACAGCGCCTCGTCGCCTTCGAGCGTCTTGTGGGCTGCCAGCCCGCCGACACAGAGGATCAGCGCCAGCGCCGCCAAAACCGCGACGTGGACGCGCGGCCGCGACAGCCTGGGAAAGCGCGCGCGGCTTGCGGCCGGCTCGGCGTGCGCCGCCAGATTTTTCCAGAAGCTATCTAGAGATTCTTTGCGAAGGGGCCATTCCATCTCATGAGCTCCCGAAAGCTGACTTTCGCCTCGATGCGCTCGCACTGCTTGCGCCGCTTGCGCGTCCGCCGCTCCAGCCAATGAGCCAGCCGGCGCTCTCTCCGGCCCCAGCTTTTTTCTCCCAGGTAACCGCGCAGAAACCGCATGCGGTCCTGCAGCGATATCCCCGGCAGCACGATGCGATTCAACTGGACGAGATTTCTGCGCCACAGGCGATGCGGCAGCCAGACGGGGTAACGGCGCGTGCGGTCGTTGTCCATGTAGAAAAAAGTCGCGCCGCCGTCCGTTTCCAGGCGGGCGAGGATGTTCGACGCGACCAGATCGCCGTGAACGAAGCCCTGGCGGTGCATGCGGCGCGTCTCCAGCGCGAGCTGTCTCAGCCACTGCCGTTTCCGCCGCACCGCGGCGCGGTCGAGGGGCGGAGCGAAGCGTTCCCGCAGAACCGCGGCGAGCGGCTGTGCGGCGACTTCACTTGTCAATAAAAAAGCCCGTCTCAGCGCGCCGAAAGCCCTCTCCTCCGCCGCAGCAACGGCCACGGGCGCATGAAATCCCAGGTTGGAAAGCGCCAGTCCCTGCTTCAACGCCCGCACGGCCTTGGAGTCCCTGAACCAATCCTTGATCGCTCCAACACCGCGCGACGGAGAGTAAACCTTCAAGTAGTAGCCCGCGACTCCCGCTCCGGCGGCGCCGAGCCGCAGGGTTTGCGGATGTCTGCGCCGCTCCGCCGACGCCACACGATCGAGGATCTCGCGCCACAGTTCCTCGCTCCAGCTCGCGGGAAGAACCAGCAGCTTCCATCCGCCGTCGCGCCGAGCTTCATACTGCGCCCGAAGTGTCACGTGCCTTGCCTTTCCATGAAAGCGCCATCTCGATTTTGTCCAGCACGGCTTCGCTGCTGATCGAGCGCATGCAGACGCGGCCGATCGGACAGCGTTTGAGATAGCAGGGCGCGCAAGCGGCTGCGCCTTGGACGGCCAATTCCTGATAGCCGAAAGGTCCGGTACGCAACCGGTCGGTCGGACCCCAAAGCGAAACGACCGGAGTTCCGACCGCCGCCGAGAGATGCATGAGACCGGAGTCCGGCCCTACCGCAAATACGGCGCGGGATAAAATTCCAACGGCTTCGCGAAGAGAGGTCCGGCCGGCCCAGTTGAAGAAACGCTCGCCGCCGTGCCGCGCCATTTCATCGGCGAACGGAACATCCTCGCTGCCGCCGAGAAGAACGATCTCGAGGCCGTGGCGGCGGCGCACTTCCGACGCGCTCTTTGCCGCTTCGTCCGGAAACCACCGCTTGCTCTCCCACCGTCCGCCCACGCAGTACGCGGCAAACGGTCCGCCGGCCTCGCGCCCGCGCTTTTCGACGGCGGCGATTTCCTCCGGCGCCAGGTTGAATTTCCATTCGACGGGATAAGGTTCTATACCGAGGAATTCCGCGAACTTCAAGTAATGGTCGAGTTTTGATCCGCCGTTGTCGAGCGCGGGAATAGTCCGGTTGTTGAACAGCCAGTTGAACTCTTTCGCGTCGCGCCGGTGAAAGCCGACGCGCTCGGGCGCCGCCGACCACCGGCTGATCAGTCCGCTCTTCAAATGTCTTTGGAGGTCGAGGACCAGGTCGAAATTTTTTTCCCGGACCCGCCGCAGAAACGGCCCGAGATGCCGCCACCAACGACGGCGCTCGAAAACCAGAATCTCATCCACCGCCGGATGGCGCTCGATCAACGGTAACGCGGCGGGCTCGATCGCCCAGGCGATCCACGCGTGCGGAAACCCGCGCTTGATCAAATTGACCAGCGGGATCGCCCGCGTTACGTCGCCGATCGAGCCGTGCAAAACGACCAAAATTCTTTTCGGCGTAAAATTCATCGCGCGGCGTCGCGGTAAAAACCGACGAGGTCGTCCCAATCGGCGGCCGACAAATAGCGCCTCTGGGCGTCGAGCTTGCAGATCGAGCGCAACAGCCGCGCGAGGTTCCGCTCGGCTTTGGCGGCGGGCACTTCGCCGGCAAAAAGCCGCGCCTTGTCGAAGTCGATGATGTAGCTCTGGAGCCTGGCGCCCTCGCGCGCGACGAGAATATTTTTGAGGTTGAGATCGCCGTGGTAAATGCCGCGACGATGCATGTGACGAACGCTCCGCGCCACCGCTTCCAGGACCGATCGCCGGCCGAAAGAATCGTCTTGCAGCGCCGCCCATAGATCGCGCGCTCCCGCGAGCTCGCGCGTGACCAGGCAGCCGCGATAAAAGGGTCCCCATATTCGCTCCACGCAAGCCGCTAGGACCTCCACGGTTGGAAGACCGGCGCGCCGCGCCGCTTCCGTAATCGCCAATTCCCTGAACGGACGCGGCGGCCACGTGCAAAACACGCCGCCGGTAAACCGGCGGAGCACGCCGCCGTGACGGTAGCGGCGCACCAACGCGCTCGTCCCGTCGTTCAGCCGCAGATGGGCGAGTTTCGCCCGGCCGTGGTACCGGCTTTCTTCTCCGCCCGCCGATCCATCCATGAATAAATTCTCCAGCTCGTCGTCACCCGCCGCGCCCGCGCGCACCACGATGACGCGCCTCGCGGCTCGCTGCACCTTTTCGAAGCCTTCAGGAACATCGCCCCAGAACCAGTCGGCCGCCATCGCCTGCTCCATTTACGCCCGGCGCTTTTTCGCCACATCGACGTGCCGGGCTTCCCAGAGCTTGGCGCCGCTCAGCAGCACGGCATACGAGGCGAGCGCCGACAGAGTGACGCCGGCGATCCCGCGGGCGAAGTTGGCGGCGAGCATCTTGATGAAAACCGTGAGCGAGCAAAGCGCCGTTTTGAGCGCGCCCGGCGGCGCAACCTGGCGGCGCAAACTGTCCGCCCAAAAATCCGACAGCTCTTGGACGCCCGCGACGGCGCGACTCAGGTCGGAGCAGCCGTAGTCGCCGATCCATCCCCGTCCCAGAATCGGCGCGCGCTCTTGTTCCGTCCACCAACCGAGCCGGATGCGCTGGCCGTCTCGGCTGAAACGAAGGGCTGGGCCCGGCCCGGAAAGGCTTCCCGCCGCCCACGCGCCCAGGATGTAAGAGCGGATCGCGATCCGGTACGACGCCGGCGTATTCAGCGATCCGTCGCGGCATAACTGCCGCAGCTCCTCGGTCAACGCCGGCTCCAGCCGTTCCTCCGCCCAGAGCTGCAGGACCCAATCGGTGCCGACGTCCTTAAGATACGTTTGCGCCTGGGCCGGAGAATCGGCGTGGTGAATTCTCAGCGACGGAAACTCTCCGGCGGTGATCGCTGCTGGGTCGCCGGTCTCGACGAGCAGCACCCGATCGGCCCACGCGACGCTCTGCAAACACTCCCTTGGATTTTTCATTCCTGGCAGGCTGAAAACCACGACGCCGAGTGTGGGCATGAGGCGCTAAACGGTGATCGACTGGGGCAGGTAGGCGTCGGAGCCGCGCGCGTTGCCGCCTGAGCCGCGCTCGATCAATCGCTCCACGCCGAGCATGACGTGTTCGGCCTTGATCAAGCGCATGCAGTCCTCGGTGCCGAGCGGGCAGCGCCGTCCGCCGTGGGTGCCGCACGGACGGCAAAAAAGTTCCTTTTCCACCACGACGGCATTGGCGGCGTAGGGATAAAATCCGAGCGCAGGAGTCGTGGCGCAGAATATCGCCACGACCGGAACGCCGCGCGCGACCGCCACGTGCATCGGGCCGCTGTCATTGGTAATGAACAGTTGACAGCGCTCCACCGCGGCCGCCAGCTCGCTCAAACCGATCCGCCCGGCGAGACTGACGCCCGCGTTGTCCGAAAGCGCCATGATTTTTTCCACGATCGCGCGATCGTCCGGGCCGCCGAAGAGCACAACCTGACAATCGTATTTGTGCTTGAGCCTGCCGATCAATTCCGCGTAGCCTTCGGGCGTCCATCTTTTGGTCGCCCAGACCGCGCCCGGATTGACGCCGATGACCAACTTTTTTCCGTCGATTCCGAGCGAATGGAAAAGCCGCGCCACTGCCTGCTGCGCGCCGGGAACCGACTCGACGCGCAGGGAGTGCGCGCAGTCGCGGACATCGACGCCCAGCGGCTCGAGCAGCGACAAGGTCCGCTCGACGTCGTGACGGGTCGGGTCCCGGTTCACGCGCTGGTGGAAGAAAAACCAACCGGCGCTCTGGCGAAATCCGATCCGGCGGGGAATTCCGGCGAGAAACAGCAAGAGCGCGCTACGAAACGATTTGTGCGGCGAAAACGCCAGGGTGAAGCGCCGCCGCCGCAGCTCTTTCACCATGCGCCGGAGCGGCGTCCGCCGTCCATCCTCGCGCCGCTTGTCGTAGGTGATGATTTCATCGACGTCGGAGTTGCCTTGCAGAATATCTTTCCCTCTCGGCCGGCACAGGACCGCGAGATGAGCCGCCGGAAAACGCCGGCGGATCTCCGCCAGCAAGGGAGTGGTCAACACCAAGTCGCCGAGAAAGCTTGTCTGGACGACGAGAATCTTTTCGGTATTAGTCATAACGGGAATTCAGGAGTCAAGAATTCTGGATTCCGCGTTCCGGATTCGGATTTCCGCTACTCCAGCTTGATCGCTTCATCGATCAACATGACCGGGATATCGTCCCGTATGGGATACATCACGCGGCAGGCATCACAGATGAGACCATCGTCCGACGGGCTCAAACGAATTTCTCCCCGGCATTTCGGACAGGCGAGTATTTCCAACAATTCGGGACTGATGGGCATAGCGGTCGCCTCCGCAGGCAATATAACAGGAAATCCCCGGCAGAGCCAGTATAACTCCTTGACACTACGGAGCTCTTTGCTTACTATTCACCCTGCAACTATGGCTGGCGCGGTTCCCTCCCGCCTCGGATTTGAGCAAGAAAAATGACGCGGCACTCGATCAACACAGAACGCGTGACATGGGAAGTCACGGACGGCGAAGCGGTCATCGTCCAGTTCGAAAGCTCGGCCTACTACGCGTTGAATCCATCGGGCACGTATGTCTGGAGCCTGCTGGCCGAGCTGCCGGCCGGCGTGGAGGAGCTCACGAAAAAAGTCGCCGCGGGTTACGGCAAGGCTGCCGGCGAGATCGCCGCCGATATCAACGCATTTGTCGCGCGCCTCAAGGCGGAAGGCCTCGTGATCGAGCAGGCGCATGGAAACGGCGCGCCGCCGTATGCGCCGGATAAATCCCTGCCCAACGGTTCGTACCAACCGCCGCAGTTGACGCGATTCGGCGAGCTCGAAAAATTGATCCTGAGCGGTGAATAGGCCGATCGTCGGGCGACATGGACCAACCCCAAGCTCTCCTTCGGGCGAAGAATCTCCAGCTACGACATTCCTCCGAATCCCGCACGCTCTATTTTCACGGTAAAAGTATGCTGCCTTTTCTTCAGGAAGGCGACGGTCTCGTCGTGCGCCAGGTGGACTGGCAAGACATCCGCCTCGGCGACGTCGTCACGTATCGCTTTGCCGATAAATTCCCGACGCGCCGCGTCGTCAGAAAAATCGACGGAACGCTGGTCTTGTGGTGCGAGAATTGGCCCGCGAGACGTTTTCGCGCGGCGCAGCGGGACGTGCTCGGCCGCGTCGTGGCGCGCGAGCGGAATGGATCCTGGCTGAAGCGGCGCGATCCGGCCTGGCGGCGCGCGACCCGGCAAGCGTTGATCAAATTTTACGGCGCGGCTCTGGTTAAGAAAGCGCTGAGAATAGGGTCCAAGGCGAAGAGAAAAATCTCTGCGATCAGAAATCGCGCGCAAAAGAATGCGTCGTCTTCACCGTCGAGTCCGTCCTCGTGATCGATCGGCCCCCGATGTCGACGTGCCGGCTGAACCTCGGCAGTCTGAGCGCGCGCGTCTCCTGCCGAAGCAGTTTTCATCCGGACGCTCTGGCCGAGCTTTTCTGCGCGCCGGCGACGCCGCTGTCCGGCGCTGCCGCCCGGCCCGATATCGAGATCATTTTCATCGAAGCCGATCGTCACGCGCCGCAGGCGGCGCCGGCTCTCACCGTGCCCGAAGACAGCCTCGTCATCGTCGATTCCCCGGCGGCGCAGGAAGTCCATAGCGAGGCGTTGTCGGTCCGCCTGTTTCGCAGCGAAACTCCCGTCCGTATCATCGCCACGGTTCTCGGCGACGGAATGAGCGAGCGTGACTTCAAGGTGCATTTGTCGGTGGTTTTCTTTAAGGTCCTCGCTTTACTCGATCGCCTGATCCTGCATGCGGCGGCGGTTGATTTTGGCGGCGCCGTCAGCATTTTCCTCGGCGGAAAAGGCTCGGGCAAATCGACCACGTGCCTGCAACTGGCGCGCGCCGGCGGGACCATCCTGGCGGAAGATCGCGTGATCTTGAAGAAAAACGGCGGCGGGTTTTTTGTCAGCGGCTGCGGCGACCGGTTCCGTATCACGGCAAAGACCGAGCAGTATTTTTTTCCCGCGCCGTTGCAGGCGGAATCCCTCGACGTCGAAGGCGTCCTCAAAAAACAGTTTCCCGCCGGTCAATTTTTTCGCTCGTCGCCTTACCGCGACTATCCGGCCGCCCGCCTGTTTTTCAATCACGTGGGCGGTCGCTTCCGGATTACGCCCATTTCCAAGGGTGAGGCGCTGGTCAATTTGTTGCGCGAAACCAGGGCATGGCACCGATTTGTCGGCGGCCAGGATCATGGCAGGCACCTGAGCTACCTGCGCGAGTGCGTGGAAGCCCTCCCGGCCTTCCGCCTCGAATTGAGTCCGGACCTCGGCGAGTCGGCAAAGCTGGCCGACTTTCTCGCCGGCCCGTGTGATCCATGAGAATCGTGTTCGTTATCGGCAACGCGTTCCAGATTTTCGGGGGCGCCGCGATCTCGACCCTGGACTTTCTGCGCCGGCTCGAACGAGATTTCGGCCACCGGTGCTTGATGCTGTCGCGCCATCCCGTGCCACGACGCGAGACGATCGCCGGGATCGAAGTCGCCGCGTACCGCGATCTCGATGAATTGAAAGAGACCGTGAGGCGCTTTCAACCCGACGTCATGCTCGGCGCGCTGGCCAATGCGACCGATGCGCTGCGGGTCGCCCGGCGCTACCGGATTCCCGGCTTCGTCCATCTTCACAGTTACGAATTTTGCGCGCCGACTGCCGACGAACAAATTCAATGGGGCTTGGCGCCGGAGACCGTTTTTCCGCCGCCGGCGGAGGCCGACTTTGTGCTGCGCTCGGCCGACGGGCTGTTTGCCTGCTCGCGCCACATGCAGCGCCGGCTCGAACAACAACATGGGCGGCGCGCGGACGTCCTTTATTGCGATTTCGCCCCCGAGGAGGTCTTGCTCGATGCCGCCGGTCCGCGCCGGCCGGAGTACATAAGCGGAATCTGCGGCTACCGCCACAAAGGCCTCGAAGTTTTGCTTCATCTGGCCGGAAAATTCCCGCACCAGCGTTTTCTTCTCGCCGGCGCGTTGGGGACCGACATCGATCTGTCTTACCGGACGCGGCTCGCCGTTTTGCCTAACCTCTTTCTGCCCGGACGAATGCCGATCAAGAATCTCCTCGGCCGCAGCAAGATCGTTCTCGTCCCCTCCCTGTGGCCTGAGCCGTTCGGCCGGATCGCCGTCGAGGCGATGGCGAACGGCATACCGATTCTCGCGAGTTACACCGGAGGCCTGCAGGAAATTCTTCGCGATGGGCCGATGGCGCTCGGAAACTTCTCCGACCTTGAAGCCTGGGAGACGCGGCTTCGAGATTTGCTCGAGTCGGAAGAATTACGCGCGCATTATGCCGCGGAAGGAAAAATGCTGGCGCGGCCGTTCTTCGAAACCCATTCCACCGTTGCGTTGGAGCTCAGCCTGCGAACGGCATCTGCCGCGAGAAAGCCGGACCTCAACGGCCGGAAAATCGTCGCCTTCTGCGGGGACAATGACCGGGACGAGTCGGACGCCCTGGTGAATCTCCGTTGGAGCGAAATTCTTGCCGCAAAGCACCCGGTCGCTCCGAGCTTCCGGCCCTCTGAATTCGACGTCCCGGATTTTATCGTCCACCACGACTACAAGCGCCATTTTACCGAGTTCGTCCCGCCGGACGGCGGCGTCTGCATCGCGGTGCGGACTTCCGATTTCGGCCCCTACCCGCCCGCCTGGGCCGCCAAGATCAACGCGGAGTTCGATCAGCTATGGGTCCACACCCGCTGGATCAGAGAGCAGGCGATCGCGAGCGGTATCGATCCCGAACGCATTCGGTTAGTTCCGTTGGGCATCGACCCTGCAATTTTTCGTCCCGACGGTCCGGTCTATCCTCTGGCGACGAAAAAATCTTTCCGCTTTCTTTTCGTGGGCACCGCCGTCGTACGCAAAGGGTTCGATATCCTGCTCGAGGCGTATCGCCGGACGTTCTCTCGTCAAGACGATGTCTGTCTCGTGGTCAAGGACCACTCCGGCAACGCCTTTTACTCCGCGACTTATCAGGAGGAGATACGAGCCATGCTGCGCGATGCGCAGGCGCCGGAGATCCTCTACCTCGATGAATTCGAGGCGCCCAATACAATCGCTTCGCTATTTCGCGCCTGTCACGTCGGCGTGTTCCCGTATCGCGCCGAAGGGTTTTGCCTGCCGATTCTGGAGGCGATGGCATGCGGCACGCCTTCGATGGTGCCGAATCGGGGGGCCTGCGTCGATTTCTGCTCTGACGAGACTTCGTTCTTACTTCCGGCGCTGCGGATAAAACTTCCGGTGAACCGCCGGTTTTCCCTCAAGATAGGCGTCGAAGAAGAGATCGCGGCGGTGGATTTTTGTGAGATCCGCGTGGAAACGCTCATGCGCGCCTTGAAAGAAACCGTCTCTCTATCTAAGGAACAGCTAAAAAGGAAATCACTGGCGGGCATCGAAGTGGCCCATAACGAATTCACCTGGGAGCGCTCGGCCGCGATCGTGGCGCGGCTTATCGAGGAGCTGGCGGAAAGAGGACCAGCCGTCCGTTTGCAGAATCGCCGGCGCGAGGCCGAGAAAGCCCACAAACGTTTCGCGGCGGCCCAGCGGTTACTCGTTGAAGCGCTCGCGCGGCGCGCCGCCGCGCGCGCGGACGAATCGGCACAGCACCTATGACGACCGCGCGCTATCAGACCGAGGCGTGGCCGACGCGCGAGCAAGAGTTGCTTTTGCGCGCGGCGCTGCTGCGCGGGCCGGACGCTGTGCAGGCCTGGAACGAATGGAAATCCGCGGTCGATATCGACCGGCTCGACGCCGGCTCGTATCGTCTGCTTCCCCTGCTCTATAAGAACCTCCAACAACAGGGAGTTCAAAAGCCGGTCCTGGATAAGTACAAGGAAGTGTATCGCGAGACCTGGTATAAAAACCGGCTTTTGTTTCGCGACATGGCCCGTCTTTTGGGTTCATTTCACGATGCCGGCCTCCCGACCTTGGTGCTCAAAGGCGCCCCCTTGGTGCTGCTGTATTACAAAGACTACGGCCTTCGTCCGATGGCCGACTTCGACGTTCTGGTCCGAACGCGCGACGCCTTGAGGGCCTTCGGCCTGCTGAAAAGCCTCGGCTGGAAGCCGCCGCCGCGCTATCGGGAATCCGAGATACCGATTCGCCACGGCACCTCGTTTAAGAACGGCGCGCGCCGCCAATTCGATCTTCATTGGCACGCGATCCAGGAATGCTGCGCGATCGACGCCGATGACGACTTCTGGCGGAGCGCCGCGCCCCTTCGAATCGACGACGCCCCGACCTCGACCCTGAACCCGGCTGATCATCTGCTTCAAGTTTGCGCGCACGGCGTGCGTTGGAACATCGTGCCGACGTTTCGCTGGGTCGCCGACGCGATCGCGATCATGAACGAGGCGAAATCCCAACTCGATTGGGATCGCCTGTTGGCGCAGACGCGAAAGCGCCGTTTGATGTGGCCGATGAAAGAGGCGCTCGGCTATTTGCGCGAGAGATTCGATGCGCCGATCCCGGCGCCGGTCCTGGAGGCCGTGCAAAAAATACCCGCCGCCAGAACAGAGCGCTTCGAATACCTATGTAGAAGCGAATATCGCCGGCGCAAACTGCTGGGCCAGCTCCCGATCCTCTGGTTCAACTACCGTCGCTTGGCCGACGGCGCGTCCCAGGGGGAAAGCATGAATTTTCTGAAATACCTTCAGCTTGCGTGGAGGCTCGACCGGCCGCAGCAAATCGCGCTGCACGCTTTTTTGAAGAGCCTGCGGTGCGTGGCGAGAGTGCTGCCTTGGATCGGCGCGCGCTGGGCAAAAATGCCCGCGCTGAAGCGCTAGATCACTACTCGCCGAGCTTGCGTATCCAATCCCATTCCTGAACCAACCCATCGAACAGCTTGACCTGCGGCTGGAAGCCGAGCTTGGCCCGGGCCTCGGCGATTTCGGCCGCGGTGTGACGCACGTCGCCCTGCTGGCGCGCGAGTCTCTTGACCTTCGGCTTGCGGCCGGAAATTTCCTCCACCATGCCCACGACCTCATCGATCGTCGTGCGCGAGCCGCCGCCCAGGTTGAACACCTCGCCGGCGCCCGGGTACAGCGCCGCCGCGACGTTTCCCGCGACGATGTCGGCGCAAAACGTGAAGTCCCGGCTTTGTTTGCCGTCGTCGTAAATCGGTATTTCCTGCTCGCGGTGATGCGCCCGCATGAGGATGTGAAAGAACATGTCGGGGCGCTGCCGGGGGCCGTACACGGTAAAGTAGCGTAGCGAGACCGTCGGGACGTCGAATTCTTTCCAATAGAGATAGCAGAGCTGCTCCGCCGACAGCTTGCTGACGCCGTAAGGCGAGACGGGTCGCGTCAGGCCGGCCTCGCGCATCGGAAGGTCCTGGGTGTCGCCGTAAACCGACGACGACGAGGCGTAGACGAACTTCTTGACGGCGGATTTTTTGCTCGCCTCGAGCAGCCGCTGGGTCGCGAGAATGTTGTTGTGCGTGTACTCGACGAACTCCCGCCCCCAACTCGATCTGACCCCGGGCTGCGCCGCCTGGTGAAACACGTAGGTGACGCCGCGCAAAAGCTCGGCCAGATCGAGATCGACCACATCGCGCTCGATGAATTGAAATCGGGAATGCCGCGAGAATTGCGCCAGGTTCCATTCTTTGAAGCGGCGCGGATAATTGCCGAGAAATTTATCCACCCCGCGGACGGTGTGGCCCTCGGCCAGCAATTTTTCCGCCAGATGCGAGCCGACAAAGCCGGCCACGCCGGTAACCAGAGAGATCATGCAAACTCCTTCATCGACGCGCCGCGAAATCCTCGACGATCCAGTGGGCGGCCTCCCATAAATCCGGCGCCACCAGAGAGGCTCCCGCAATCGCGCGCTGCGGCCGTTGATTTTGCAGCCAGATTCCGCGCGCGCCGATCCGGGCCGCCAGCTCCATGTCGGTCGGCTGATCTCCGACCACGTAACAACGGGTGAGATCGAGGCTCAACTCCGCCGCCGCGCGCCGCGCCAGCCCGATATCCGGCTTGCGGCAGTCGCAAGCGATTCGATAGCCGCCGAACGCTTCGGTGGGATGATGCGGACAATAATAGATGCGGTCGACTCGCGCGCCGGCGGCGGCGAGCCGGTTTTCCAGTTCGCGGTGAATTCGTTCCAACTCTTCCTCGTTTAGCAAACCGCGCCCGACGCCCGACTGATTGGTCACCACGGCGATCTTGAAGCCGTGCCGCCCCAGCAGTCGAATCGCCTCCGGGACGCGCGGCAGGAATTCCATCTGCTCGAGCCGACTGAGATAACCGACGTCGCGGATCAACGTCCCATCGCGGTCCACGAGAACGCCCGCGTCTCCCTGGAGCCCGGCAGCCATACGTCAGGCCGAACCGGCGCGCTTGGCCTCGATCGCCCGCTCAACGGCTCCGACCAGCGCCGCGCCGTCTTCCACCGTCATTCCAACGCGCAGCGCGAGCAGCTTTTCCTTCGCGAACGGGAAGCGCGCCAGCTTGATGATATCCTTCTCGGTCGTGAGGATGAAATCCGCGCTGTGCGCGGCGCGGTTGATGCGCTGCCAATCGCGCGCGGAGTAAACGTGATGATCGGGAAACCGCACGGTGTCCACGATCTCGCCGTCCCAATCGTGAATCATGCGGTAAAACGGCGCTGGATCGGCGATCGCCGTGACCGCGAGAATCTTGCTCCGGTCCAGCAGGGTCAGCGGATACTCCTTCCAGTTTCCGCTTTCCAAAGTGAGCAGCACGCGCGGCTCGAGCGCGCCGAAAAAAACCGTCGCCGGCGCGCGGCGCGACAGCAGCGGCTGCCACCTGTCCCTCGAACCGGTCACGAGGCAGTGGCTCGCTCTTTTGGCGGCGCTGCGGGGCTCGCGGAACGGCCCAGCCGGCAGCAGCCGTCCATTCCAATCCGCGCCGAGGAGCAGCAGGTCGATGTCCCGGCACAACTGCCGGTGCTGAAATCCGTCGTCCAGGATGAACACATCCACGTCGTCGTCGCGCAATATCCTCTCGCCCACTTCGTAGCGATCTTTTCCGACGCCTACCTTTTGCCCGAAAAGATGCGCCATCATCAGCGGCTCATCGCCCGCGGCGAGAAAATTCTCATTGTCGGCGAACACCGACGCCGGCTCGGAGACCGGCTCAACGACCACGAATTGTTTTTCGGCTCTTTTATAGCCGCGGCTGAGAATCGCGACGCGGTAACCCGCTTTTTTCAATTCGACGGCGAGCCAAATCGCCGTGGGCGTCTTGCCGGTGCCGCCGACGGTCAGATTGCCGACGCTCACGACGGTTCGCGGCAGACTCTGAACCTGCCGCCAGCCGACCGAATAGAGCAGATTGCGTATCCTGACCGCCATACCGTACAAAAAAGAAAACGGCGCCAGCAAAAACCGCAGGGCGTAAAAAAATATCCCGCTTCCATCCCAAATCTTTCGGGCCCAGCCTGCATCCATTTCTCGCGTTGTCCATCCCGGCTCAGAAATAGCGGGAGATCAGTTCGATACTCCTTTCCACGACCTTCCGATCTCCTTTCGCGGCCTGGTACGCGCTTTCTCCGGCATTCTTGGCGCCCGGCGGGTCCCTCAGCAGCCGCGCCAGCTCGCGCATCAGTTCGTCTTTCCCGGAAACTTCAATGCCGCCCCCGCTGCGCTTCAGCTCCTCGGCGATCGCGGTAAAATTCGTCATGTGCGGGCCGAATAGAACCGGCTTGCGAAAGCGCGCCGGTTCGATCACGTTATGCCCGCCGCCATCGACGAGGCTACCGCCGACGAACGCGATGTCCGCCACGGAGTAAAAGATCGCCAGCTCGCCCAGCGTGTCGAGAAAGATCACGTCCGGGGCGGTCGCATGCAGGCCGTTCATTTCGCTTCGCTTCGCGTAGCTGAGCCCGCTTTTTTCGAGCAGCTTTTCGACTTCCGGGAAACGTTGCGGATGGCGCGGGGCCAAAACCAAAACCAGATCCGGAAAGCTCGGCCGCAACCGTTGGAACGCCTCCATGAGAATCTCTTCCTCGCCCCGGTGCGTGCTTCCGGCGACGAGGACACGCCGCCTCTCCTTGCCGTTGAGCAATAAATCGATTCGCGGCCTGCCGTTCGCTCTATTTTCATCGTCGAACATCGCCGCGCGCTTGAGGTTGCCGGTAATCTGAATTCGCCTCGGGTCCGCCCCCAGGCGAACGACCCGCTCAGCATCCTCGGGGCTTTGCATGCCGAGCGCCGTGAGCTGGCGGATCACGGGAGAAAAAAACCGCCGGAAAAAGAAATAACGGCGGAACGAGCGCGGCGAAAGCCTGCCGCTCAATAACAGAGTCGGAATGCCGCGTTTATAGGACAGGCGCAGAAGATTGGGCCATAGCTCGGTCTCCAGGACGATTAAAATGCACGGATCGAAGACCGCCAGCGCGCGGCCGACGATCCAGGGGTGATCGAGCGGCAAAAACACGAAGAGGTCCGCGGCGACGCTGCGCCGCGCCACGTCTCTGCCGGTGGAGGTAAAAGTGGAGAGGACGATCTTGCGCTCGGGGAATTTGGACTTGAGCGCGTCCGCAAGCGCCCGCGCGGCGAGGACCTCGCCTACGGAGGCGGCGTGGAGCCAAATCGGCCGGGCGCCCCGTATCGATGCGCGCAGCGCGCGCGGATAGAAGCCGAGCCGCTGGAAAAATCCTTCGCGGTATCTTTTTCCCAGCACCAGCCACAAAGGAAGCAGCGCAAAACCGAGGAGCAGTCCCAGAGTCGCCTCGACGTTGTAAATCCAATAGAGCATGAACGGTCAGTGTAAGATTTTGCCTCCCGGCCCTTCCTCCTCGAGCAACTGCAGGGTGTAGAGCCGGCTGTACTCGGACTTTCGCGCCAGCAGCTCGTCGTGCGTCCCTTCTTCGGCGATCATCCCATCGACCAGCACCACGATGCGGGTCGCCTTGCGAATCGTCGACAGACGGTGCGCAATGACCAGCGTCGTCCGCTGCACGATCAGGTTCTCCAGGGCTTCCTGCACCAGCCGCTCGGACTCCGCGTCCAGCGAAGATGTCGCCTCATCCAGGATCAGGATCGGCGCGTCCTTGAGCAGCGCGCGCGCGATCGCCAGCCTCTGGCGTTGGCCGCCGGAAAGCTTGAGTCCCAGCTCGCCGATGATCGTATCGTAGCCTTGCGGCATGGCGCGGATGAATTCCTCCGCGTGCGCCGCCTGGGCGGCGGCGATAATGTGATCCATGCTCTTGGACGGATCCCCATAGGCGATGTTGTTCCGCACCGTGTCGTTGAAGAGAAACGTATGCTGGGCGACGATGCCGATCTGAGCGCGCAGCGACTCGAGCGTGATCTCCCGGATGTCCCTGCCGTCGATCGTGATCGTGCCCGACGTGACGTCGTAGAACCGCGGCACCAGATCCGCCAGCGTGGTCTTGCCCACGCCGCTCACGCCGACCAAGGCGACCATCTCGCCGGCGTGAATCTTCATGCGAATGTTTTTCAGGACCAGCTTGCGCGCGTAGCCGAAGCTGACGTCGTAGAACTCGAGGGCGCGTGAAAACTTCGGCGCCGCCACGGCGTCGGGCCGGTTTTTGATTTCCGGCTCCGAGTCCAGGATCTCGAAGATGCGCTCGGCCCCGACGATTCCCTGCTGAATGACCGCATAGGTCTTGGTCAGCGCCCTGAACGGTTGATACAAGAGAAACATCGCCGCCATGAAAGCCATGAAGTCGCCCTGGGTGCGCTCGTCCGAAATGACGCTCGAGCCGCCATACCAAACCACTGCGGCGATGGCGAACGAGGCGAGCATTTCCATGGCCGGACTCACCAGTCCCTGTGTGCGGCTCGATCTGATACCCTGTTTGAATATCCTCCGGTTTTCCGCTTTGAAGCGCTGGACCTCGTATTCCTCCATGCCGAACGCCTTCACGATCCGGTTTCCCTGGATGCTTTCCTGCAAGAGGTTGGTGAGATTTCCCTTGGCGACCTGGCCGCGTTTGGTAAAGCGCTTGATCCTTTTGCTCATCCGCGTCATCGGATAGACCGAGGCCGGAAAGACGACGAAGGCTATGCTCGCCAGAACCCAGTCCATGTAGAATGCCGCCGTGACCAGCGCCACCAGGGACATCGAGTCGCGCATGAGGGAGGCGACCGAATCGGTCAGCGCCGAGCGCACGAGGCTGACGTCGTTCGTGATGCGCGAGATCAACGTGCCCGTCGGGTTGCGATGGAAAAAAGACAAAGAGAGAGACTGCAAGTGTCGGTTCATGGAGTTGCGAATATCATTGAGAATGCGCAGCCCCACGTAGTCGCTGAGATAGCCCTGGCCGAAGTTGACGAGACTGCGGAAGGTAAAGAGAGCGACGACGGCCCAAGGCAGTCGCGCCAGCGCCGCCTGATCTTTGTTGGTAAAAATGTCGTCGATGACCTTTTTGAGGAGGAACGGCACCGCGCCGGTGGTCGCGCTGTAGGCCGCCATGCAAATCATCGCCACGGTAAAATAGGGCCAGATGTACGGTCTAAGATATTGCAGCAAGCGTCGATAAGCGTTCACGGTTGTCTCCTCCCTCTAATTCATCATCGCGAGCGCGATATCCGCCACGCGCGCGGCGGCGCCCGGCGCGCCGAGGCGCGCTCTGATTTCGGTCAGCTTCGCGGCCATGCGTTCGCGCAGCTCGCGGTCGCCGAGAATCGCCTTGCTTTCTGCCGCGATTCTTTCGGCCGTCATTTCCCGTTGGACCAATTCCGGCACCACCCTTTCTCCGGCGATGATGTTCGGCAGGCCGATATGATCCACCTTGACGAGGAAACGAGAGAGAACGTAGGTCACCGGCGCCAGGGTGTAGACGATGATCATCGGACGCAGCATCAAAGCCGTTTCGAGCGTCGCCGTCCCCGACGCCGTCCAGGCGAGATCGCAAGCCTGGAGCGCATTGTAGGTGTCCCCGGCGCTGACCGTGACTGGGACGGAAGCCCGTGAAACGTTTTGCCGCACCACGTCGGGATCGACCGTGCTGGCCCGGATTAAAACAAACTGCAGCTCCAGCTCCCGGCTCAAGACCTCCGCCGCTTGCAGCATGACCGGGAGGTGATAATCGACTTCACGGCGCCGGCTGCCCGGCAGCAGCGCAATGGTGCGCCTGGACGGGTCCAGACCGAGACGCGCCAGCGTTTCTTCGCGCGAGCGGGTGGCGCGCGCGACGTCCAGCAGCGGGTGGCCGACGAATTCGACCTTTACGCCGGCGTCCCGGTACAGCGGCGCCTCGAAGGGAAGAACCACGGCCATCCGGTCTACGCAGCGCGCGATTTTCCGAATCCGGTATTTCCGCCACGCCCACACCTGGGGACTGATATAGTAAAGCACGGGCACCTGCAGTTTTTTCGCCGCGCGCGCAAGGCGCATATTGAACTCCGGAAAGTCGATTAAAATAAGCAGGCTTGGTTTTTCGCGCAAGGCGCTCTTGAGCAGCGCGTACGCCCGGCGCAGGTTCGCCAGATTGCCCGCCAACTCCGTCACTCCCATGCCGGCGATGCGCGCAACGTCGTAGATCACCGTGACGCCCTCGCGTTTGAGCCCCTCGCCCGCAACCGCTGCGATCTCCACCGTCGGGTCCTTAGCCCGCAGCGCCCGGGCCAGATGAGCGCCGTGAAGATCTCCCGAGGCTTCGCCCACCACCAGCAGGATGCGTTTCCCCGCCGCCACCTTGCGCGACCGCCCTAGACAGAGCCAGCGGCCGCCCGGTTGCGGTTGAATTGCGTCTCTGTCACTGTCTCTCATCTCCCAACTTTTCACTGATCATCGACGCTATTTCGAGAGCTCTCAGCCCTTCCGCGCCGCTGACGAGCGGTTCGACCCGGCTCGCCACGGAATCGAGGAACGAGTCGATCTCGTCCGCCATGGCGTCGCCTTCGCGGATCTCGACCGTCTCCCCCCGGATATCCATCCAGGAAGCGCCTTTTTGCGGCCGGCGATAAATCTGCGCGCGCTTCTGATCGTAGTCGATCGAGATGTAAGCGTCCGGCTGAAAGAAACGGATCTTTCTCTCGCGCTTGATGGAAACGCGGCTCGAAGTCACGTTGGCGATACAGCCGTTGGCAAAGGTAATGCGCGCGTTCGCGATGTCCGGCTTTTCCGTCAGCACCGGGACTCCGATCGCTTCCACCCGCTCCACCGGTGCCCGCACCAGGCTGGCGATCACGTCGATATCATGGATCATCAGGTCCAAAACGACGTCCACGTCGGTGCCGCGCTCGACGAACGGCGCCAGCCGATGGCACTCGACGAACTTGGGTTCTTTGATCACCGCCTCCAGGGCGCGGATGGCCGGATTGAATCTCTCCAAGTGTCCCACCTGAAGCATGAGCCCTTTCTCGCGCGCCAGAGCCACGAGACCCCGCCCTTCTTCCAGGGTGGCGGTCATCGGTTTTTCCACCAGGACATCGATGCCTGCGGCGAGACAATCATGCGCGACTTGGCTGTGCAGCCGCGTCGGCACCGCGATGCTGACGCAGCGGACCCGGGGGAAAAGCTCGCGGTAGTCCGTGAACGACGCCACCCCGAACTGCGCACCGACCTCTTCGGCACGGCTTGGCTCGATGTCCACGACGCCGACGAGCTGCGCCTTGGGCGAGAGCGAATATTTTTCCGCGTGATATTTCCCGGCGTACCCGACGCCGATCACGCCGACGGGAATTCTTGCATCACTGCCGTTCAATGAGGTTTTTGCCTTTTTACTTTTGCCGTTTGACTTTCTCTTCCAGCAGCTTCTCGCTTATCGCGACGACGGCGATGCCGGCGCGTTCCGCAGCGACGATCAACTGGTCTCTCTCCAACAGGATAGTCTTGCCCGCCTCGACGGCCAGCGCGGCGCCCTTCAACTCGGCGAGCGTCCGTATCGTATCGGGTCCGACCGCCGGCACGTCGAAGCGCAGGTCCTGCTGCGGCTTGCTGACTTTGACCGCAACGAAGCCATCCTTGCCAAGCTCGCCGCCACGGCGTATGGCCGCGTCCGTCCCTTCGGCGGCTTCCACGGCCAAGACCACGCCATGCTTGACCACCACGCACTGTCCGATTCCGAGTCGCCCCACTTCTTTGGCGATCTTAAATCCGAGGCGGATATCCTGCCATTGCTCCGTGCTGGGCGACCGGCGCGTGAGCACTCCCTCGGCGGGAATGATCTCAGAGAGAAATATCGTCGACTCCACGACCCGTATCCCGTCTTTTTCCAACTCTTCGGCCACGCCGCGCAGCAACTTGTCGTCTTCCCGGCTGCGCACCCGAGCCAGAAAAGCCGCGCCTCTCAAGTCGGGCCGGAAATTGGAAAAAAGCTTTACTTTCTTGATGCCGCCCGCCATCACCGCCTCGTTGACTCCGGCCTCGTGAAAGGTGCGGATGATCTTTCCCAATTCGCCCACGTATACCCAGGTCACGCCGTCGGTCACCTTCTCGATCTCTTCCAGCGTTTCTCCCTTATGGGCCACCGTCACGAGCGAAACTCCTTCACGCTTCGCCTGCGCGGCGAAAATCAGCGGAAATTTTCCGTTGCCCGCGATCAAGCCCAGCTTGCGCATGCTCTTAAAAGTTCAAAACGTTCAAGCCGTTCAATCGGTAGAACGATTTGAACAATTTGAACGACTTAAACGCCGGTTTTTTCACCGGCATATTCCCCGTTTGGAGTTCTCGACGAAAACGGCCATCCGCTCGACCTCGGCGGAGTCGGAAAATTCTTTTCTCGCCTTTTTGAGCGCCGCCTTCGTCGTCAGTCCGGATAGAAATAAAATCCGATAAGCTTTTCTTATCGCCCGGATCTGATCTTTGGTGAACCCTCGGCGTCTCAGGCCCTCGAGGTTCAAACCTTTGAGCCTGGCGCGATCGCCGGTCGCGTTACAATAAGGAGGGACGTCTTTGGAGACCATCGATCCGGCGCCCAAAAGCGCGCTGGTGCCCACCTTGACGAACTGATGGATGCCCACCAGTCCGCCCGCGATGACGTAATCCTCGATCACCACGTGGCCGCCGAGCGTCGCCCCGTTGGCGATGATGTTGTGGTCGCCCAAGATACAGTCGTGCGCGATGTGACAATGCATCATCAGCAGGTTATGACTCCCGACCCGGGTCACCATCCCGCCGCCGGTGGTGCCGGGATTGAGCGAAACGAATTCCCGAATCGTGTTGTGATCGCCGATGATGAGCTCGCTGTCCTCGCCGCGATATTTTAGATCCTGCGGCACGGAGCCGACCGTGGCAAATTGAAAAATCAGGTTGCCTTCACCGATGCGAGTGTTGCCCTCGATCACCGCGTGCGATTTAACGCGGGTTCCTTTGCCGATTCTCACTCCGGGACCGATGACGCTGTACGGACCCACTTCAACGTCCGCTTCCAGTTCCGCGCGAGGATCGACCAGAGCTGTTTCATGGATCTTGGTCATTCTGCGTCCGTCCCCGCCCGGATTCAATCCACGGGGACCTCCATCGCAGAGATTTCCGCTTGGGCCGCCGTTTTTCCGTCCACCGTAGCCGTGCCTTTCATCTTCCAGAAGGAGCCGCGGCGCTTCAAACACATCAATTCCAGCCGGAGCTGGTCGCCGGGCTCGACCGGACGCTTGAATTTCACTTTATCGAGGCCGGTCAAAACGAAAATATTCTGTCCGTCGCCGCCGCCGCGGGAAATGTACGCGAGGATCGCGGCCACCTGCGCCATGGCTTCGCAGATCAACACGCCCGGCATCACCGGGTGATTGGGAAAGTGGCCCTGAAAGAAACCTTCGTTCGCCGTGACGTTCTTGATGCCGACGATTCTCTGATCGCCGTCGACCTCGACGATGCGGTCCACCAGAAGAAACGGGTAGCGGTGAGGAATCCGCTTAAAGATTTCTCTGACGTCGAGCATGACCCTTGACTCCCTTTTTGCCTTTGCGCGCCGGCGCCGCGAGCTTCCGTTTCATCTCCCGCACCGTGCTCCACAATTCCGGAAGCCGGGGAACGAGAGCCATGACCTTGATCCATTCCTCGTGCGGGCCGGCCTCCAGCGCGCCCGACAGCATCGCCTTGGGCGGCACCGTACGGGCGATTCCCGATTTCGGGCCGATCCTGGCGCCATCGCCTATTTCGATGTGATTCACGACGCCCGCCTGGCCGGCGAGGATCACGCCGTTGCCGATCCGCGTGCTTCCCGCAATGCCGACCTGAGCGGCGATGATCGTGTGCTCTCCGACAACTACGTTGTGGCCGATTTGCACGAGATTGTCTATCTTCGTGCCGCGGCCGACGGAAGTGCGTCCGAGAGTCGCGCGATCGACGGTGCTGTTCGCTCCGATCTCCACGTCGTCCCCGATCTCGGCGATGCCGATTTGCGGGATTTTGATGCGGCCGGCTCCTTCGCCGGCATAGCCGAATCCATCGGCGCCGATAACGACGCCGGCATGAAGAATGACCCGGTTCCCCAGCCGGCATCCCTCGCGCACGATGACATGAGGATGAAGCACGCAGTCTTCGCCCACCACCACGTTGTCGCCCAGAAAGACGCCCGGAAACAACACCGTATTTTTTCCCACCTTGACGCCCATCCCCAGGTAAACGAACGGGAAGACCGTAACCCCATCGGCGAGAATCGCGGTGGGATGGATGACCGCAAGCGGGCTGATTCCCCCGTCATAACTGGGCGGCGGCGCGAAGAGATTGAGGACTTTGGCGAAGGCGAGATAGGGCTGAGCGACCTGGAGCAGTCGCGGGCCCGATTTCCCCGGCAGGTCGACCGCGAGCCGGTCGCCGACAATGACGGCGGTGGCCTTGCAGTTTTTCAGGTGCGCGCGATATCGCGGATGCGCCAGAAAGGTGATGTCTCCGGGACCGGCCTCCTCGATCGACGCCGCCCTCCATATTTCAGCGTCCCCGTCACCTATCACTTTTCCGCTAACGAGATGGGCCAGTTCTGAAAGGGTTTTTCGAACCGTGGTCACTTGCCCTTGGCGGCTTTGGCGGCACCCGCGGTACGGCTGTTGTAAAGCTCGATAACTTTGGCGGTTATATCGATGGCCTGATCGCTGTACAGAAGCTGCGACCGCTCTAAGATAAAGGTGAATTTTTCGTTTTTGCCGATTTCCGTGACGACTCCTTCCAGGTCCTTGAGAATAGCGGCTTCCGCGTCGCGCTGTTTCTGGCCTAAATCATTCTGCAAGTCCTGCGCGCCGCGCTGATAATTGACGATTCTTTTTTGCAGTTCGCCTTCCATTTTCCTGCGATCGTCGTCTTTGAGAAGGGGCGCCTTTTTATCGAAATCGGCTTTCGCCTTCTCGATTTCCTGCCGCTCCCGGATCATGTCCGCTTCCGCTTTTTTTACTTGAGCTTGGAGTTTGTCCTTGGCCAATTTTCCTTGCTGAGACTCGAGGACCGCCCGCGGAAGATCGACCAAGCCGATCTTGACCTGTTGCCCCCATGCGGGCGCGGCGGCCACAAGAAAAAAAACTACGGCTAAAACCTTGTGCACTTATACCTCCGGATAGAGAGAAAATTGCGGACAGTTTGATTAAGGCTGACTACCCAGCGCAAAACCTATGACCGAGGTGTCGTCACCCTTCTGTTTATTTAGCGGGAAGCCGAACTCTACACGCAGGGGGCCGAACGGAGAAAGCCAGCGGGCGCCCACGCCGACCGACCTGCGCAGCTCGCTGAATCGGAAGGTGTCGAAGGCGTTGCCCATGTCGAAGAAGGCTACGCCGCGGAGACCGTATTGCTCCATCACCGGGAAGGTCGTTTCGACGTTGCCGATCGCCTGCTTGTTGCCGCCGACTAGGACCGTATTGACGCGGGGATTGAAACCCGGATGACAACCGTCGCCGGTATTGAGATCGGTGTTTTTGATTCTTTTGCAGATCACCTCCTTCTCGCGCGGCGCCAGGGTGCGGTCCGTATAACCGCGCACGGAGTTGATGCCGCCGGTGAAGTAGCGATCGAAAAGCGGCAGATCGCTGCCGCTCGCGCCGCCGAGGCCGATTCCATAACCGACGGTGCCGCCGACGGCCAATATATAGTTACCCCAGGCCGGATCTTTCAACAGAGGATAATAGTACCTTCCGCTCAGGTCGCTCTTGATATACCGGTTGTCGCCTCCCAGCCCGGCGAATTTGAATCCCCCGTTGCCGCTTATCCCTTCAGTCGGATGGAAAAAGTGATCTCTGCTGTCGAACGTCAGATTCGGGCCGAGGCTGCTGGTCCAGGCGGGCGCCTTGGAGTCGGCAAAGGGGTCGTGAGCCGTGAATGTTTTTCCACCTATGGTCACCTGCCCGTCGTCAATCAGCTTGCCGCCCGTATCAAAGTTGCCGAGCTTCCCGCGCAACAACTCGTAGCCCAACCCCGCCTTCATATAGTCCAGAAAGGAAGTCGGCTGGTCGTAAGTAAGGCCTTGCCCCGGATCGACGACCTTGCTTCCCCTGAGGCCGAGGAAACCGATATCGACCCGATTCAGCGGATAGGTCGAATTGATGTCGAAACCGGTCCGGCGGATCGAAAAGTCGGTGTACGAGCGCTGGCTATTAAAGGCGTCGAAGCCCAGGCTCAGCGGTGTGTCGAAGAGATAAGGCTCCGTGAAGCCGGCGACGAAATCCTGCCGCCTGGTTCCCAAGTCCGCCTGCAGGTTCACCGCCTGGCCGCGGCCGAACAGATTCTTTTCCGAAAGGCCGGCGTTAAAGACGAACGCGTCTCCGCTGCTATACCCGGCGCCCACGCTGAACGCTCCGGTCGGACCTTCCTTGACATCGACCAACAGGTCCACCGCGTCGCTCTGGTCGGTCTTCTTCGTGGACAGGTCGACGTTTTCGAAATACCCGGTACGCTGCAGCGCGTTCTTGCTTTGCTTGACCTTGTTGGAGGAATAAAGTTCCTGCTCGGCGGGCACAACCGCGCGCCGAACCACCTTGTCGCGCGTCTTGTTGTTGCCCGAAACCAGGACGCGATTGAAGTAAACCGGCGGCCCTTGGGTAATGACCAGAGCGATATCGACGTTTTTCTCCTTCGGGTTGACTTTCGTGACCGGCTCGACCTGAGCGAAGGCGTAACCTTTATCGGCGTAGATGTCCGAAAGGTTCGAAATGTCCTCCCGCAGCCGGCTGCCGCGAAAGATCTGACCCTGGGTAAGCTGCATTTTTTTGAGCAGGACTTTGGGGTCGTCCACCATGTCGCCGCCGATCTCCACCTTGCCGACCCGGTATTGCTCGCCCTCATCGATCCGGATCACGATCTCGATCCCTTGCTTGGTACGCACGACGACGGGCTCGGAAATCTTGTGATTGATGTAGCCGTGATCGTAATAATGGGAAGCGAGAATGGCGAGATCGTTGGTGAGCGAGTCCTGGTCCAGGACGCCACGGTTGGTGATGAATGACAGGAACCATTCTTCCCTGGTGCCCATCAGCCCCCTGAGCTCGCTTTCCGAGAATGCCCGATTTCCCTGGAAGGAAATTCGCTTGACCAAAAGCCGGGTCCCTTCCTCGATGTCGACAAAAACGATCGCCTGGTTATTTTCGGCGGTGGAAACGGTGTAATCGACGCGGGCGTTGATGTATCCCTGATCGCCGTAGAGTTTTTTTACCTTTTCAACCCCTTCTGTGACCTTGTCCCGGTCCAGAATGGTGCGGGCCGCGACTCCAAAGGCGGTCTCGACTTTTTCCTTGGAGATTTGGGAATTGCCCTGAATTTTTATTTCCTTAATGTACGGCTTCTCTTTGACCGCGTAGGTGAGAACGGCTTCCTGAGAAAGTTCGGCTTGCACGTCGTCAAAGAACCCCATCCGATAGATCGATTTCACGTCCTTCTCGACGACGGCCGAGTCGAACGTATCTCCTGCGTGCGCTTGCAGATGAAGTCGAATGCCCTCCTCCTCGACGCGCAAATTTCCCTCGATCTTGACCTCTTTGAGCTTGACGGCATCTTGGGCGTGAACGGCGGAAAAGAAAAACAGCAGCGCGGAAAAAGCGAGTGCGATGGAGATAGGCAGCTTATGACTACGCACAATCAAACTCATCGGCTGGGTCTCCTTCCAGGAGAGCTTCGCCAAGACCGCCTTTTTCTAACAAATCCGCCAACTTTTGTAAAGCTAAATATATGAATCTTTTATACCGGGAAAAGGCGCCCCTCCCGGAGCTCCATTTGCCGCCCGATCTTCTCCGCGAAGCCCCGATTGTGGGTGGCGACGACCAGAGCTATTCCGGCTTCCTCATTGAGGCGGAAAAGGAGGTCCTGAATCTCCGCCCCTGTGCGCGCGTCCAGATCGCCCGTCGGTTCGTCCGCCAGGATGAGCTGCGGCTCGAGGATCACCGAGCGGGACACGGCGACTCGCTGCTGCTCGCCGCCCGACAGCTTTCCCGGGCGGTGATCGACGCGCTCTTTGAGTCCGACCTTTTCCAAAAGCCTGAGCGCCGCCGCGCGCGCCTTTTCCGGCTCCCATCCCTGAATCAAGGCGGGGAGCATGACGTTCTCCATGGCGTTGAAGTCCGGCAGGAGATAGTGGAACTGAAAAACGAAGCCCACGTCGCGGTTGCGGAACTCCGATAGAGCATCGTCGTCAAAGGTGGATACGTCTTTGCCGCGATAGAGGATCTGCCCGCGGCTCGGCCGGTCGAGCGTGCCGAGGATATGCAGCAAGGTGCTCTTGCCGACGCCGGACTCGCCGACGATGGCGATCCGCTCGCCCGCCGCCAGATCGAGATCGAGGCCGCGCAGAACCTGGATCTCGACTTCCGTATCGACGAAGGACTTGTGCAGGTCGCGCACCTGCAGAAGATTACTCATAGCGAATGATCTCGACGGGATCCAATTTCGCCGCCTGCCGCGCCGGATAAATGCTGGCCAGCAGACAGATCAGGAAGGACGCGGCCGCCACCAGGATGAAGTTGCCGAGATAGATGCGCACCGGGACCGTCGAGATGAGAAAAACGTCGATAGGGAGCGTGATGAAATGATAGCGCTCGATCAGCAGACAGATCGCGTAGCCCAACCCGACGCCGAGCGAGGTGCCCAGGGCGCCGATCACGCAACCCTTGATCAAGAAAATATTGCGCACGCTGCGCCGCTTGGCGCCCATGGACTGCAGAATCGCGATGTCCCTGCGCTTTTCCATCACTACCATGATGAGCGTGGAGATGATGTTGAAGGCGCCGACCAGGATCATCAGCAGCAGGACGAGAAAATAAACGGTCTTTTCCAGCCGGAGAGCGGAAAAGAGATTCGGCCAGCGCTGCGACCAGTCCTCCGCGCGATACGGGTATCCAAGCCGGTCACCGAGTTTTTTGGCCAGCTCTTCGGACTGATAAACGTTCTGCACGCGCAAATCGATGCTGGTCACCGCGTCGCCCAGCTCGAAGAATTGCTGCGCATCGGTCAGGTTCATGAAAATCAACGCCGAGTCATACTCGTGCATGCCGGAATCGAACAGCCCGACGACGACAAACCGGCGCACCTTCGGGATCATGCCCATCACGGTCGGTTGGCCCAAGGGCGAAACCACCTGAATCGGCTCGCCCACCTTGACTCCTAGCTGATTCGCCAACCGCTTGCCGATGATGACGGGGGGAAGCGTGACGGACCGGTCTTCGGTCTTAACCGGGCGCGGCGCTTTAAGATCCTCGAGCTTTCCGCCTTTGACGTAATTGGCAATATCGGTCACGCGGTTGGCGCGATCCGGATCGAGCCCGCGCACGACGACTCCGGTGACCTGACTCCCGGAAGTAACCATGACCTGGCCGAAGATCGACGGCGCCGCCGCCACAACTCCCGGCTCCTGCATGACCTTGCCGATGAGCGCTTCGTATCCCGTCAAACGATCGAGCGGCTTCACCACCGCCACGTGCGCGTTGATGCCGAGCAGCCGGTCGCGCAGGGTCTCTTCAAAGCCGGTCATCACCGCCATCACGACGACCAAGGTCATCACGCCGATCATCACGCCCAGGATTGAAATAACCGTGATCAGCGAGATAAAAGTTTCGCGCCGGCGGCCGCGCAGGTAGCGCAGGCCCATAAAAAGTTCGTATCTCATGGTTTCCTTACTGCTCGTTAGTGAATAGGCGATGGGTCGCCGAATGATGATTCAACATTAAACCACATTCAGCGTTCAGGACGAAGCAACGGGAACAGAATCACGTCGCGGATCGAAGCGGAGGCGGTAAACAGCATCACCAGCCGATCGATGCCGATTCCCTCTCCCGCCGCCGGCGGCATCCCGTATTCGAGCGCGCGGACGTAATCCTCATCGAAAGCGTGGGCCTCTTCATCCCCCGCTTTGCGCGCCGCCGCCTGGTTTTCGAAGCGCTCGCGTTGATCGTTCGGATCGTTCAACTCGGAAAATGCGTTCGCCAGCTCGCGGCCGCCGATGTAAAGCTCGAAACGATCGACGAAGGCGGGATTCGCATCGTTCTTGCGCGCTAGAGGAGAAACTTCGAGCGGGTAACCCGTGATGAAAGTCGGCTGGATGAGCAGCGGCTCGACCAGCTTCTCGAACACTTCGACCAGGAGCTTGCCGTAGGGCAGACCGGGCTCCAGCCGCAAATCCTTTTTCTTCGCGAATCCGCGCAAGCTGTCGAGGTCGGCCAAATCTTTCCGCTCCGCTCCGCCGTATTCCACGATCGAATCGGCGAGCGACAGGCGCCGCCACGGCGTTTTCAGATCGATCTCCTGATCGCCGTAGCTCAACTTGAGCGAACCGGCGGCTTCTTTGGCGATCGTCGCGAACAGATCTTCCGTGAGCTCCATGAGGACATCGTAGGTCGCATAAGCTTGATAGAACTCCAGCATGGTGAATTCCGGATTATGGCGCACCGAGATGCCTTCGTTGCGAAAATTTCGGTTCAACTCGAACACCCGCTCCATGCCGCCGACGAGGAGACGCTTGAGGAAGAGCTCCGGCGCCACCCTGAGATAGAGATCCAAATTCAGCGCGTTGTGATGGGTAACGAACGGCCGCGCCGCGGCGCCGCCGGGAATCGATTGCATCATGGGCGTTTCGACTTCGAGAAAATCTCGCTCCTCGAAAAATTTCCGAATGATCCGGATGATCTGAGAGCGTTTTTGGAACAGCTCTTTGACTTCCCGGTTGACCATCAGGTCGACGTAGCGCTGGCGATAGCGCGCCTCCACGTCCGCCAGGCCGTGCCATTTTTCCGGCAGCGGCCGCAAACACTTCGACAACAGCCGCAACCCTTTCGCCTCGATCGTCAGCTCTTTGGTCTTGGTGCGAAACAGACGCCCCCACACCGCCACAATGTCGCCGGCGTCGAACTGCTCGAAAAGCCGATAGCCTTCCTCGCCGACGCGATCGCGCCGCACGTAAACCTGCAGCCTTCCCCTGCGGTCCTGAAGATGAAAGAAAGACGCCTTGCCGAAAGAGCGGATGCCCATGATCCGGCCGGCGAGCGAGAATTCGTTCTCAAGCGCGGCGAGTTGATCGTCCGGCGCGTCGCCGTATTGTTTGAGGACCTCGGACGTCAAATGAGCGGGCTTGAAGTCGTTGGGGTAAGGCGCATGGCCCAACTCCTGGAGCTTTTTGAGCTTCTGCCGCCGCACTTCCATTTGGTCCGATGTTTCTTCCACGATTCTTCCCGCGCCGCATCACGGCAAAAATATTCTCTTACCTTACTATCGCGTATTCCCGAATTCAATTGACGCAGTCGCCCGCCCGTGAGTTTCTCGGAGGGTCGATGCGTGAGACGAACCGGATAAAGCGTACTTCGGAATTGCCCTTAGAACTCTCGTGCCGCGTTGCACGGCCGTATCGCATCGGCCCGGAGAGAGACTCGCGGGCGGGCCCGACGACCTATGGGCGTTGTCAACGGCCGGTCAAAGATTCAGATTATTGAAGATAGCCTTCACCGAGCGCGACTTGTTCAAAGAATAGAAATGAATTCCCGGCGCCCCGAAGGCGAGCAGGCCCGCGCATTGCTCGGTGGCGTAATCGATGCCGAGCTTCACCGCCCCTTCTTCGTCGTTTTCCACCTGCGCCAGTTGCCGCTCGAGCTTGGCCGGGATCTTCGCGCCGCACAACGCCGTGAAGCGGCGCAACTGCGGAGCGGAAAGCACCGGCAGCACTCCCGGCACTACCGGCACCTTCACGCCGATTTTTCTCAGATCTTCGACGTACCTGTAGTAGACATCGTTGTCAAAAAAAAGCTGGGTGATGACCACGTCGGCGCCGGCGTCCACCTTCTCCTTCAAATACTTGAGATCCAGCTCCCGGCTCTCGGCGCGCGGGTGCACCTCCGGAAATCCGGCGACGGCGATCGAGAACCAGCGGTGCGACACCGCCTCCCGCACCAACTCGATGGAATGGCGAAAGCCGTCCGGGTGCGGCGTCCAGTCGGCGATTCCCTGGGGCGGGTCGCCGCTGAGAGCAATGATGTTCTCTATTCCTTTTTCCTTTATCCTTGCCAGCACCGAGCGAACTTCCTGCTTCGATTGGCCGACGACGGTCAAATGGCACATCACCTCGAGGCCGCATTCGCGGTGGATTCGATCCACGAGATCGACGGTTCTTGCCCGCGTGCTGCCGCCCGCGCCGTACGTCACCGAACAAAACGCGGGACCGAGTGTTTTAAGCGCGCCGATCTCCGCGAAAAGACTTTCGTCGCCCTTCTCGGTTTTGGGAGGGAAAAACTCGATCGAAAGGGTCAGACCCGACCGGGCATACAGGTCTCGGAGCTTCACCGCGGCAGTCTCATCATAAGTCGGACGCTGCGTTTCACGTGCCCTTGAGAAACGCCTCGGACCTTTTCTGCGCCTGGAGAGGATCGCAATCGGAGCCCGAATCCGCCGTGATGAGAGGCCGGAGACTCTCGTTGTGCTCGATCCACGCGTCGCGCACGGCCTGCGGCGCGTGAAAATCCTCCAAGGTCTCCTGCAAAATCTGCTGCCGCCGCGCAAACTGGCCGCCCATGATGCGGTGCTTTGCGTGCGCCTGGTCCAGCGGCCGGCCGCGATACTCGATCTCGGCGCCGAGAAATTGGCCGATCATTTGATACTCCAGCTCCTTGATTCGTTTTCTGTCGGCGTTGCGAAAGAAAAACCCGATCATTCGGTCCGCGAAAACGCGATCGATGAACGCGTCGATAATCTCGCGCAGCCTCGCCTCGCCGCCGAGTTCTTGAAAGAGCGTTTGGATCATCGGCTTTGGTTCTCCACGATACACTCACGGGTCGGCAAATTCAATTCAAGACGGGCCACATACTGTCCGCGTTCCCGGGATAAAGACGAAATTTATCCAGGTGATTGAACAAAATTCCGCTTTCGTATAGAGTCGCGGTAAATTCAGCGCCGAGAACCTTGAGCGGCCGTTCGGCCCCGCTTTTCGGTTTTAAGGGGATTAAAAATGAAAATCCTGTTGCATCGTACCATCGCAACTTTTTCTTTCACCGCCGGTTCAGTCCTCCTTCTTGCCTTCGTCGCCTTTGCCCAGCCTGCTCCCGCTACGTTTGCCAAGCCTATAGCCTCCTATAAAGCCGGAATTAATCCGGACGCAGTGGCGGTCGGAGACTTCAACAACGACGGGATCATGGACCTCGCGGTAGTCAACCTCTTCAACGCTCCTAAGAAGAGTCAACATGGCACGGTTTCTATCCTTTTAGGTAATGGCTCTTCAGGTGTCGGCGACGGCACCTTCTGCAATCCGCCTCTGTGCACCCCGCCCACCTTCGACGTCGGCGTTCGTCCAGTCGCTATCGCCGTTGGAGATTTCAACAACGACGGCAATCTCGACCTCGTGGTGGCGAACTTCGGGAATCCCGACCTCAAGAAAAAAGCCGAGGACGGCGATATCTCGATCCTGCGGGGCAACGGCGATGGAACATTCCAAACAGCTCAGACCTTCGCCGTTGCAGATAGCAACCCCACGAAGCCCATTGGACCGCTATTCGTTGCCGTCGCAGATTTAGACGGCGACGGCGATCTAGACTTGGCCGTGACAATCCGCGACGCTACCAGCTCGACTTCCGACAGCGTGTCAATTCTACTGAATTCGGGAACCGGTACTTTCCCAACGCATCAACTTTACCCGGTGGGCCGCGATCCGGTTTCGCTGGTCGTCGCCAATTTGAATTCGAACACTGACAGCATCCCGGATCTCGCCGTAGTCAATTTTCTCAGTAAGACTGTCTCGATCCTTTTAGGCAACGGCGATGGAACCTTTGACGATCCGGGTCTCACCCCACTCCCACCGCTAAATCCGGCCCCGATTACCACCGGCACTCAGCCGATCTCCATCGTCGCGGGGAATTTCGACTCAGATTCGATCGTGGATCTAGTCGTGGCCAATTTTGGCGACAGAAACGTCTCCTTCTTTAAAGGACACGGAGACGGGCAGTTTGACCCGGCTACGAACTCACCCTC
>DASXRG010000275.1:0-6063 GCA_036506735.1 Binatia bacterium | reverse complement strand
TGGCGGTCAACGCGCTGGAAAATATCTGCCGGAATCCCTCGTGGGTCGAAGGGCTGGCCGCGACCACCGGCCTGGAATGCATCAATCACCCGACGGTCCGCGCCCAATCGGGCGTCGTCATCATCAATGACGTGCGCGCCTGGAAACATCTCGGGCTGAACGATCAGCAGCTCAAGTCCCGGACCATTCACATGGAAGAAGACGAAAAGCACGTCGAGACCGGGCTGAAGATTTTGGCCGATCACACCCCGACGCCGGAGTCGGAAGAAAAAGCCGTGAATTCCGCGCGCGAAGCGGTGCTCGCCTTTCGGCTGTTGATGGAAGGAATCGGGCGCGCGGCGCTGAAAACGAAATCGCCCTCTTGACCCGCGCGGCCCGCAGCTATTTTTTTACTATCCCCTCCAGAAACGTCGTGACCTCCTCGCGCAGCCGCACGTACTCTTCCTTATAATTCGCTTGGTAGCTGGTTCCGTCCTGCGGCGCGAGCGCGGGCTCGATATGATCGCGCGCTACGTCGAGGCGCCGGCTCAGATAGCCGGACGATTTACTCCAATCGGTCTGCGCGTCTTTGGTGAGAAGCCAATTGAGATAGACCCGGGCGGCGTTGGGATGTTGCGCGCGGTTGATCAGCGCCACGCTGCCGAATCCCGCGGTCAAATAACTCGACTCCTTGAACTGCTCGGCGCGCACGAGCTCCACCGACAAGCCCTTCGCCTTGAGCCCCGTGGCGTGCAATTCGCTCGGCGCGACGGCGATCAGATACTGCCCGCGCGCGATCCATTCGAGCATTTGCCTGTCGTCCTGCGAGAGGACCGGCCTCGCGGCGAAGAATTTGCGCATGAACTCCTTGCCGAGCCGGGGATCGGCGTACCAAAAGGTCGCCGTCGCCAGACCCGGACCCGCCCCGGTCGGATCTCGCATGACGATCTTGCCCTGCCATTTGGGATCGAGGAGATCCCAGTAAGACCGGAGCGTTTCTTTCTTGACGTTCTGTGGATTGACCGCGATCGGCGTCTTGACGTTGGTCGAGAAGACCAGATTGTATCTTCCTTCCCGATCGGAAAAGTCGAGCTTCCCCTGCCACCATTTGTTCGGTTCCACGACATCGGGCAAGATCAGCGCAGGTCGAATCGGATCTAAAACGCCCGAAGGGAGAAGGCTTTCGAGCATCGTGGTGGTACCGCCCACGTGGATGTCGATCAAGTATTGCCCGGCGCTTCTTTCCGCCAGTATCCGCGGCGCGGTCTTGGCACCCGGGGCGCCGTTGTACTCCACCTCGATGCCGGGAAAAGATTTTTGAAAGGCGGCCGTCAATACCTGGCGCGCGTCCGCGCCGGGCGGCCCCATGACGACGACGCGCGCCTCTTTTCTCGCCGCGCCGAGAACCTGATCCCATTCGGATTGCCAGCCGGTCTTCGAAGGCTGCGCCCGGGCAACGCCGAAGAAGAGAAAGAAAAGAAAAAAACCGCAGATGCAGGATGGAAGATATTTCTCAATCAACCTTCAAATCACTTTCCCTTGGATACTGGCGCGACCGCGACCGGCATGCCACGGCCTTGGAGCGCGGTAAAAAAGCGCAACGGCTCGGGCGAAGGATTCTCCGTGGCATGCCGGGTGTTGGCCGGAATAAAAACCACGTCGCCTTTTTTCACGTCGTACTCGCGGTCGCCTATAGTCTCCCGCCCTTTTCCTGCGAGATAAAATTTCATCGCCTCGCCGCGGATTTGATAGGCCTCGGTGGAGCCGCCCGGAGGGACTTCCATAAAAAAGGCCAAAAAATTATGCGCCGGAAAGCCCAGCTCGGGGAAAATCGCCTTGGCGTAGCGCGCGGGCGCGCCGCGCGAGGGCATGCCGGCTTCCGCGCCCAGATCGCCCCATTCCAGCTCGCTCTTCCGCATAACATGCCGGTTTTTCTCGCGCCGCCGCTCCATCTCCTCCTCGAGCTGTCCCAATTCCTGAAGCAGATGATGTCTCGCGCGGCCGATCTCGAATCCTTCCATCGAGGCGAAATCTTTCCTTGCCATGGCCAGGCCGGTCTTGGATTTTTCAAACCCTTTCTCCATCAAATCCTCTCGAATGCGAAAAACCGGTTGCCGCATGATCGGCGCGCCCGCTCCGGTATGGGCGACGGCCAGGAAGCGCACGGTCTCCGCAAAAGGGTTCTGCGTGCCGTGCCACGCGTGAGCCGGCACCAGCATCACGTCGCCCGCTTCGACCTCGTACTCCGTATCGGCGATGATTTCCTTGGCCCGCCCTTGAAGGTAAAATTTCATCGCTTCGCCGTGCATGTGGTAAGCGCCTTCGCTCCCGCCCGGCGGAATGTCCACGATGAAGGCGTGGAAATTGTGGACGTTGAATCCCAACTCCGCGCCGATCAGGCGCGCGTTGCGATGCGGCACCGTCTGGGGCGCCATACCGATCGTCTGCTGCGGCACGCGCCAAACCCAATCCTCCTGTCTGAAGAGATGCCGGTCTTGAGCGCGGCGGCGGTTGATCTCCTCCTCCAGGCGTCCCAACCCCTGTACCACTTCGTCGTAGCTCCGCCCGAGCTGCCAATGATCCAATTGATTGTAGCGGCTCACTCCGGTCTCCTTTTTTAGCCGAAACTATTTCAGCAGGGCGCCCCACTTATTTTTCACTCGCGTCATGACGTCCTCGCTCACGCCGACCGTGGCGGCGAATTTCTCGCGCCACTCGTACGGCCGCGTGGCGTCGATCAGCAGGCGCGAGTTATGGTGTTTCTTTTCCGGCTCAAGGGACGGATCGAGCAGGCTGCCGGGAAACCGTCTCAAGACCTCGACGTCGCGCTCCGGATCCATGCGCGTGCAGGCGACCCACATCACTTCCTCCAGATTCGAGACGTCCACGTCCTCATCGACCACGATCACGATCTTGCCGCTTTGCACCCCCGTGTAGCAGCTCGTCGCCATCGTCAAGACCTGCTTGGCGTGGCCGGGATATCGCTGTTGGATCGCCACGGCGATGAGCATGCGCCCGGCGCCGACTTCGTGGCACCACGCGCCACGCACGTCCGGAACGCCGGCCGCCGCCAGCTCCTGCTCGACGGAAGCGGAGCGTAAAATCGCGTTGGTGAAAGTGCTCTCGTTCGGCGGTTGAATCGGCGGCGAGCCCAGGAGAATCGGCTCGGAGCGATGGCAAACTCCCTCGACCTCGACGATCGTCTCTTCCCGCGAACCCGAGGCGTAGTAGCCGGTAAATTCTCCGAACGGTCCCTCCCGCGCCTTTTGCTCGGGAAGGAAGAAGCCCTCCATTACAACCTCAGCCTCGCTGGGTATCGGCAAGCCCGTGATCTCTCCGGAGAGAACCGGAACAGGCTCGCCTTTGATCCCGCCGGCATAGTCGTACTCGCAATGATTCGGCGGCACGCCCAACGCGCTCGCGGCGAGAAACAAAAGCGGATCCGGTCCCAGCGCGATCGCGACGGGACAGCGCTCGCGCCGGCTCAAATATTTTTGCCGGATGGTAAATCCATGATGCGTCGAGCCGATGAAGCAGGTGAGCCGGTTTTTACCCTGGCACTGGATGCGATAAGTCCCGAGATTCACCCAGCCGGTCTCCGGATCGCGGAGAATCACCACACAGCCGGTGCCTAAATACCTCCCGCCATCGTGCTCATGCCAGCGCGGCGCCGGGAAACGGGCGAGGTCTACTTCCGCGCCGGAAAAACCATTCTCCAAAACCGGACCGTTCTTCACCTGCCTCGGAGGAATCGTCTCTATGCCGCGCCACTTTTCTTTCCATCTCTGCATCAACTCCCGCTCGCCCGCGACTTCTCCCAAACCGAGAGTCAAAGCCAACCGCCGCGCCGAACCCAACGCGTTGATCAAAATCCGGTGACCCGGCGGACAATCGACGATCCGGTCGAACAGGACCGCCGGGCCGCGCCGCCGCCGGCGCGCCAACTGACTGAGAGCGCCGATCTCGCCGTCCCAGTGAGCGCCGTCTATGCGCACCACCTCGCCCCAACTTTGGACGATCTCCAGCCATTGCCGGAGGCCGGCGTACCGGATCGTACCATCCATCGCGCTTGCGCCTAACGGCTCACGCTTTAACCGGCGGCATCTTGCAGGGAATCCCTCTCTTCTTGATTTCCGCTTCGAAAATTCGCCGGATCTCGGGATCTTCGTCCTCGTACTCGATCAAGGTGCCGCCTTCCTTGACGCTGATGAAGACGCCGCCGTCGCGTTTCTGCGCGGCGACGTAAAACGCCATCTTGTGCCGCTTGCTGCCGTAGCGCAGCGCGAGCTGGCGCGCCGGCGCTTCGCCGAGATTGAAGTGCTGGTGAAACCAGCCGTTCGGCGGGCCGAAGGCAGTGCCGGGCTTCCAATCGACACGGACGACCTGATCGCCGTGGCCGCTCGCGTAGGGGTGAGTGCCCAATTCGTTCGGCCACATGATCGTGTAGCCTTCCGACCTGAGGATCAAAAGGACCGCGCCGGCACCGTGGTAATGCGCCTTGTGATACATGCCGACCGGCCACTCGACCAGGTGTCCGACGAGCGAGTTGCCGGCAATCTCGAATCCGGTGAAGCTTCCGCCCTTGCCTTTGTACTCATGCGCGTCGATGTTGGCCGTCGCGACGTCGGCGATGAAGTTCGTGTCCCAATAATTTCCCCGGCCGATCGTGTAGCGCTTGTTGGTGGCCTCGAAGTAGTTTTCCTCGCCGTTGTAGCGGTCCTTGAATTGGTAGTTGCAGTTGAAGACGAAGTCGGCGTTGTGAAACATGTCCATGATCATCGGCGCATTGGTCACCGCCGCGAGCAGCGCGCGCTGCGCTCCGCCGTTGATCAGCCGGTACCAGGAATTGAGCGGCGTCGCGAACAAACTCCCGGGGCCCCATTCGAAGAAGCGCTTGCCCTGCCCTTCCTGCCAGACTTCCGTCGAGCCCAATCCTTCGACGACGTAAAAAACTTTCTCGTAAAGGTGCTTCTCGGGGTTGAGCGATTTTCCCGCCGGAACCTCCACGACTTCCATTCCGGTGGCGCCTTCCATGCCGCGGAGCTGAACGAACGCGCCGCGCCCGCCTTTCCTGGACCAGGATCCGAGCGGGATACTCTCCACATCCACGCCGTAGCCCTCGACGACCGGCACGCCTTCATTTTTGATCCAGCGCTCATAATACGGACCTAAATTTTCACCCGTTTCAGCCATTACACCCTGCCTTTCGTTGCAAATCAAAAATTTCGCGTACTCCGTAGGAATATAAATACGAGTCACTGCTGTCAAGAGCGGCGGCTTGGACTCGGAACCGAGCGTTGCAAATCGATTTTTGAGCCGCTATATGAGCGGGGGACGCGCAGGAACATTTCGAGGCAAGCATGGACCAGGCGATCGGTTTCGTCGGCGTAAGCAAAAAATTTGGCGGCGGCAATTCGGAACCACAGACGCCGGCTCTTCACGACGTCAGGCTCTCGGTCGCCGAAGGAGAATTTCTTTCCATCATCGGTCCATCGGGCTGCGGCAAGACGACGCTGCTCAGAATCGTCGCCGGCCTGGTGCCCGACTACGAAGGCGACGTAAAGATCGGCGGGAAGCGAGTATCGAGCCCCGATGGGCAAATCGGTATGGTGTTCCAGGAAGATTCGACTTTTCCGTGGCGCACGGCGCTCGAGAACGTCGCCTTCGGCCTCGAGATGCGGAAAGTGCCGCCGGAGAAATGCCGCCGCAAGGCCATGGAGATGCTGGATCTTATCGGTTTGAACGGTTTCGAGGGCCACTATCCGTCAGCGCTCTCGGGCGGCATGAAGCAGAGGATCGCGATCGCCCGCGCGCTTATCTTAGAGCCGCAAATTCTTCTCATGGACGAGCCGTTCGGCGCGCTGGACGAGCAGACGCGGATCATTCTCGGCGAGCAGCTCCTGGACGTCCAGGCGAAGCTCGGCCAGACGATCATCTTCATCACCCACAGCATTCAAGAAGCCGTCCAGCTATCGGACCGCATCGCCGTCATGACGGCGCGGCCGGGCCGGATCAAGGAAGTGCTCGACGTCCCTTTATCGAAGCCGCGCGGCTCGGAAGTGATTTCAAGCGACGGTTTTGCTA
>DASXRG010000274.1:0-9736 GCA_036506735.1 Binatia bacterium | reverse complement strand
AGTTCGGCAATTTCCCGATGCGCGTCCCGGTCGTGAACGATCAGAGGAAGCTTGGTCTCGCGCGCCATCTGAATGAAGCGCGCGAAGATTTTCATCTGCAAGTCGCGCGGCGAGTGGTTGTAGTAGAAATCGAGGCCGCTTTCCCCCACAGCAATGACCCTCGGATCGGCGGTGAGATCTTTAAGCCGTTCGAGATCCCGTTCGCTCACGTCTTTGGCGTCGTGCGGATGCATCCCGACGGTCGCAAACAGCTCGGGAAAAGAATGCGCCAAGGCGACTGCGGAGTCGTTACTGGAAAGCTCTCCCGCGCCGCCGACTACGACGATTTTCTCTACGCCGGCAGCATGGGCGCGGGCGATGACCTGCTCCAAGTCTGCGGTGAATTCAGAACCTTGAATATGCGCGTGACTATCAATCAGGCCGAGTGGATTCACTGACATCTAGTCTTGAGCCGCAGGCTCGATACGCGGGAACAAAACTTTTGGCGGAAGGACCTTGTGGCCGGGAGCGAAAAAGCTGCCCCACGGAACTAATGAATTCGCCGCATCCTCTGGAATCGCGAGAAGTGCGCGGAGCTCTTTTGCCGTGTCGGGTAGGAAAGGAGCGACCAAGCGCGCGCTGGTTCTTATCCCCTCCAGGAGGTGGTGCAAAATTTCTCCGACTCGGCCGCGCTTGGCCGGGTCTTTGAACAAGGTGAACGGCGCGGTCTGTACGATGTAACGGTTGGCGTAATCGATTGCCGACCAGACCGCGTCCAACGCGCGGTGGGTTTGAAGGCCTTCCATATGCTGGTTCAATTCCGCCTCCGCTTGACGAAATTTATCGCGAAGCTCAACGTCGTCCTTCGGCCAATCGGTGCTTAAAGGTTGGACGGTGCCGGCAAAATATCTCTCTTGCATGGCCAGGACACGGCTCACGAGGTTGCCAAAGTTGTTGGCCAGGTCGGCGTTCACGCGGTTCACCAATGCGTCGAAAGAAAATGTGGCGTCCTGTCCGAAAACCATCTCGCGCAAGAGAAAATAGCGAAAGGCATCCATGCCATAGCGCTCCTTCATCTCCAGCGGACGCACGACGTTACCGAGGCTTTTGGACATTTTTCCGGAGTCCATCACCCAATACCCGTGGACATTCAGCCGCTGGTAGAGCGGCATCTCGGCAGCCATAAGCATTGTCGGCCAGTAAACGGCATGGGTCTTGAGAATGTCTTTGCCGATCAGATGATTGGCCCCGGGCCAAAAAATTTCGTAATGGCGCTCTCCTTTGATCTTTAAGGCGCTCACGTAGCTGATCAGAGCGTCGAACCAAACATAGGTGACATAGTCCGAATCAAAAGGCAGCGGAATGCCCCATTCCAAACGGCTTTTAGGACGGGAAATGCAGAGATCCTCGAGTGGCTCGCGTAGGAAAGCCAGGGCTTCCGTTCGATACCGCTCCGGGCGAATAAAGTCGGGATGCGTCTGTATGTGGTCGATGAGCTGCTGCTGATACTTGCTCATGCGAAAGAAATAATTTATTTCTTTGATGTAGGTCGGCTCTTTCTGGTGGTCGGGGCATTTCCCGCCGACCAATTCCTTTTCGGTGTAAAACCGCTCGCACCCGAAGCAGTAAAAGCCGCCGTATTCACCATGATAAATGTCCCCGCTGTCGTAGATCTTTTGTAGAATCCGCGCCACCAATTCTTTGTGATGATCGTCGGTGGTGCGAATAAAATGATCGTACGATATGCCGCAGGCATCCCAGGTTGAGCGGAACACAGCGCTGATTCGGTCCGCATACGCCTTAGGTTCCATGCCGGCGGCCTTGGCCGCTTGGGCGATTTTATCCCCATGTTCATCCGTGCCGGTGACAAGAAATACCTCGCGTCCTTGTTGCTGGTGGTACCGCTTCAGCGAGTCCGCGACCAGCGTCGTATAGGAGTGACCCAGATGAGGCTCGGCGTTGACGTAATAAATCGGCGTGGTGATATAGATGCGGTCCATCAATGCAACTCCGCGATATTGATAAAGAGGTTTTCCAGCGCCATGCGTCGATTCACGTTTCTGCGGATACGCGCGGCGGCGGTCAGCGCGAGACCGCGGAGGAAAAGAACTTGATCCGGAGTATGGCGCGCAGCTTGGGCTTTGAGACTCTCAATCAGGTCGACGTTGCAGAGATCCTGAACATTTTCTGTCGTTCGATAAATCAAGATATCGCGGTACCAACCCGCCAGCCACTCGAGAAATTTGAGCGCTTGGCCCCGGTCTTCTGACAGCTCCTGCGCGAAAGTCGCCCACTCGGAGCTATCCCGCTCCGCCAGCGCAGTTATTCCATCCACCCATGCCGCTCGGTCGCGGGCAAGCTCCTCCGTGTCGGGATTGAGCGCCGCGCCCAGGCTTCCGAGCGACACCGCGGCCAGCAACCCCGCCCGCTCCGGCGTGAGGCCTTTCCGCGCGACCAAGTGATCGACTACGGCGATTCCCGGCAACGGCGCAAAGGAGAGTCGCAGACAACGGGATAACAAAGTCGGTAGAAGGCCGCCGGCGCTGGTGGCGATAAGAATCAGCAGCGAATTCTGAGGCGGCTCTTCGAGCGTCTTGAGTAAAGCGTTCTGGGCGGGAAAATTCATCAACGGAGCGGGATCGATGACGGCAATCTTCGTTCCGTTGGAAAAAGCGCGGTAGTTCAATTCCTTTTCCAGCGCTCGAACCTGCTCGATGCCGATATCTTTCTTTTTAGGAAGCGGCCCAACCCAGCGGACATCGGGATGGTTGCGGTTTTCGATCTTAACGCAATTTACGCACCGACCGCAGAAATCGTGCGGCAATTCTCTGCAGTGCACGGCCTTGGCCAAAGAGAGCGCGACCGTTCTCTTTCCGACGCCTTCCGGACCGTGAAAGACGTACGCATGATGCAAGCGGTCTTGCTGCAAGGCCTGAGTCAGCGTAGCTAATTGCTTGCCGTGGCCGACGATGTCAGAAGAGAAGGGCATCTTAGTCGCAAATAATTTTTTGCTCCACGATTCGTTTGATCTGCTCGTGCACGTCTTGGATCGAGCGCCCAGCGTCGAGGATGTGGATGCGCTCGGGTTCCGCCTGAGCCAGTTCCCTAAAACCGCGCCGAACCCGCTCGTGAAACTCCACTTGTTCGCTTTCGAATCGGTCTTCCCGCCTCTGCGCGGGCCGCTGTTGTTCCATGCGCCGGACCGTTCGCGACAGACCGAGATCGACAGAACAATCCAGCAGCAAGGTCAAATCCGGAACGATGCCACCGCTCGCGATGAGGTTCATCTGACGCAGCACGGCGAGATCGGCGCCGCGACCGTAACCCTGATACGCCAAAGTCGAGTCGGTAAACCGGTCGCATAAAACGACCTTGCCGATTGCCAGCGCCGGCTGAATGACCTCTCGGACGTGTTGGGCACGGTCGGCAAGATAGAGAAACAGTTCGGTTTGGGACGAAATCTGCTGGCCCCCGACCTCGAGCAGCACTTTACGGATCATCTTACCCAAGTGGGTTCCCCCGGGCTCACGCGTGCATATACAGGCGCAACCGTGGCTCAAAAGATAGTCCGACAGCAACTTGAGCTGCGTGCTTTTACCTGACCCGTCACCGCCTTCGAAGGAAATCAAGCGACTCATTGAACGGACTAATAAGGAGAGCAAAGCAAGGAAGGAAAGGAGCAAACGGCCGAAGCGCTCACTTCACAGGGCGCGTTGGCTTTATCGAGACGTGATCCCTCTAGGACTTTGCCTCTCCCAAGAGGAGATTGATGCCGTTGATCAGTTGCGTGCTGGTAAAAGGTTTGGTGATGTAGTAGTCGGCCCCGAGTTTGTAGCCGCCCAAGACATCCTCGTACTGTACTTTCGCGGTCAAAAGGATCACTGGAATTGCCGAAGTTTCAGGCGCGCCCTTAAGTCGGGTGAGCACCTCGAGTCCGTCCATTTGCGGCATCATGATGTCGAGCACAACAAGGTCGGGCTTCTGTTGTTCGAGATGGGAAAAAAGCTCGGCGCCGCTATATGCGGACAAGACATTATAGCCCTTGCCCTCGAGAATGGTCCGCACAATGGTGATAATGTCCGGATTGTCGTCAACCACCATAATGGTTTTCTTTATATCCATTCCTTTTCCTCTTACTCCCCTGGCTCTCGGCTTTTTAACATACCAGCCGTATCCCCGGCCTGTCGACTATTTCTTACTGAACAACCATACGGACGACAGCAACATCCGCTTGTGACACATCTCGGGCAACTATACCATCTCCCCGGGATCATGTAAAACCCGCTTTTTTGGTCTTTATAGACGGTGCCGGCACTGTTTTTCAAGCTTTTTATGGCCTGGAAGGTGGCGAGGGGGATAAACGAAAGAGGGGCCCACGGCGCCGGGCCCTAGAACTTTTGCTTCCACCCGACTAGGGTAACCCTAGGCACGGGACAACCCGGGCCAAGACAGCCGAATTGGCAAGAGTAATCAATAATCGGATTGCCCGAAATTTCGTTCAAACTAACCCCGAGATTGCTGTCGGCAAATGGATCTCCTACCCAGGCGGGTGAACCATCCCCCGCGATGATAAAGCCGCTGATGTTAGAGTCTTTAGTTATATTGAATTGCTGGTGCGCCAAAAGCGCTCCTCCCGCATAATTCGCCGTCAAGTTGCCGCTGATCTCCAAGTCGTTGCCGGTAACCAACAGATGATTCTGCAGCGGCAAGGATGCGCTCGGATACGGGCGCAAGTATACGTCTCCCGATAGACGAATGCTGTCTCGGCCGATGATCGTCGCTTCCCACGGTCGGCTCGAGGTGCCGACGTTTCCCGAGATTTCCACCTTCGCCTCCGAGTAAAAAACTCCGTCCGCCGCCGCTGTTCCGGCAACGGTCCACGTTCCGTCGGTGAACGACCAGCCTTGCGGCACCGCTACGGATGCTCCACCGCTACAGAGTCCGCTCGCCTCACAGGCGATTCCAGGCCCCGACGTGACCGTACCGTTATCATGCAGGAGATAACCGTTTCCGCTTTCTCCCAAGCCCGCAACATAGGGCGCGTAGTCAGCCGGATTGATGCGTGGTAGGTCATACGGCTCCACGCCGCTCTGGCTCGCTTCATAGCTTTGTTTCTTTTCGGTCGTATCGAGTTTATTCGTATCCGGTTGCTGATCAGAGAAGTTTGAGCACGCCGCGCTGCCGACACACGGCGCGCCGCCGATATTGATTCCTTCAGGAATAACGCCGCCAGCGACATTCACATCGGCCGCCGTGAGCCCATCGATCATCTGGATGGCGGGGTTGCCGAGCACCTGCATATCGTCATTGGAATGAGCGCCGCCGCAGACGCCGATCAGTTTGGGACTGCCGCTTATTTTTAGGTCCCCGCCCGTAATGATCGCTTTCGGCGGGCGGCCCGGATTTTTCTTGAACCACGCTTCGATCTCGCTCACCGAATTATGCGGCCCGCGCGCCGCCGATACGACTCTAATCCGATCTGGATTCGTGGCCGCCTCCAGCCGCGTGACTTTATAGGCCCCGCCATTGAAACTGGCGTTGGATGCAATGACCACGCCGTTACTCGACTGCATGACCCGATCAAAGCTCATCGTCCCGTTTCGGCTCTGCAATTCTCGCCGCGCATGATTGATTCCGGCTTCGGCGCTATAAAAAGCCCGGTTCCCGGCGGCCAGGTTTCCACTGATTTTGAGATCGGTCTGAACCGATACAATCGCAGCGGCGCCCGCTCCGATCAATAACGCTATGGTAATCAGTGATATCACGAGGATTATCCCCCGCTCGTCGGCCAGCGTTTTTTTCGTAACCATGGACGGGGCGCCTAAGAATTTCTCAACGTCACACTCGACGAGAGCGAAGACTTGACAGTTTTGCCTTCCCGCTTGGCTTGAGGCGTCGGGTCGGGAATTTCCACCGAAAATTGAATCCTTACGCGCTTCACCGCGTCCACCGGTGGAATTGCGGCGAGTTGGCTATCGTTGATATCGAAATACGTCAAGAGCGGTTCCCTGGACGAGATGACCACGTTGGCTACCAGACAGACGCCATTGCGCCTAATGATCATCGGACCCGGACAAGTGGAAGTCCCGCTGCCGATGTCATAAGTGACGTTTTCACCGGTCGCGGTGCATTTTCCATCCGGATCGCCGCCCCCAGTCGATTGAGTGTCCGTCTGGATGTGAATCGAAGTTGAGCTCGCGGAAATCAGTCGAAGCGGGTTACCCGAATCATCTTTCATGCAGGTTGCGTCGGTCGCCGCCGGAAATGATCCCGCGTTTCTCAGCTCGCGCACCATAATGTCGAGCGCGCCGCGCGCGTCTTCCAGCGTGGCAGTTCTGGCTTCTTGCGACAGAAGACTCAAAAGCTGCTGACGATTAAATCCGTAGAGAGCGGATAACAATATGGCGGCGCAAAGTGTAGCGCCCAGCAGCTCGATGGTCGTGAATCCCCTCGCACTTCGGAATATTTCCTTCATGGCCATCCTTACTCGGTGAACACTAAAGTTGAGAGAGTGGCGGAACGGAGTTCCGCGTCGCGCCAACGAACGACGACAGTGATCTCTTTGAGACCCGCTCCGAGCGAGGAATCTTTAATCGTCCAGCAGCGATCATAGATTCCTCCGGCCGCGCCGCTGGCCGAAATACCCCGTTCGCCGGAATCGGGGCAGCGATCGACATTGCGTAGGACAGGCCGCGCGCTGAGCTGCTCCAGTTTGTCTTGAGCCAAATTAGCGGCAACCGTGTAGTTTGTGCTGCTGAGATTGCCTCGAATCACGCCGATCGTGTTGAGTGAAAATCCTAGAACTCCCACTGAGATGACCGCAACCGAAACAAGAACCTCAGCGTAGCTAAAACCTCCCTCGTGTTTTTGCATCCCGCGCGCACCTCCATTTAGCACGAGTCGCTTGCTATGCGTATCCGACCGGATCCAGAAACGATGATGTTTTTCCCCTCGCGCTTGTTGTTGCAAAGTCTTATCGTGTCGCTGTTGGAAGTGCCTCTGGGAGTAAAGGTAATGTCAGCGGCGCTCCTACTACCATAGGTAATTCCATCAGGCAGGGCCTTGTTTTCGCCGGTGGCCTGATAGGTGCCGATTTTTTTCTCGATACGATAAACAGATGAAGTCGTAAACACGATACGAAAGTCGGTATTTCCCGCTATCGCCTGGGATTTGATCCTATGAAGCTCGGATTGAATCTGGCGCGCGGCCGTATTCAGCCGATAAGTGGGCAACTGCGCGGCCCAATTGGGAATCGCGATTGCCGCTACAATGCCGAAAAGAGACAGGGCCGTGATTAGATCCAATACGGTGAAGGCGGATGTTCGTAATAGGAAAAAAAGCGCCCGTCGAGTCACGGGGCGTGACAATACTCTGGGGCCTAAGCGCTTGTCAAGAAAATAATACGAAGCAAATTGTGGGAATTAGTACCTTGGCTGCACGCGCTTTATCGCCCTCTAAGAAGCCACACATAATCTGGATCGTCTCTGAGGCTGTCGAGCGCTGTGTCCTTCTTAAGAAAAGCCACGTCATGAAAGCCTATCTTGAGAGCCCTCGCGAGCCATTCAAGGGCTTGGTCCTTCTTGCCGTAAAACGCATAGAGCCGCGCTAACTTATAAGCCGAGAGCGAATTTTCCGGCTGCGCCTCCACTTCCTTGACCGCGTCGGCAAGTTGTTGCTGCTGCTCCCGGATCGCAGCGCGATTTTTCTTCGCGGTCTCGAGATTCTTCGGCCCGGTCACGCTGCTGGGGTCGATCTCCAGGACCACCTCGAACTCACGAATGGCCTCGTCGTATTGACCTTTCTTGCTGTAAAGGACGCCCAAGTTGTTGTGAGCGGTTGGGTGACGCGGATTTAGCTCAATCGCTTTTTGATACTGGGATATGGCTTCGTCAATACGGCCCTGCTGGTCATAAGCGTACGCGAGATTCGTCCGCCCGGCTGGATCTTTCGGACTCAACTCCACTGATTTGAGAAGCGGGGCGATCGCCTCATCGAATTTTCCCTGTTTGAGAAGCTCTATTCCCTGGTTGGTTCGCTCAGTTGCTTCGTCCGATTCTGCCGGAGCCGAAGTCACACCCAGGAAGCAAACGAAAACTGCGCTCAAAGCTACGAATTTCACTAGAAGACCTCGCGCCAACCCACCAATTGTTTCAATGAGACGGTCGGTACGGGTGTGTTGGTGATCTGCTGGTCTGTTGTACCTGTTACGGCCCAGGAGGTCGCCTGCCCGCCCGTCGCGCTCATTACTATGACCGGTTTCGACGGTATACCCGTGCCGATTGCCTTGGTGTTGGCTGACGCGCTTTGTCCAGGGTCCAATGGCGTCCCATTAGCCAAATTCAAGGCGGCATCGCCCGTAAGCATATTGATCGAATAAAGTTTGGCGGTTCCGCCGCCGGCTCCACAGGTGACGGTAGTCGTGGGCGTGAAGGTCGTAAAGAGAACAGTTTTATTGAAAACATCAGCGGCCGCCAAAGCTTTTTCGGTACTCGCCAGCACAATATACCATCCCTGCGTCACCGTGCCGCTGCCCGAAGTTAGATTCGTCAGCGACGATTCCGTCAGGTAGCTACCCTGCGTCATATCGCTCGCAACATCTTTGAATCCGTAAAAGCGATTCGTGCTCGCGCTCATAGGATGGTTTCGATCCCCCGTGCCGAAGAAGACCCAGAGGTTTCCTGCCGTGTCATAAGCAAGCACGGACTGCCCATAAATGGCCTGGCTTGGATAATACTCGCCCGCAGCCGGGGGGTTCGCCTGCGTTGGGGACGCCACAAAAACGCGCTTGCCCGTCCAGTTGGTGACCAAGCCACCGGAAAGCGTGGCTGCGGCCGAAACATCAAACTTCCAAAGTTGCCCACCGACATCGCCGATGTAGACGTGGTCGATGAATCCATCGTTGTCGAGGTCCACCGCGGCCGGGTTCGCAGCGAGGCTGAAATTCATATACTGCCGGTCGTCCGTGGCGCCGCTGGGTTTATAATATTCCCAAAGTTTGCTGCCGTCGGATATATCGACGACGAAAAAGGCTTTGCCGGTATTGTTGTTCTGCGCCGTGTCGTAGCCGCCGCCGACAAATGCCACCCACTTCGTGGTGCCGTCGTTCATTCTGACTTTGCCGATGGCCGCTTCCGACCAAGTTTCACCTATCTTGGAATCGGTGAACTTCCACATATAGGCCGGGTTTGTCGTGTCGGTAATGTCCAGCGCGTAATAGTTCCGTCCGCCGCGCCGCAGGCCGAAGATCGCGGCCGTCTTCCAAGTCGGCGTCGCGCCGATTTTCACATCGGCGGCGATGGGACTCCCGTCAACATAGAAGTCATGCTGTGCGATCGCAGCCGTCAGGTCTTTCAAGTCACCGAGAATGTCCGGCGGGATAAAAGCCCACAGTTCCGCGCCGTCGCTCTCGCGGGTGGCGTGCACCATGCCGTCGTTGGCCCCCGCAAGCAGCACGGTCGGTCTGCTCGCGACACTGCTCGTCGTTTTAAATGCGTTGTAAGTCGTATCCGAGGAGAACAGAAACGGCGGAGTCACCAAAGCGGGAGTGGAATGGAAGATATCTCCCAATTTCCATTGCCGCTGCTCGCTGAAATTACCGTCGTCGTCCTCGTCGTACGTGTCAAAACCGCGGATAAAGTTGATAATATTGTTCTTTTCAGTGCTCGACGAAGCATTCATCATTGAGTTCGTAATGCTCGCATTGCTGGTTGTAAAATTAGCGCGGGTTCCGCTGATAGCGGTATAGATTGTCCGGCTG
>DASXRG010000273.1:0-8116 GCA_036506735.1 Binatia bacterium | reverse complement strand
AGGAAATCTCGTCGACGGTCTCAACGAGCACCGGTTTCAAATGCTGGTAGCGCGTGGCTTTGCGCTTTGCCGTGATGTCGCGGTAAACGTACTCCACCTGCTCGGCCGTCAAGCCCGCCGCGCGCGCCACGTCCTCGACGGGGATTCCATGGTTCTTCCCATAAAGGCAGAGGTCCATTTTATCGTAGGACAGGGAAAAATAGAATTCCTCTTGCGACTGGCTCAAGGAATAGGTATCCGTGGTGGGCGGCCGACGGCGCACCTCCGAGGGGATCCCCAGATACTCCGCCAGTTGATAAACCTGCGTCTTGTAGAGATGGGCGATGGGTTTAAGATCCGCCGCGCCATCCCCGTTCTTGACAAAAAATCCCTGATCGTATTCCAGCCGGTTGGGCGTTCCCGCGACGACATAGTGGAGCAGATCGGCGTAGTAGTATTCCATCATCTTGCGGACGCGCTGCTTGAAGTTGGTCGCCGCGACCACCCCGCGATAGGCTTCGGCGGTCAATCGCGCGGTGATTTGCCGGCCGTCCGGAGCCTCGGCGACGACGGAAAAAATCCGGTACTCTTTCTGGTCGGCCACGCCGGGCAAGACGATCTTGCACTTGTAGCCCGGGCCGTATTCGGGAATCACGGCGCGCACCATTGCGTCGCGCCGCCGGTAGCAGCCGGCGCCCTCCAGCATCGGCGTAATGTCTTCCACGAGCGTGTGGATGCCGAGATGATCGGCGACCAGACGCCCCAGCGTTAAGCTCTCCTCCGACGACTCGCGCTCGGGCATCAGCAGCGCCATGACCCGATCTTTTCCCAGCGCCCGGGCGCCGAGCCCCGCGACGACGCTGCTATCGATCCCGCCGGAGAGACCCAGCACGACTCCTTTACGCCGAAGATCTTTCGACACCGTTTCGCGCATCGCCGCCGCGATCTGATCGACCGCGCGCGCCGCGTCGAGCTTCAACGCGTCGATAGAGAACACGCCGTTCGCGCTCACTGCGGCGCCTCTTCTTTCTCCTCGGCCATTTGCCGCTTGTCGATCTTGCCGGCTGCGGTTTTTGGCATCGTCGCGCGAAATTCTACGATCGTCGGAATCATGAAGTTCTCGAGATGCCGGGCGCAATGGCGCAGCACGTCGTTCTCGGCGAGCTGCGCGCCCGGCTTGAGCGTGATCACGGCCTTGATCGCTTGGCCGAGGACTTCATGCGGCACGCCGATGACAGCCGCCATATCGACGCCCGGCAAACTATACAGGACGTTCTCCACCTCCGTCGGGCTCACCTTTTCGCTGCGACACTTGATCATCTCATCCCGGCGTCCGACCCAGTAGAGATAACCCTCTTCATCCGTCCGGAACAGATCGCCGGTGTAGAGCACCCGTTCGCCGGGAACCGGCCCGGGCTTGAGCATTTTGGCGGTTTCCTCCGGTAGCTTCCAGTATCCCTTCATGATGGTGGAGCCGCGAACCACCAACTCCCCGACGTGACCGGCCGGCAGCCGACGCCCGTTCTCGTCCACGATGTAGACTTCGGTATTCGGCATCGCCTTGCCGACGGAGTTCGGCCGGCGCTCGACCTGCTCCGGCGCGAGGTAAGACACGCGCTTGCATTCCGTGAGGCCGTACATCAGATAGAGCCGGGTTTGGGGAAACAATTTACGCAGCTTCGTGACATATTGGGTCGGCAGCGCCGCCCCGGCATTGGTGATGTAGCGGAGGCAGGGAAAACGATATTGCGTGAGGTCCAACTGCAACAGGACCGCCGCCACGGTAGGCACGACGGCCAAGCCCGTCACCCGTTCTTCCACGAGCCGTTCGACGAGGGTATGAGGATAGGCAAGCGACCGCTCGAGTATGACGGTCGCGCCGACCTTGAAGCCCATCAGCACCTGATACAAACCGTAGCTGGAGGACAAAGGCAGAACGTTTAGAATAATATCTTCGGAGGTATTTTCCAGATAGCTGATAACGGACGTGGCGGCGGCGACCATGTTCAAGTGGGTCATCACGACGCCTTTGGGATTGCCGGTGGAGCCCGAAGTATAAATGAGCGCCGCAATATCGATGTCGATGGCGCGCTTGGGCGGCGCCTCGACGCGGCTCTCGTGCTCGGCCATGAGTTCGTCCCACCCGACGAAATTTTTCGTCGCGCTCCCGATGTTCTCTGCCTTTTCACCTACGACGACAACGGTCTCCACGTCGGGCGTGTGCCCCCAGCACGACTGCATGCTTGCCAGTTTTGGACTCTGCGTGATCAGAATCTTGGCGCCCGAGTCATTCAACACGTGGATGACTTTATCGACCTTGGTCGTGGGATTGACCACGATAAAGACGGCGCCGGCCTTGAGGATTGCAAAGATCGACACGACGGCCTCGACCGAATTGTCGAGGTACACGGCCACCCGGTCGCCGCGCTGGACGCCTCGTGAAGCCAGGCCGTGACCGAGCCGGTTGGATTGCGCCTCGATCGCACGGTAACTCAGGCGCCGGTCGGCGCAGACGAGCGCCGTTTTTTCCGGAAATCGCCCGGCGCTTTGCTCTAAAAACTCTTCAACTTGCACTGTGCTGTCCTTTTGGATTGCCGCCATTTTCTCCGTAGGTGAAATGGCCGAGCACGCACTCGCGCGCGATCCTAAGCGATACACCGCCCCATGAAAGCCCCACGCCGAAGCCGAGGAGCATCACGTTATACGTATCCGACTCTACGGTCGGCGGACCGGCCAGCGCCAGAGTTAACGGCACCGACGCCGCGCCCGTGTTGCCGAACTGCGCGATCGAGAACGGCACTTGGGTGAGACTGATCCGCGCCTTGGAGGCGAGAAACTTGATCAAATATTCGTTCGCCTGGTGGAAGATGAAATAAGCGTAGTCCTGCGGCGACTTGCCGGATAGAGCCAGCAGATCGTTGATCAGCGGCGGGACACGGTTGCGGGTGAAATCGAAGATATGGCCGCCGTCCATGTGCAGGCAGTATTGCGCCGGCTCTCCCGGAAAGCGATTACGAAACATGCCGCCGGGCACGATCAGATCGGTTGCCCCGCTGCCGTCGGTCATCATGATGTAGTGCGCTTCGCTACCTGGATCGTCGGTGGCTTCGAGGGCGGTGGCGCTGCCGGCGTCGCCGAACAAGAGCGCGGTCGTGCGATCCTTGGGGTCGATGAATTTCGAGGGCGTCTCTCCGGTAAGGAGCAAGATGCGCCGGCATCCGCCGCTGGCCAGCAGAGCATTGGAGAGCCATACACCGTAAACGTAAGCGGAGCAGCCAAGCGCCACATCGAACGCGGCGCAGGTGTCGGGGAGGCCAAGGCGGTGCTGGAGGATGCAGCTTGTCGTGGGCATGACGTAGTCGGGCGTCTGCGTGACTAAAATCAATCCGTCTACGCTCGGCGGGTCCCACTCAAGCCGCTGCAACAATGACCGAGCGGCGGCAAAACAGAGGTCCGAGGTGCAGGTATCGGACTCCACTTGATGGCGCGACTTTATGCCGGCCATGGCGGTGATTTTCCGGATTTCCATCGCATCGAACCACGGATAGTCGTTTTCGTTGCTTATCTCTCGCGGCGGGATGCAAGCGACCACGCCTCGGACCGCCATGCCTTTCATGGTTGACTTCGCCATATGGATCTTACCTGACCCGCGTCACGGCAATGGATTCGACGGCGACGCGCCGTCTTTACTGTAGAAGTAGATCCCGCGCGCCGTCATATCGTCGAGGCAGCGGACCGCGTCCTCGGTCGCGATCAATTGGAGATGCGAGTTGCCTAAGCGCCGCTCTTTGACGAGGTTTTGCCGGTCGAATTCCTCTTTCAGTATTTCGGGCCGTCTCCTGCGGTTCGCTTCGAGAGAATAAACATAGGTCCGCATGATCCGGCGCGTGCCCGTGAGATCGATGAACGGGACCTCGAAAGGCTCGGGGAAAAACAGAGGAAAGTCGAGGCGGCTCTTGATGCGTTCTTCCAAGTAATGAAAAAAGGTGAAGGTATAAAAAGATACGTTGAAGAAAAGCACCTTGCCACGGAGCTGGAAGAGCTTGTCAAACGGGGTCCCGAGTCCGCAGGGGTACAAACAGTTTTCATGGTCCTTGGTCAGCCACGCCGCCCGTGGGCCGAACGCCAGGATCGGGTGCGAGGGATGTTGGCTGCGCAACACGCCGCTGCGCCGCCGGAAAGTCTCGGATATGATACCCATCTGGGAGACGGTCTTACGCACGTCGAAGATCTTGCCTTGCTGCAGGTAGGCGTAGGTTGACGAGAGATAAGGCATGGATACCATGAGCAGATGACCTTCGGGCCCGACGACTTCGATGAGCGCGTCGATAAATTCACTGGGAGAGCCGGTAAAACCGCCTGCAACGTCGAAACTGCTATGCACCATGAGCGCTTCGCCGCGCGCGATTCCGAGAGCGCGCATCGTTTTGATCAGTTGAGGCTTGCGGTACGACAGAAATTTTCGCACAAAGATCTGCCGCGCTAGCCGATCGACGGAGCGCAGCCGGCTCTTTTGTTTCGGCGACAAATGGGCGAGGAGTCGACTGAACATGGACTTGCGGTTTGTGTTTAGCGCTTCCAGCGGGCTATTCACGGACGAAATCTGAAATGCTCTTGCCGCCGTCGACCGTGATCGTTTGCCCGACGATGCCGGCGGAGGCCGGAGCGCACAGGAAGCGTACGATCTGCGCCACCTCTTCGAGCGAAACCAGACGCCCGAGCGGACTCGCGCTGACTTCCTGTCGCACCCGCCGCTCGGCGTCGGGCAGAACCGCCAATGTGTCGGTCTTCAACAAGCCGGGCGCGACGACGTTGACGCCGATGCCCCGCTTCGCCCACTCGACCGCCATCTGCCGGCACAGCGCCTCGAGCGCCGCTTTCGAGCTGCCGACCGCCCCGTAGTCGTCGACGGCCCGGCGGGCACCCTCGGACGAAATCGCGACGATCCGCGCGCCGGCGGGCATGACCGGCAGCATCTTGAGCGCGAGATCGAGGAACGCTCCGACGTTCACCTGCCATACGGCGGCGGCGTGGCGCTGCGCGAGTTCCGTGAGCGGCTTGTGCACGCCGGTCGCCGCATTGTAAATGAGGCAGTCCAGTTTTCCCGCGCTCTGGGAGATGTGATCGAAGTAGGCTTGCACGCCCGAGCCGGTCATGAGGTTGGCCTTGACGGTGGCGCCGGCGAGTTTCTGTTCCGCTAATTCGGCGCGAAACGCCTCGGCGGCCGCCTCGTTTTGAAAGTAGCCGGCATGGACGCGCGCGCCGCCACGCGCCAATTCCAACGCGATCGTCCGGCCGAGCCCGCGCGTGCCGCCGGTCACCAGGGCGACTTTACCGGTCAAATCGAAAGGACTCATCGCGGAGCGGCGCCTTGCGTTGCGAGGTAATTCCGCAGCACCTCGTCTTCAAAGCCGGCGGTCAGGAGATTTTTCGCAATGAAGCCGAACATCAGGGATGAGTCCGCTACGCGCGTTCCCGCGCACGTGATCGAGCCCTGGGCGCTGGCGGTCCGGCTGTTGCAGGACTCGATCGTCGCGTCGATGCGCAGGGTCGATCCGGGAAGGACGCTCTTGCGAAAATTCGCCCGCGTGATCTGCACCAAGACGGGCCACTGCGTCGGCTCGATGCCGGCCATCAGGCACTTACCGGCGGCCTGCGCCATCATCTCCACCAACAGCACTCCGGGCACGACGGGATAGCCGGGGAAGTGATCGGCAAAATAATCCTCGTCCGGCGCGACCCGCTTCTCGGCGACGATGCGCCTGGCGGCCTCGAGCTCGAGGATTCGATCAACCAGCAGGAAACGCATTGGCCTTTTCCAACAGGTCGCAGATTTCCTTGACCGAATTGATCGCCACGATCTCGTCGGCGCTGATGAGGACGTTATGATCCTCCTCCAGCTTCGACAGCAACAGCAGCGAGCCGAGCGAGTCCCATTCGGCGAGCGAGTTGCGGGTATCTTCCAAGGTCACGATTTTATCCTGCACGCCCAAAGCTTCCGTGATCCACTGCAGCGCCTTTGCCGTATCCATATGATTTTTGCCGTTCGTCTTTGCGTCCATCGCTTTTCTTCTTTCGTTTTGATTGCTCGTCCGGGCCTATTACTCTACCTTGTATTCGCATTCGCTCCCGCGCCCGGCGTTACGGCTGATAAATTGCGCGAGCTTATTGATCGTGTCGAGGTTATCGGGGACCAGCTCGTGCTCCTTGACCTTGAATCCATATTTGCCTTCGACGAGCGCGACCAGCTCGAGGACGCCCGTGGAATCGATGATTCCCTTATCCAGAAAAGAATCGTCGTTGGAAAGTTTGCCGTCGTCTTCGCCGAAAAGAAAATTGTCGATGATGAACTGGCGTATCTCCTGCTCCAGTGCCGGCATCACGCATGCCTCCCTAAACGATTGATGAATTGATCCATAAACAACTGGGTTGAAAGAATGCCGACCAGAGCCATGTTGTCTTTGGCGCCGACGACTTCGCCCCGCCGCGCTTTGTCCGCCAGTTTTTGGACGGCTTGAGGATTGAACAAGCCACCGTTGCGGATGCTGTCGCCGGACAATAATTGATCGACGTAATCGCTGCGCGCGCGCTGCGCCGCGGGGTCGAAAAAGCTCCGGCTGTCCGGCGCCCGGTAAGGCTGTTTCGACCGCCGCTGCACTGACGCCGGAACGAGGCGTCCCGCCGCCTGTTTGAGAATATATTTTTCGTTGAGCGCCTTCATTCTCAAACGCGGCGGGATCTTGCAGGCGAATTCGACGACCCGGTGATCCAGAAACGGATAGCGTCCTTCCACGGAATTGGCCATCGCCATCCGGTCCCCTTGCGATGAGAGAATGTAGCCGGGAAGGAGTCCGGTCGCCTCCAGGTACTGCGCCTGCGACAGCCCATCCCATTGCGTGAAAGCGTCGGGCAGGATTTTTTTCATCTGCCTGTAACCGTTGGCGGCGCCGATTTCATGCTTCACGGCCGCGGAAAGGAAGACCTTCAGTTTCCCGGTCAATTCCCACCGCGGCAGATGCGAGAAAAACGGATTGGACAGATCCATCGGGTTGACGTGAAAAAAGGCCTTCAGATAGGCGTCCGACTGAGCTTGCAGATTGCTCAGGTACGGATAGAGGCGCTTCAACAACAGCGGCCGATGGCGCGAGGCGAGATCGACCGCCCAAAACCGGCGGATCTTGGCCTCTTTGAAAACGTCATAGCCGCCGAGGAATTCATCCGAGCCCTCGCCGGTGAGCACGACTTTATAGCCGTCGTGGCGCACCAGCCGCGAAAGCAGGTAGAGCGGCGCCGGCGCCGTGCGGAGAATAGGCTTCTCGGCGTGCCAGATCACGTCCGGGAAAACGTCGCAAATATCCTGATACGAGCAGCGGATGGAATTGTGATCCGTCCCCAGAAGACCGATGACGTCGCTCTGATAGCTGCTTTCGTCGAATTCCGGATCTTCGAACGTCACTGAAAACGTTTTCAGCCGGTCGCCAGAGTAGCGCTGCGTGAGCGCCGTGATGAACGAAGAATCCAATCCGCCGCTCAAATACGCGCCGACCGGCACATCGGAGCGCAGCCGGAGTCGCGTCGCATCGCTGAGCAAATCCAACAGGCGACCGGCGCAGTCTTCCGCGCCCATGCGCGCATCGACCGAAGAATAATCAAGGCGCCAGTATTGCCAAAGGCGCAATTTGCCCTCCTCGACGGCCATGGAATGGCCGGGAGGCAGTTCGTGGATTCCCTTGAACATGGTCGTGGGCGGCAACGTGCACCAGTAAGTGAAGATTTGATCCAGCGCCTCGAGATCGATCGCCCTTTCGACTTCGGGATGAATGAGAAGCGACTTGATTTCCGAGGCGAAGAGAAAATTTTTTGCGGTCCGGGTGTAAAAGAGCGGCCGCACTCCGACGCGATCACGCGAGAGAAAAAGCTTGCGGCCTTTGGCATCCCAGATAGCAAAGGCCCACTGGCCGTTAAAATATCGAACGCAGTCCTCCCCTTTTTCCTGGTACATGTGCAAAATGACTTCGGTATCGGATTGGGTCCGGAAGCGGTGTCCCGCTTGGAGCAGATTATCGCGCAGCTCGAGGTAGTTGAAGATTTCCCCGTTGAACGTAATCCACAGCGACCCGTCCTCGTTCGACATCGG
>DASXRG010000272.1:0-2469 GCA_036506735.1 Binatia bacterium | reverse complement strand
CTTGAGCCGAAACACCGCCCAGCAATCCATAGAGCAGCAACGACATCACTGCGAGCCATCTGACGGTCTTCATTGCGTCCTCCTTAAGCCGGTTGAATGTGCTTGCGTCATTCGGGAAATTATCCAAAGTTTGAAACCCTGTCAAGCCGTCGCCTTTTAGATTTTCGATGGAATCCAAAACCGGCTCCGCCACAAAGCATTGGCGGATCCGCCTTGGCGGAAATCCAAAATCTAAATAGTTAAGCCGAATACCGGGCCGGCATCGTGATCCGGAAGGTCGTCCCCTTGTTGACCTCGCTCGCCACTTCGACTTTGCCGTTCAGGAGGTTCAGCAACCTCTTGGCGATCGCCAAGCCCAGCCCCACCCCGCCGAGGCTGCGCGCGACGGTTCCCTCCACTTGCCGGAAGGGCTCGAAAATGAACGGCAAAGATTCCTGAGGAATGCCGACGCCGGTATCTTTGATCTCGATCGCGATCTCCCCGCCCGGGGCCACCTGCGAAGCCGTAACCCGGATGTGGCCGCGGTCGGTGTATTTGACGGCGTTGAAGACGATGTTGCTGAGGATCTCTTTGACTTTCATCCGATCGGTCTTCAGAGCGGGAAGCGCGCCTTCGATCTCCCAGGAAAGCTCCACGGCCTTGCCGCTCAAGCCGATGCGGAACAATAGCTCGAGCTCCGTCCAGATCTCTTCCAGACGAAATTCCTCGACGCGAACGACGAACTGGCCGGCTTCGAAACGGGATAGGTCCAAAAGGCTGCTGACGAGATTCAGCGCCTCGCTCGAATTGCGCAAAGCGGTTTCCAGGCATTTCCGCTGCCGTTCGGTCGTCTCGCCGAGGAAACCGCCCAAGAGAAGATCCAGATTGCCGATCACGATGTTGATCGGCGTGCGCAGCTCGTGCGTCATCGTGGCGAGAAACTCGGCCTTGAGACGCGTCGCTTCGCCCAGCTTGTCGTGCAACGTTTTGACTTCGTCGATCAATTTGGCGTTGTCGATCATGATCGCGACCGGGCCGGCGATCGCCGTGAGCATGTCGAGCTCCTTGTCGCCGAAAGTTCCCGCCTTCTTGCTCACGACCTCGATGACGCCCTTGAGCTCTCCCCTCACCTTGAGCGGCACGCAGGCGACCGAGCGGGTCTTGAAGCCGGTCGCCTGATCGATGCGTTTGGAAAAGCGGCGCTCACGGCTCACGTCCGAGACGACCATCGGCAGTCCGGTTTCGGCCACGAAGCCGGCGATGCCTTCGCCCTTCGCCAAGGTGATATTTTTAAGCTGGCTCGCTTTCTCGCCGACCGCGACGAAAAAATTGAGGCGGCCGTTCTCGCGGTCGAAAAGAAGGATGGACGACCCGTCCGCTCCCATGATCGCCGAGGCGAAGCGCATCGCGGTGGTGACGACCTCCTCCAGGCCCATGGAGGTCCCCATGGATTCGGCGATGTGCGCCAGCAATCGTATTTCGCTGTCGGCTTCCAGCGGATTGACCGCGCTCACGACTGACCCCTTCCCAATTCCTGCGACCGGCGGGTCGCCTGCAGCACGGCTTCCATGACCGTGCCTCTCATGCGGCCCTTCTCCAAGGCGTAGAGACCGGCGATCGTGGTTCCTCCGGGCGAAGTGACTTCGTCTCTCAATTCCCCGAGATGCTTGCCGCTTTCGAGCGCCATCAGCGCGGCGCCGTGGACGGTCTGGAGCGCCAGCTTCAACGCCACCTCGCGGCTGAGGCCGACTTGCACGCCGCCGTCGGCCAGCGACTCGATAAACAGAAAGACATACGCCGGCCCGCTGCCGGAGAGTCCGGTGACCGCGTCCAAATATTTTTCTTCCAGCGGCAAGGCGACTCCGAAACTGCTTAAAATCGCTCCGACCTTTTCCAGGTCGGCTGCGGTTGCGTAGGTGCCCCCAGCATAGCAGGAAGCGCCCGCCCGCACCACGCAGGGAATGTTGGGCATGACCCGGACGGCGCGCGCGCCCTTGACGAGAGGTTTTTCGATGCGCGACAGAGGCACGCCGGCGGCGACGGAAACCAAAAGTTTTGCTTTGCCCAATTTTTTTGTAATTTCTCTCAGCACCGTATCGACGATCTGGGGCTTGACGGCGAGAATCACGATGTCGGCAAATTCACAAAGCTTCGTATTGCTCGGCGTGACCTGAATGCCAAGCTCCGCGGCGGCGGCCTGGCGCAGATTCTTGCTCACGTCGCTCGCCATCAACCGGTCTTGGTCCACGAGACCGGCCGCGATCACGCCGCGCATGATGGCGGCGCCGATCTTGCCCGCGCCGATCACGCCGATTTTCTCATTGAGCATCTCTTTTCCTATTGCCTAATGCCTGTTGCCTGTCAGTATCGTTTGCCCAATTTTTTCAATTCCTGCCAGGCATCCGAATCGTCGGAGCTGATCGACAACACTTCGCGAAATTTTTGCTCCGCCTCTTTCACTCGGCCCAATTTGGCCAGCGCGATGCCGAG
>DASXRG010000271.1:0-30762 GCA_036506735.1 Binatia bacterium | reverse complement strand
CTCGGCATCGCGCTGGCCAAATTGGGCCGAGTGAAAGAGGCGGAGCAAAAATTTCGCGAAGTGTTGTCGATCAGCTCCGACGATTCGGATGCCTGGCAGGAATTGAAAAAATTGGGCAAACGATACTGACAGGCAACAGGCTCCGCCTCAGCCAAAAGGAAAGGCTGATGAGCCTCAGGCTCAAAAAAGATTGGCGGATCAGCCTCCGGCTGAAACAAGGCAATAGAAGAAACGGAGCTGCACAACTGCTCGGGATCAAACGGATGCTGCAAGAGAAAATCGGCGTGATCGGCGCGGGCAAGATCGGCGCCGCCATCATGCGCGGCGTGATCGCGGCCGGTCTGGTCGACAAAGACCGGTTGATGGCGAGCGACGTGAGCAAAAATCTGCGCCACGCCGTCGCCGCGGAGCTGGGCATCCAGGTCACGCCGAGCAATACGAAACTTTGTGAATTCGCCGACATCGTGATTCTCGCCGTCAAGCCCCAGATCGTCGATACGGTGCTGAGAGAAATCGCCAAAGGATTGGGTAAGGGGAAACTTCTGGTCTCGGTCGCGGCGGGCGTTCCGCTGTCGCGCATCGAAACGCATCTCGCCAAGGGCGGGCGCGCGGTCCGGGTCATGCCCAACATTCCCTGCGTGGTGCGGGCGGGCGCTTCCTGTTATGCTGGGGGCAAGCACGCAACCGCGACCGACCTGGAAAAGGTCGGAGCGATTTTAAGCAGTTTCGGAATTGCCTTGCCGCTGGAAGAAAAATATTTGGACGCGGTCACCGGGCTGAGCGGCAGCGGGCCGGCCTATGTCTTTCTATTTATCGAGTCGCTCGCCGACGGCGGCGTGCAAGTCGGTCTCAGCCGCGACGTGGCGTTGAAGCTGGCGCTTCAGACTGTTTACGGCGCGGCGCTGATCGCACTCGAAAGCGGCAAGCACCTCGGAGAATTGAGAGACGAAGTCACATCGCCCGGCGGAACCACGATCGCCGGTCTCTACGCTTTGGAGAAGGGACGCATGAGAGGTACGGTCATGGAAGCCGTGCTGCAGGCGACCCGCCGATCGCAGGAATTGGGGAAGGGCCAGTCGTGAACGCGGTCAATCCGCTGGAAGCCGACAGCGAAATACGGCTGCTGGCGCACATCGCCGAATTCATGGGGACCTCCATGAGCCTGGAGGAGGTCGTCACCACGGCGATGCGGTTCGCCTCGGCGATCATGGGAGCGGACGGGTCGTCCATTCTTCTTTTTGACCGCGAGAACGGCCGCCTCAATTTTTTCGTCGCGGTCGGCGAGAAAGCGAGTCAACTTAAAAATATCACGCTGGCGAAGGGCGAGGGCATCGCCGGCTTCGTGGCCGAAACCGGACTGCCGATGGTCGTCTCCGACGTGAGCCGGGAGCGCCGCTTTTCCAAACGCGTCGATCAGGCGACCGGCTTCAAGACCCGCTCGGTCGCCTGCGTGCCGCTCAAGGTGAGGGGAGAGCTCAAGGGCGTGATCGAGGTCGTGAGCAAGAAAGCGGGAACTTTCGGCGACAAAGAGCTCGACATGCTCACGGCGATCGCCGGGCCGGTCGCGATCATGATCGACAACGCGAAATTGATCGACGAAGTGAAAACGCTGCACGACAAGCTCGGCGAGGCGACGCGCCTCAAGGCCGAGTTTCTCGCCACGATGACGCACGAGCTGCGCACGCCGATCAACATCGTGATCGGCAATCTGGACCTTCTCCTGGGCGGTTTTCTCGGCGAGACCAACGAACGGCAGCGGAAGTGTCTGGAAACCGCTCTGCGCAATTCGAGCGAGGCGCTCAATCTCGTCAGCAGCCTTTTGGACCTGTCCCGATTCGAAGCCGGCCAGTTCGTCATTCGCGTCGAGGAGTTTCGGCTCGAAGAGATCTGGACGGAGCTGGAGCTGCTGTTCCGCATCGGCCTGAGCGGCAAGGCCGTGGAGCTTTCCTGGGAGATCGACGGCGCGCTTCCCCCTCTGAAGACCGACCGAATGAAAGTCAAAGAGATCCTCAGCAATATCGTTTTCAACGCCGTTAAATACACCGACCGCGGCCACATCCGGGTGACGGCTTCGCGGGTGGCGCGGGGCGAGGAAATCGCGATCGAGATCAGAGATACCGGCGTGGGCATTCCTCAGGAATCTTTGCCGTTCATTTTCGAGCCTTTCAGGCAAGTCGAGGGAACGGTCGCACGCAGCCTCGGCGGGGTCGGGCTGGGCCTGGCGATCGCCAAGAGGTTGCTCAACCTGCTGCACGGCAAAGTCGAAGTGGAGAGCGAGATCGACAAGGGAACGACCTTCCGGATCACGATGCCGGCCCGCTATTCGGCCTAGCCATTTGGATTTTGGATTGCCGATCCTTCGACGGAGTTTACTCTGAGCGGAGTCGAAGGGCTCAGGACAGGTTTTAGCTGAATCGAAAAGCGGGTCGCTTGACAGGATTTCAAACTTTGGATAATTTCCCCGAATAGTACAAGCACAATTCAACCGGCTTTAAGGAGGACGCAATGAAGACCGTCAGATGGCTCGCAGTGATGTCGTTGCTGCTCTATGGCTTCCTCGGCAGCGCTTCGGCTCAAGAAGAAAAGAAAGAAGAGAAGAAAAAGGCGAAGGACGTGGAAGTGGAGGGCGTGATCAGCGCCGTCGGCCAGCGCACGATTACCTTCCAGCTCGAGCGCAAGGGAAAGGTCCGTGAGGAAGTCGTCGGCGTCGACGAAAAGACCGACATCGAGAAAGAAGGACAGAAGGTCAAGTTGAAAGATCTGCAAGAAAAGGACAAAGCGGCAATCAAGTACGAGCCCGATGCTTATACCCCGGCCATTGCCGTTAAAGTGACCGGCAAAGGCGAATTGCAAAAGGTCGGGGGAGACGACTAGCAGGCTTCCGGGCAGGCCCTTCGACGTCGCTCAGGCCGGGCCCTTCGACTGCGCTCAGGAACGGCCAGTCGCTGCACGAAAGCAACTTTTTACCTCCCCTCAGCTTCGATAGAAATCCGACCGGTCGCCGCCGATCACGGAGAGATCGAGCGATTCATCGTCCCTCAGGATGTGGAAAGAGATCTGCTCGCCCGGTCTCTTTTTCCATATTTCACGGTAGAGGTCGGGACGCGACCGGACGTCCTTTCTTTCCACTTTGATGATGATGTCGCCCTCTTTGAAGCCGCTCTTTTCCGCCGGGCCTCCCGGCACCACGCCCGCGATCACCACGTGGCCGCCGAAGTGCTGGGGATAAAAACCCAGCCAGGGCCGCGGCGCACGGCTGCGCACCCGACCGTGCTGCTTGAGCTCCTGCTCGTGCCGCAGGTAAAACTCGATCGGGATTGCCAGCGAAAACTTGCCGATGTCGTTCAAGTTGAGCGAGACCACTCCCATGATCCGGCCTTTGAAGTCCGCCAGGGTGCCGCCGCCGAAGCCGGGATTGGCGGCGCTCACTCGAACGCTTTTCTCCAGCATATATTCCCAGTGGCCGTCGTAGCTTTCCATCGAAGTGACGTAGCCGCCGCTCACTCTTCTGCCGGTTTCGCCGCTGCTGGCGACGATAAACGCCGGCTGGCCCAGCGCGACTTCCTCGGGAGGCGACGGGCGCAGGAATGGGAAATCCTTGCCGCGGATCTTCACCAGGGAAAGGCCGGTTTCCTGGTCCTGGGCCGCCAGCTCGCCCGGATACTCCTCGCCGTCGGCGGCGGTCACCGTGATCGATTGCGCGCCCACCGTTACATAGTGGACGGTCAAAATATAGCCGTCGGGATCGACGATCGTTCCCGATCCGGCGCGCTCGCCGCCGAGATTGCGCGTCGATGGATGATTTTCCGCGACCGTCACGCGGAGATCTACGGTGGCGGGCAAAATGGAATGAATCAGTCCGAGGCGACCGTTCATAACGCCGTTGCCTCGCGAGCCGGTGAAAAACGTTCATCTGCTCGAAAAAATTTTCCCTGCCAGGTGTCTCGGCGCTCCATCTCCGCGTGAATGGCGTTGTGCACGCCGATCTTGTTGATCGACCATTCGGGCGCCACGGTGAGATCGCGATAGGTCTCTCCGCTCAGGCGGTGGATGACGGTTGCGGGATCGAGCCGCTCCAGAAAATCGACCGCCAGGGCGACGTAGGCCTCGCGGCTGAGAATCTCGAAGGCGCCGGAGAGATAAATCTTTTCCAGAGCGGTGTTCTTGATGACGTGCAGGTTGTGGAGCTTGACGCCGTCGAGGCCGATTCGGTTCAGCAGCGCGGGCGTTTGCAGAATTTCCTCGCGCGTCTCGGTCGGAAAGCCGAGGATCAAATGCGTGCAGACGCGCAGCCCGCGCGCCTTGCTGCGCTCGACCCCGTCGATAAATTCTCTCAGCCCATGGCCGCGGTTCACCCACCTGAGCGTCTTGTCATGCATCGATTCGAGGCCGAGCTCCAGCCACAGATACGTGTCCCGCGCCAAATCGGCGATGAGGTCGAGAATTTCGTCCGGCACGCAGTCGGGCCGAGTCGAAATCGCCAGACCGACGACGCCGGGAAAATCGAGCGCCTCGCGATACAGCCGCTCGAGCTTGCTCACCGCGCCGTAGGTATTCGAATAGCTCTGAAAGTAGGCGATGAATTTCTCCGCCCGGTGGCGGCGCCGCAGCGCTTCGGTGCCGCGCTCCAATTGCTCGGTCACGGACATGCCGGGTCGAAAACCCTGCGGCGTATGGCCCGCGTTGTTGCAGTAAATGCAGCCGCCGGTGGCCACCAGGCCGTCGCGGTTCGGACAGGTGAAGTCCATGCGCAGGCCGACCTTGTAGACCCGGCTGTGGAACGCGTTCTTGAGGTTCCGTTGAAAAGAGTTGTAGCGCTTGCCGCTCCAGTCGAGTTCTAAATGGCGAGGAAAGTTCATGGCGCCGCCGAGAGACAAGACGAAAAGTTAACAGAACGAATCCGGTTTCTCAAGCTCGCGCTCTCAGGCGTTGAAAAAGGCCCAGTTACCATCTGCCCGGCCGCGAGTCTCTCTCCGGGCCCATGCGATACGACAGTGCTACGCGGCACGAAAGTTCCTGAGAAGAAATTTAGAAGCACGCTTGAAGCTCCTCGTCCCACGCATCGGCCCTTCGAGAAACCCCCGGCCGGGCAGCCTTAGCAGCCCCTCCTCAATTAATTATTTCTTCGGCTCCGGTTTTTTTTCTTCGGCGGCAAAATCGGCGGGCTGCTTGCGCAGGAGCTTGTAAAAACGCTCGTCGATCGCATAGACGGTCGGATTGCTTTCGCTTCTGGCGTAGTAAGTTTCGCCGCTCTTGTTGCCGATATGCAACGTCGCCAAATTTTTGACGTCCTTACCGTCTTTTCCGTCGAGCGCGATCTCGACGCCGGGGCGTTCGAGGCCATATTTTTTGAGCTCGCGGGGTTGATCGTCGACGAACGTTTTGGCCCGGAGCTGCGCCAGCGCCGCGAGGTAACCGGCCACCGCTTCGGCCTTGGCGGGTTTTTTTACCGGCGCTTCCATCGCCCATTGCTCCTTCGCATCCTTAACGAGCACGAGGGATTGCTCCGGCGTCTTGATTTGCAGCCGGGTGACCTGATCATAAGGAAAAGCGAGGATCGCCCGGTCGCGCAGGTCGTTCGGTTGCTTCTCCAACACCAACGCCAGCGCGCCGCCGGTAAGATAGACGGCGGGCTCGCCGCCACGCTGGACGTAGGTGGAATCTCCCACCGGCGTTTTAGCGCCGACGGTGAGCGTGGGCAAGGTGAGCCCGTTTTTCAAGGTGAGCGAAACCTTGACCGCCGGCGGCGCGAGTCCGAAACTCTTGAGGTCCTCGGCGCCGGGTTTTTTCTCCAGGGTCCTCTTGATATCGGCGGCGCTCAGCGCTCCGATCACGGTCCTGACGGTCGAGTCGTCGGCCGTCGCCGCCAGCGGTTGGGTGAGCTTCCATTTTCCCTGAGCGTCTTTTTGCAGTTGGATTTCGCGCTGCGGATAGACGAGCGCGATGCCGGCGACTTCGTCGTCCTTGAACTTGAGCAGCTTTTCGGATTTTCCTTGGTCGTCTTTTGACAGCTCGAAAAAATAAACGTAAGCGCCGAGGAGAACCAGCAGGACGGCCAAGACGAGTGTTTTGCCGCGCCGCACCTGGGGTTATCTCCTCCGCCACCAAACGGCGAGACCGATGATGAGGAGGATTTCCGGAAGGATCAGGAACGAGAAGTAAAATATCGCGGCGGCTTCGCCCTCGGTCAACTGGAGGCGCGACGAGCGGACCGAGCGCGCCCGGATGGAAATCATCTCTTCCTGTCCGATCAGCCAATTCGCGGCGTTGAGAAAAAAGTCCCGATTGAAGTAGATGTTGAGATAGCGGTTGTTGGCGAAGCCGGCGGTGCCGACCACGACCAGTTTTGCCTCGCCGTCTTTTTCGGCGCCGAGGGCTTTGAGATTGGCGCTGACCGCCACCGCGACGGAGATGGGTCCTTTCTTGTCTTCCGGTCCGAGCGCGGCGCGGCCTTGCTTGAAGATGCCGTTCACGTCTTTCTCGGCCCAGCTCGTCGTGCTGGTCTGGACCAGCCAAGTGGCCTCCAGACCGTCCGTCCTAACCGGTTCGACCGAACGGACCAGCGGAAATATCGTGCGCTCTTTGAACTCCCGCGTGATCGGATGCGCGACGTTGAAAATCTCCGCGATCGGCTCCACTCCCAGCGTCGGTCCGGCGAAGAGTTTAATGACCTGATCGACGACGATATCGTCGCCCACCTCCGCGCCCCAGCCGCGCAGAAAATTCTTGAGGCTGTCGCCTTCAGGCGCCGGCAGCAGAATTAGGATCCGGCCGCCGCCTTTCAAATAATTTTCGATCGCCGCGACCTCGTGCTCCAGCAGCGGCTTTTCCGGCGCCGCGATGATCAGCAGCGAGGTTTCCGGCGGCACTTTTTCCCGGGTCGAAAGCAAAATCTCCTTCACTTGGTAGTTTTCGTTTTCCAGCGCCGCTTTGGCGGCGGCGTAGCCCTGCGGAGTTTCCCGATCGTCGAGCTTCGGCTCGCCGTGGCCGGTCAAAAACAGGACATTCTTCTTGGTTCCCTTGGTGAGCTTGATGATCGCATTGGTCACGGTCTCTTCGCTGGCATCGGTGATGTTGGTCGATTCCTGGCCGTAACTCACGTGGAGCGTGTTCATCTGCTGGATCTTGTACTGCTTGGCCATTTCCGGATGGCGTTCGGGATCGACCGCGGTAAATTTAACCCGCGGCGAAACGTAGGTATAACTCTTGATCAGGTCGGCCACTTGGGGATTCTCGCCTTTTTCAAAAAAGCCGTAAATCTGGAAGTCCTGGTTGAGCTGGCCGAGCACTTTCACCGTCTGCGGCGAGAGGCTGAAGACTTTGGACTCGGTCAAATCCCAGCGGTAGCGGTAGCGCGTGCTCAGGAAGTTGGCCAGGATCAAGACGGCTATGAGGAGGAGGGAATAGAGCGCTGCGTGCAAACCGTAGCGCGCGGAGCGGCGGTGCAGCGAGCCGACAAGCTTGCCGCCCTGAGTGACGGCGTAGACGATCAAGCAAACGATCCCGAGCCCGACGTGGACCCACACGTACCAGTTCAATTCTCCGGTGAAAGCGAACGCGATCAGGCCGAAGGCGGTGAGGACGATGCCGATAAGGCCGGAAATCTGTAAGTACTTGCTCATCGGATAGGTTTAACTCTGGCGCGACGCCTCGACGGCGCGGTGAGCGAGGAAAATTGCGAGCACGATCAGGGTGAGAAAATAGACGATGTCCTGTGTGTCGATGAGGCCTTTGACCATCTCCCCGAAATGCTCGGTGACCGATAGATATTTGAGCAGGCCGCCCACGGCGACGCCTGCGGTCTCGGCCGGCCAGGAGATGACGTAGAGGAGCAGCAGGATGACGAAGCAGCTCACTGCGGCCACAATCTGGTTTTCGGTCAGCGAGGAGGTGAGAAGCCCGACCGAAACGAAAACCGTCGCGAGCAGAAAGAGGCCGAGATAGCCGGCGCCGATGATCCCGAGCTCCGGGTTGCCGTACAGCAGAAGAATCGCCGGGTAAATTCCCGTGAGCAAGATCATCACGGCGACGAAGACGACAGCGCCGAGGAGTTTCCCCAGTACGATCTCACTTACGGTCAACGGAGAAGTCAGCAACAGCTCGTAGGTGCCGCTTCTCTTTTCCTCGGCGAAAGCGCGCATGGTGATGATCGGTATCATGATGACGAGCACGATCGTCAGGTTATGAAGCAGCGGCGCCATCACGTACTCATTCAAGTTGAGGCGCTGCAAGTCCTCGGCGTTTTGCAATCCGGCATAGATATTCATGGCATTGGCGAACCGGAACAGCAGATTGAAGAAAAACCAGCCGCTCAACAGCAGGAAGCCGGTGAGCACCACGTAGGCGATCGGCGAGACAAAGAGTGAACGAATCTCTTTGCCGGCGATGGTGAAAATGTTCCGCATGCTAGTTCAGGCGCTGGCTTCCGGCTGGATTTCTTCCTTCGAAATGTAGCGCAGAAAAACTTCTTCCAGGCTCGCGCCCTGGGCCAATTCCTGTAAGTTCTTTTCTACCGCGACCCTGCCCTCGTTGATGATGACGACCTTATTACAGATCTGCGATACCTCGGGGAGGATGTGGGTCGAGAGGATGACCGTTCGTTCGGCGGCGAGTTCTTTGATCAGGCCGCGAATCTCGATGATCTGCTTGGGGTCGAGGCCGATCGTGGGCTCGTCCAGGATGAGCACCGGCGGGTTGTGGATCAGCGCCTGCGCCAGGCCCACGCGCTGCCGGTAGCCTTTGGAAAGCCGGCTCACTATGCGCGACGTTACGTCGGTGAGAAAGCATTTTTCCACCACCCGCTCCAGCGCCGCGGGAAGTTCGCTGCGGCGCACGCCTTTGACGCGGCCGACGAACTTCAAATACGAGCTTACGGTCATGTCGTGATACAACGGCGGAATTTCCGGCAGGTAGCCGATGCGCTTGCGCGCTTCACGCGATTGCGCCGCGACGTCGAAACCTTCGATCACGGCGGTGCCTTCGGTCGCCGGCATGAAACCGGTGACGATTCGCATCGTCGTCGTCTTGCCGGCGCCGTTCGGTCCGAGCAGACCGAGGATCTCGCCGCGCTGCGCGGTGAAAGAGACGTCTTGGATGGCGCGAAAATCGCCGTAGTACTTCGTCAGGCCCCGCACCTCAACCATAAGACCACACCATGTAAACGTTTAGAGCGATGATTGTCAAGTTTTCTGAGCTTCTCGATTTGGATCGGATTGCGTAAACTACTCGTGAAGCGATATCATTGAGGTCGCTATGTTGAAGAAAGACATCGCGCTCTTAGTTTTCGCGGCCCTCCTTTCCGCCTGCATGCCGGGACAGATTCCCAAGGAAGCATTGCAGTTGTCGGCAGAAACGCCGGCGCGGCGCCAGCTAGAAAACCGGCGCTTCGAGACCAAAGAAGAACAAAAACTCCTCGACGCGGCCGCCGCCGTTCTCAAAGAGCTGGGATTTACGGTGGACGCAAAAGATATGGCATTGGGCGTGATCGCGGCGTCAAAGAGGGGCTCGGCTTACAACGTCGCCGAGATCGCAACGACGGCGGCGGTGGCGGTGATCACTTATGCTTTGAGTTTTCCCACGGTGATGCCTTTTAGCCGGGACCAGTCGATCCGGGTCTCGATCGTAACTAGGCCCGAAGAAAGCGACAACGCCACCGCCGTCCGGCTCACCTTTCAGCGGGTGGTATGGGACAACGAAGGCAAAGTGGCGAAATCCGAGCTGCTCACCGATCCCCTGTTGTACCGGGCTTTTTTTGAAAAGCTTTCCAAGTCGGCAGCCGTGGAGGCGCGTGAGCTCTAAAGCTGCCAAAGGGTTTCTCACTCTCGCCGTCTCTTGGCAAATTCTCGCGGGGCTGAGCGGCTGTGAAATCGCGACCCACAATGCGCCTCAGCCGATGGAAGGTCAGCTCAAGCTGGCAAGCGTTCGCAGCCGCGCCTTCGCGATGACCGACCGGCAAAAAATGCTCCGGGCCGCTATCGCGACGTTGCAAGATTTGGGTTTCATCGTCGATCGCGCCGACTCCAATCTCGCTTCCGTCAGTGGAACCAAGTTGAATCAGTACCTTTTACGCTGGACCGTAACGGTCTCCGCTCAGGGGGCCGAGCTGCTTGTCCGCGCCAATGCCCGCTATGATGTGACGCCGGTTCTCGAAGCCGAGCCCTATGAGAAATTTTTCGCGGCGCTGTCGCGGGCGCTGTCGCTGGCCGCGCGGCAAGTGGACTAAGCGCGGCGATGCCGCGGAAGTGCTTAGAATCACGGCCTTTTTTGTTTTTCAAAAACCGATTCGGCTTGACAATAAAGGCGGAATCAATATACTAAAAATCTCTTCTTTCTCAGCCCGAGGCACCCATGAAAATCGCAGTCACACAGATCGCCGATACACCCAAGAATTTGACCTTTAGCGAAGGAACCGAGGAGCTGAACCAGCTTTATAGCGGCGACGTTTCTGATTTTCGTTTTCCGTCAACGTTGGAGATTAGGGTCGCCTACCACCGGTCCGGGACCGACCTGTTTTTCCAAGGCTCGATCGCCGGCACGATCGAGGGCCATTGCAGCCGTTGTCTCAAGGGTTATACATTCCCACTCGACAAACGGTTCGATTTCGTGTTAGTGCCGGACACGCGCTCGGCTAAGAGCAAAGAGCTGAATCAGGAAGACATGGGGCTCAGTTTCTACAGCGAGGAAGAGATCAACTTATCCCCGTTAATTCGGGAGCAGGTGTTGCTGGCGCTGCCGACGCGCCCCTTATGCGATGAAAACTGCCGCGGGCTGTGCCCGGGCTGTGGTATTGATCTCAATCAAGCTTCCTGTCAGTGCTCATCCGCCAAAGGCGATCCGCGGATGGCTTTTTTCCGCGACATAAAGTTGCAGCAGTAACCCACCATCAATCTTTCGCGCCTTTCCTTCCGCCTTAGGCGGAACGAAAAGAAGGGATATAAATAGATGCCGGTACCGAAACGAAGAACCTCCAAGAGTAAAAAGAACAAGCGCCGGTCGCACGACGCTTTGACCCCGCCCCAGTGGAACACCTGTTCCAAGTGCGGGGAAGCGGTCTTGCCTCATCGCGCCTGTCGGAGTTGCGGCTATTATCACGGCCGGCCGGCGCTGCCCGCCGAAGAGAGCTGAGATTCAGCCGGGTTATGTTGAAGATAGCCGTTGACGCGATGGGCGGCGACCGCGCTCCCGATGCCGTAGTGGAAGGAGCGCTGTTGGCCGCTAAAGATTTAGACGTTCAAATCGTCCTGGTCGGCCAGCGGGAAGCGATCGAAAAATCCTTGGCGAAACACGGCGCGGCGCGCGCTTCGGTCGAGGTAGTGGCCGCCGCCGAGACCGTCGCCATGGACGAATCCCCGAGCACAGCGCTGAGAAAACGGGATTCTTCGCTGAAGGTGGCCTACGGCTTGATGGAGCGGGGCGAAGTTCAGGCCGTCGTCAGCGCCGGAAACTCGGGCGCGATGATGGCGGTCGGCATGTTCGTCGTGGGCAATCTCCCGCAGGTGGACCGGCCGGCGATCCTGGTAGTGATTCCGACCCCCGGCAAAGGCACGGTGATTATCGACGCGGGCGCCAACGTCGATTGCAAGCCGCGCCAGTTGGTTCAGTTCGCGTTCATGGGCTCGATCTACTCGGAAAAAGTTCTGGGCGTCGCGGCGCCGCGGGTCGGCGTTTTGAGCAACGGAGAGGAAGAAGGCAAAGGCAACGAGTTGACGCGCGCCGCCAGTGAACAGCTTGCGCAGACGTCTTTAAATTACGTCGGCTACGTCGAAGGGAGGGACATGTTCAACGACGAGGTCGACGTCGTCGTTTGTGACGGATTTACCGGCAACGTGGTGCTCAAGACGCTCGAAGGCCTCGCCGCGTTTATTGGGCGGACGGTGAAACGTGCTTTTCAGGAGAGTATGGTAACTCGGATCGGCTATCTCCTCAGCCGGAACTCGCTCCGCCGCGCCTATGCGCGCCTGGACTACACCGAGTACGGCGGCGCGCCCTTGCTAGGATTGAATGGTGTCGCCATCGTCGCGCACGGCGGCTCGGGCCCCAAAGAGATAAAAAACGCCATCCGCGTGGCGAGTCAGGCGGTCTCACACGACGTCAACCGTCATATTCTCGAAGTACTCACTGAACCGGATGGGACGCAACCCGCAGCGGAAGGGTTCCCACGCAGGATTTGGCAGCGCGTCAAGTCGAAAATCGAGCACTTCGGCGACAAGTCCTCTTCGCGGGAAGAAGAAAGAGAAACTAAAAGTGGGGGAAAGGGCTAAGATCGCCTTTGTTTTCCCCGGCCAGGGTTCCCAACATGTTGGGATGGGGAAGGATCTCTACGACCGGTTCGACGAGGCCAAACGGATTTTCCAGGAGGCCGAGGAGGCGGCGCAACTGCCGCTTACGCGCCTGTGCTTCTCCGGTCCTGAAGAGGAGCTGAAGCTCACCGAACATACCCAACCGGCAATTTTAACCGTCTCGATCGCAGTCCTGCGAGTTTTGCAATCCCAATTTTCTCTCGAGCCCTTCTGCGTGGCGGGCCATAGCCTGGGCGAATATAGCGCGCTGGTCAGTGTCGGCGCGCTTGCCTTTAGAGACGCCGTCAAGGTAGTACGAGAGCGGGGCAGGTTGATGCAGCAGGCCGTGCCCGCGGGCGAAGGGTCGATGGCCGTTTTGATCGGACTCGCGGCGCCGGAGGTGCAGCAGTTATGCGACGAGGCCGGCGGCGGCGAGGTCATCGCGCCGGCCAATTTTAACGGCGGCGAGCAGATCGTCATCGCGGGCGCCACGGCGGCGGTGCTCCGGGCGATGGCCTTGGGGCGCGAGCGCGGCGCGAAGCGAGCGGTTGAGCTGCCGGTCAGCGCGCCGTTTCACTGTTCGCTGATGCGACCCGCGTCCGAAGGCTTGAAGAAGGTTCTCGACGGCGTGGAAATCAAACCCTTCTCGATCGGCGTGATCACCAACGTCGAGGCGGCTGTCAACCGCGACTCGGCGCGAGTGAAGTCGCTGCTGGTCGAGCAGGCGGTGCGGGCGGTGCGCTGGGAAGAATCGGTTCAACGTTTGGAAGAGCTGGGCTGCGAGCGTGTCCTGGAGATCGGCCCGGGAAAGATTTTAAGCGGCCTGATCAAGCGAATCAGCCCGAAGCTCAAAGTGGACAACATCGAAACGCTCGAGGACTTGAAGAAGATCGAGGCGCTTTAGCATTGGTTCTACAGGGTCGAATAGCCTTGGTGACCGGCGGCGGCCGGGGAATCGGCAGGGCGGTGGTCCTGGCATTGGGCCGCCAGGGCGCGCGCGTCATGATCAACTATCTGGGTAACCATGCCGCCGCCGAAGAGACCCTGCGGCTGCTTCAGGAGAGCGGCGGCAACGGCGGACTTTGCCCCTTCGACGTTTCCCAGGAGCGGCAGGTGGACGAGGCGGTAAAAAAAATCGTTGACCAACACAAAAAAATTGATATTGTAGTCAACAATGCCGGGGTGACCTCCGACAATCTCTTGCTCCGATTCAAGCCCGAGGATTGGGACCGTGTGCTCGGGATCAATCTGAAAGGCACGGTTCATTGCACGAAGGCCGTCTGTCGCGCCATGCTTCGCGAGCGCTACGGCCGGATCGTGAACATGGCGTCCATCGTCGGCCAGACCGGCAACGCGGGACAAGCGGCTTACGCCGCTTCCAAAGCGGGGGTCATCGGCTTCACGCGCGCGATGGCGCGCGAGTTGGCTGCGCGCGGAATCACCGTGAATGCGGTGGCGCCGGGCTTTATCGAAACGGATATGACGAATAAATTGCCGGCGAATCTTAAAGAGGAGTTTTTGCGATCGATACCTTTGGGCCGGTTTGGAGCTTGCGAGGATGTGGCTGAGACGGTCTCGTTCCTGGTCGGCCCCGGAGCGGGCTACATCACGGGACAAGTGATCAATGTGAACGGCGGACAGTTGATGGCGTAGGCAATAAGTAAGGGAGGTGAGAACGATGGCATCATCCGTAGAAGCCAGGGTCAAGGAGATTGTATGCGAGCAACTGGGTGTCAGCGAAGACGAAGTGACCCCTGATGCCTCGTTTATTGAGGATCTGGGAGCCGACTCGCTCGATATCGTGGAGCTGGTGATGGCTCTGGAAGAGGAATATGAGATGGAGATTTCCGACGAAGACGCGGAGAAGATCAAGACGGTTCAAGACGTGATCACCTACATCGAAGGCCACAAATAGCCGAGAGCAGAAAGTAGAGGATAAGCATCTCCGGTTGGGGAACCGGAGCGGCGCTTACCCGCCATGCCAGAAAGTTGGTCGCAGGAGGTCCGTGGCGAAAGCCATTCTCCTGCGATTTTCTTTACTAACCAGGCGAGATCTTAATGACATCAAGTTAGGGAGTTATTGGTGATTGTTATCGGCAGCGATCACGGCGGAGTCGAGCTCAAAGATTTCTTGGTGCAAAAACTCCGTTCGAAAAGCGTCGAGGTGGAAGATCTCGGCACCCGGGGCGGCGACTCGGTGGACTATCCCGACTTCGGCCGGGCGGTCGCGCTCAAGGTCGCCAAGGGGGAAGCCGAGCGGGGAATTCTCCTGTGTACCAGCGGTGTCGGCATGTCGATCGTGGCGAACAAGTTTCCCGGTGTGCGCGCGGCGCTGGTGCACGACTTGAAAGGCGCGGGGATGAGCCGCGAGCACAACGATGCGAACATTTTGATTCTCGGCGGCGGCGTGGTGGACAAGACGCTCGCCGAGCAGATTCTCGACGTCTGGCTCGAAACGCCGTTCGGCGGAGGACGGCACCAGCGCCGCATCGACAAAATCACCGCGGTGGAAGAGGAACTCGGCGCGCGCGTCGATAAGAACACAAACGACAAAAGGAAGAGTTGACGATGTCTTTTTTGCAGCAGCAAGACCCGGACATTTTTGCGGCGATCCAGAAAGAGACCGAGCGGCTTGAAGACAACCTCGAGCTGATCGCGTCGGAAAACGCCGTCAGCGAGGCGGTGTTGGAGGCGCAAGGCTCGGTGATGACCAACAAGTACGCCGAGGGCTACCCAGGCCGGCGCTATTACGGCGGCTGCGAGTTCGTCGATATCGTGGAAAATCTGGCGATCGCGCGCGCCAAGGAGTTGTTCGGCGCCGACCACGTCAACGTGCAACCGCATTCGGGCTCGCAGGCCAACATGGCGGTCTATTTCGCGCAGCTCCAGCCGGGCGACACGATTCTCGGCATGGATCTCACCCACGGCGGCCATCTGACCCACGGCAGCCCGGTCAACTTTTCCGGGAAATTCTACAAGGTCGTTCCGTACGGTGTCAGCCGGTCCGACGAGCGGATCGACTACGAGGCGATGAAGGAGCTGGCGCTCCGGCACCGGCCCAAGATGATCGTCGTCGGCTACAGCGCGTACCCGCGCGAGATCGATTTTCGCCCGTTTCGCGAGGCGGCGGACGAGGTGGGCGCGGTGATCATGGTGGACATCGCCCATTTCGCCGGTCTCGTCGCGGCGGGCATCCATCCGTCGCCGATCCCGCACGCCGAGTTCGTCACCACGACGACGCACAAGACCTTGCGCGGACCGCGCGGCGGCATGATCATGTGCCGCGAGGCCTTCGCCAAGACGCTCAACTCGACCGTTTTGCCGGGTATCCAAGGCGGGCCGCTCATGCACGTGATCGCGGCCAAAGCGGTCGCGCTCAAAGAAGCGCTCACGCCGGAGTTCAAGCTCTATCAGCAGCAGATCGTCAAAAACGCCCAAGCGCTCGCCGCGGCGTTGATGCAAAAAGGCTTCAAGTTAATTTCCGGCGGCACCGACAACCACCTGATGCTCGTCGATCTCCGCCAGTCGGAGCTGACCGGCAAGGTCGGCCAGGAGACGCTCGACAAGGCGCGCATCACCGTGAATAAAAACACGGTCCCGTTCGAGACCCGTTCGCCCTTCGTGACCAGCGGGATCCGCATCGGCACGCCGGCTGTGACGACGCGCGGGATGAAAGAAAGCGAGATGGCAGCGATCGCCGAATTGATCGCGCGCGCCTTGAACAACGTCGGCAACGAGGCGGTGCTCAAGTCGGTCGGCGACGACGTCCGGGAGCTGTGCAAAAAATTCCCGATTTATCCGAACCGTCTGCGGCGAGATAAGTGAGGAGTGAGCCGTCAGCCGTGAGAAGTTAAAGACGAAGAAATCGGAAGTTACCGCTCACTCCTCACTTTCTCATTGACTCACTATTCCTATGAAATGCCCCTTCTGCCACGAGACCGAAAATCGCGTCATCGACTCCCGCCTGAGCAAGGACGCCAACATGATCCGGCGCCGGCGCGAGTGCGAAAAGTGCTCGCGGCGCTTCACCACGTACGAGCGGGTCGAGGAAACCATGCCGCTCGTGGTCAAGAAGGACGGCCGGCGCGAGAGCTACGATCGCCTTAAGGTCGTCAACGGGCTCAAGCGCGCCTGCGAGAAAAGGCCGGTGAGCATCAACACGATCGAGGCCGTGGCGGATCGGATCGAGCGCGGGCTGCAGGAGCGCGGCGAAAAGGAAGTGCCGAGCTCGGTCATCGGCGAAGCCACGATGAAGGAGCTGCACGACATCGACGAAGTCGCCTACGTCCGCTTCGCGTCCGTCTATCGCTCATTCAAGGACATCAACGAGTTCATGGCCGAGCTCGAGGAGTTGCTGAAGGAGCGCAAAGGCCAGTCCAAGCACGCTGGCCAGAAGAAGGGCCGGGAGAACCGTATACCCTGAGCGTCATGAACCCGATGCATCAATAAATGAGACGTTGCGATTACTTCGTCGGCTCAACAAAGTTATGATATGTAAGCGCGTATGGTTCGAGCCAATTCGGAGAATCGGGGTGAAGCCGATGAGCGCTATATGCGGCTGGCGCTCGGCCTCGCGCGCAAAGGCGCGGGCCGAACGAGCCCCAATCCGATGGTCGGCGCGGTCCTGGTGCGCGGCCGGCGGATCGTCGGCACGGGTTACCACCAACGGGCGGGCGGCGACCACGGCGAGATCGTCGCGCTCAAGCGTGCCGGCGCCAGGGCCCGCGGCGCCACGCTCTACATCAACCTCGAACCGTGCAGCCATCACGGCCGGACGCCGCCGTGCGCGCCCGCGGTTATCCGAGCCGGAGTAAAGCGAGTCGTCGCCGGCATGGCGGACCCCAATCCGCTCGTCGCCGGCAGAGGGTTCCGCAAGCTGCGCCAGGCGGGCATTCAAGTCCGCGCCGGCGTCCTCGAAAAAGAATCTCGGCGGCTCAACGAGGCGTTCAGCAAGTACATCATCCGCCGCACTCCTTTCGTCATCTTGAAGCTCGCCGCCTCGCTCGACGGAAAGATCGCGACCTCGACCGGCCACTCTCGATGGATAACCGGAGCTGAAGCGCGGCGCTGCGTCCATGAGATGCGCAACCGAGTGGACGCCATCATGGTCGGAGTCGGCACCGTGCTCGCCGACGAACCGCAGCTGACTTGCCGGATTCCCGGCGGGCGCAATCCATACAGGATCGTCCTCGACAGCGGCTTGCGCATCCCGCTCACGGCGCGTGTGCTGCGCGAGCGCGGCAAGACCATTATTGTCTCCGGCTCTCGCGTCTCCTCGAGGAAAGTGCAAGCGATCCAAAAACTCGGCGCCGAAGTCTGGCGGTTTCCGCTGCGCGGCGGCGCGGTCCCGCTGGCATCCGTGCTTAAGAAAATGGGCCAAAGAGAAATGACCAGCCTGATGATCGAAGGCGGCGCGACGATCGCCACGGCCGCGCTCAAGGAAAAGGTTGTCGACAGGGTTTGTTTCTTTTATGCTCCCAAAATTATCGGCGGCGACGGATTGGACATGATCGCGCCGCTCGGAATCAAGAAGACGGCGGGAAGCGTTCAGATCAGGGATCTTGCCGTGCAAAAAATTGGTGATGATTTGCTCGTAACGGGGTACCTGTAAGAAAGTAAAAAGGCTCCGCCAAAAGGATTGGCGGATCAGCCTCAGGCCGAAAAAGTAAAAAGTAAAAACCGAAGTCCAACCCTTTTTGCCTTTTACCTTTTTACTTTTGACTTGAGCTAACTATGTTTACCGGCATCATCGAAGACGTAGGCCAAGTCCATCGCTGGCAGAAGCGCGGCGGATCGGGTGTGCTGACGCTCGAGACTGCGCTGCCCGTCGAGGAAATGAAGCTGGGCGCCAGCATCGCCGTCAACGGCGCCTGTCTCACGATCGTCGACCAATCGGGGCGCCGTTTCATGGTCGATGTGTCGCCCGAGACTTTGCAGCGGACCAACTTCAGCAAGCTCCGGCGCGGCGATAGCGTCAACCTGGAACGGCCTCTTAGACTCAAGGACCGTCTCGGAGGCCATTTGGTCACGGGCCACGTCGACGGCGTCGGAACCGTCGAGAAGATCCGCCAACAGGCGAAATTTACCTTTTTTGTTTTTCGGGTTCTCGCCGCGCTTGATTTACAGCTCGTGCCCAAAGGCTCGGTCGCCGTGGATGGCATCAGCCTCACGGTAAACGACTGCGAAAAAAGACGATTTTCCATAGCGGCGATTCCATTTACCTTGAAACACACTAATTTGCGCGACCGTAGGGTTGGTGATAAAGTCAACATCGAAACCGATCTGATCGGCAAATACGTTCAACGACTGCTCCAGCGCTAAAATCATGCCAGTTTCCAGTATCGAAGAGGGTCTGAAAGAGATCCGCGAAGGCCGCTTGGTCATCCTGGTGGACGACGAGGGCGCCGACAGCGAGGGCTTTCTGTGCGGCGCGGCCGAGAACATCACTCAGGAAGCGGTCAACTTTATGCTGCTCTACGGTCGCGGCCTGATCTGCCTGGGCCTCACCGAAGAGAGGATGAAGCAGCTCGGCATCCCGCTGATGGTGCCGGAGAGCAGCTCGCACCTCGCGGGCGCGCTGGGCGCTTCGATCTCGCTCCGCACGGACGCCGCGTCGGCCGCCTCGGCCGCGAGTCGCGCGCGAACTCTGCGAGCCGCGGTGGCCAAGGAGACCAAGCGCGCCGACCTCGTCGTTCCTGGTTTCGTCTTTCCCGTTCAGGCGCGCAACGGCGGCGTTCTGGTGCGCTCGGCGCGGGTGGAGGCGTCGGTCGATCTGGCGCGGTCGGCGGGCCTGGCGCCCGCCGGCGTCCTGTGCCAAATCCTCGAGGATGACGGCTCGGTCGCTCTCATGCCTTATCTCGAGAGCTACGCCGAGCGGCATAAACTGAAGCTGGTCTCGATCGCTGACTTGATCGCGTATCGCTTGCGCAGCGAATGCCTGGTGAAGCGGGTCGCCGAGGCGGATTTTCCCACCCTCCATGGCGGCGCTTACAAGGCGATTGTCTATAGTAACAACGTGGACGCTTACGAGCACATGGCTCTGGTGAAAAACGAGATTCGTAAAGGCGAGCCCACCTTGGTTCGCATGCACTCGGAGTGTCTGACCGGCGATGTCTTCGGCTCAGAGCGCTGCGACTGCGGCGACCAGATTCGCCAATCGCTCAGGATGATCGACCAGGAAGGCAAGGGCGTGCTCGTCTACATGCATCAGGAGGGCCGGGGCATCGGCTTGACCAACAAGATAAGGGCCTATGCGCTTCAGGACCAAGGCATGGACACGGTGGAGGCTAATCTCGAGCTGGGCTTCAAAGAAGATTTGCGGGACTATGGCATCGGGGCGCAAATCCTGCGCGACCTGGGCGTGCAGAAGCTGCGCTTGCTCACCAACAATCCGCGCAAGATCATCGGCCTCGAGGGATACGGGCTTACGGTCGTCGAACGAGTGCCGATCGAAGTTCCGCCGCAGGCTTCCAATATCGATTATCTGCGCACCAAACAGCAGAAGCTGGGCCATCTTTTTTCCAAGCTCGAGGCGAAGTCGGGAAAGTAAGCGCCGAAAGTCGCTCATGGTAAAGACGATCGAGGGCGGGCTCGATGCTCGTGGCATGAAGTTTGGGATCGTCGTGAGCCGTTTCAACGGCGCCATAACCGAGCGGCTGCTGGAAGGCGCGCTCGAAGCTTTGAAGACGCACGGCGGCGAAGAAAACAACATCGACGTCGTGCGTGTGCCGGGGGCTTTCGAGATCCCGCTCATCGCCAAGAAGCTGGCGTCGAGCGGCAAGTACAACGCCCTGATTTGCCTCGGTGCGGTGATTCGCGGCGATACTCCTCACTTCGAATACATCGCCGAAGCCGTGACCCGCGGCATCGGGGCGATCGTTTTGGAAGATCGCCTGCCGGTTTCATTCGGCGTGTTGACGACCAACAACGTCGAACAGGCGATGGAACGGGCCGGCTCTCAGCACGAAAATAAAGGATTCGAGGCGGCCCTCACGGCGATCGAGATGGCCAGCCTGAACCGGACATTAGAATAGGCGGTAGGCTGTAGCGGCAGTTTGGATTGTTCTTCCTAGCGCCTATCGCCTAAAGCCTACCGCCTTTTTGTTATGGGACCTCGGCGCAAAGGACGCGAGCTGGCTCTCCAGGCGCTCTATCAAATAGAAGTTACCGGCGACACTTCGGCCAAGGCGCTGGAGTTGTTTTTGAGCCACTTCGAGGGCGGCGCGGAAGCGAAAGATTTCGCCCGCGGTCTGATATCGGGCGTGATGGCTAATCGAGAACGAATCGATCGGATCATCGCTGAGTGCGCGGAAAACTGGCGGCTCGACCGCATGGCCAAAGTCGATCTCCTGATCCTACGCACGGCGACTTATGAGCTGCTCTTTTGTCCGGACATCCCGATGAACGTGAGCCTGGACGAGGCGATCGAAATCAGCAAGCGCTACGGCTCGGCCGACTCGCCGGCATTTATCAACGGGGTCTTGGATCAAGTCGCCCTTGCGACGGGCGCAAAATTGTCCGGCGGTCAGTGATGGAAGAAAAGTATTACCCGCAAATCGTCGAAGAGAAGTGGCAGAAGATCTGGGAGGAAAAAAAGAGCTTCCGCGCCGCGGAGAATTCTTCCCGGCCGAAATACTACGTCCTCGAAATGTTTCCCTATCCCTCCGGCCGGATTCACATGGGCCATGTGCGCGTCTACACGATCGGCGATGTGCTGGCGCGCTTCAAGCGGATGAGAGGGTTCAACGTGCTTCATCCTATGGGGTGGGACGCCTTCGGCCTGCCGGCGGAGAACGCCGCGATCGAGCGCGGCATTCATCCCGCCAAGTGGACGATGGAAAACATCGCCTACATGAAAGAGCAGCTCAAGAAGATGGGCATTTCCTACGATTGGGACCGCGAAATCGCCACCTGCGAGCCGGAATACTATCGCTGGGAGCAGTTGATCTTCATCCGCATGCTCGAGCGCGGGCTCGCCTATCGCAAGCGCTCGACCGTCAACTGGTGCCCTTCGTGCCGGACGGTGCTCGCCAACGAGCAGGTGGAAAACGGCCGCTGCTGGCGCTGCGAGAGCGAGGTCACCAAGCGCGATATCGACGGTTGGTTCTTCAAGATCACCGCCTACGCCGAAGAGCTGCTCGCGTGGTGCGACCGGCTGACCGGCTGGCCGGAGCGCGTGATCACGATGCAAAAAAACTGGATCGGCCGCAGCGAAGGCGCGGAGTTCGATCTGCCGGTGGCCGGCCGGCCCGAGCTCAAGATCCGCGTCTTCACCACGCGGCCCGACACCGCGTTCGGCATGACTTACGCCGTGCTCGCGCCCGAGCATCCGCTGGTCGATCAATTGATTACGCGGCCGGAGGAGCGCGCCGAAGTCGAGAGCTTTCGCGCCGAGGTGCTGAAGCAATCGGACCAGGAGCGCGTTGCCGAGGACCGGCCCAAGCGCGGCCTCAGGCTCTCGGCGCGCGTCGTCAACCCTTTTAACGGCGCGGACATTCCGCTCTTCATCGCCGACTACGTGCTCATGACTTACGGCACCGGCGCGATCATGGCGGTGCCGGGCGAGGATCAGCGCGACTGGGATTTCGCCAAGAAACACGGGCTTCCGATCATCGAAACGACGCAGCGCCCGGCGGATTGGACCGGCGAGGCGTATCCGGGCGACGGCGTGAAAATCAACTCCGGCTTTCTCGACGGCCTCACGGTCGCCGAGGCCAAGCGCCGTGCGACCGACTGGCTCGTCGAGCGTCGCCTCGGCGAGGCGAAGGTCAACTATCGCTTGCGCGACTGGGGCATCTCGCGGCAGCGCTACTGGGGCGCGCCGATTCCCGTCCTCTACTGCGACGCCTGCGGCATGGTCCCCGAGAAGGAAGAGAACCTCCCGGTGGTGCTGCCGCGCGACGTGCAGATCAGCGGCAAGGGCGGCTCGCCGCTTACGAGCCATCCGGACTTTGTCAACGCTCGGTGCCCGCGCTGCGGCGGGCGCGCGCGGCGTGAGACCGACACGATGGACACCTTCGTCGAATCGTCCTGGTACTTTCTCCGCTACTGCTCGCCGCGCTATGAAGGCGGAATGGTCGAGCGCGCCGCGGCGGACTACTGGATGCCGGTCGATCAATACATCGGCGGCATCGAGCACGCGGTGCTCCATCTTCTCTACGCGCGCTTCTATACCAAGGTGCTGCGCGATCTCGGCCTGGTGCAGATAGACGAGCCCTTCAACGCGCTCCTGTCGCAGGGCATGGTGATCAAAGAGGGCGCCAAGATGTCCAAGTCGAAGGGCAACGTCGTCTCGGACGCCGTGATTCGCGAAAAGTACGGCGCCGACACCGGGAGATTGTTCGAGTTGTTTGCCGCTCCGCCCGAGAAAGATCTTGACTGGAGCGACCAGGGGGTCGAGGGAGGATTCCGGTTTCTGACGCGTCTCTGGCGCTTCGTTTGCCAGCATCGGGATGCGCTCGTCGCGGCGACGCCGGCTTCCTCTTCGGATGAGCTTCCCGCCGATCTCAGAGACTTGCGGCGGCTGACGCATAAGACGATCAAGAAGGTGACGGACGACATTGAATTACGGTTTCACTTCAACACGGCGATCGCGGCGATCATGGAGCTGTTCAATGCGGTCGGCGCGGTGACCCGGGACGGTTCGGCGTCGGAGCGGGAGATGTCGGTCGTCAAAACGGCGCTGGAAGCGATCGTGACTCTGCTTTACCCGTTCGTCCCGCATGTAACGAGCGAGCTGTGGGAAAACCTCGGTCACAAGAGCTCTTTGGACGCGGTTCCGTGGCCTTCCTATTCCGCCGAAGCGATGGAGCAAGAAAATTTGTTGATTGTTGTGCAGGTTGACGGTAGAGTCCGCGGCAAGATCACGGTGCCCGCGGACGCCAGCAGCGACTATATTAAGGAAGAAGCCCTCGCCGATCCCAGGGTCAAGGGGTTTGTGGCCGGCAAGGAGATTCAGAGGATAGTTGAGGTGCCGCGCCGCCTGGTCAACATCGTGCTGGAGGGATGAAAATGAAAGGCAAAAGGCTCCGCCACAAAGATTGGCGGATCAGCCTCAGGCTGAAAAAGGTAAAAGAAAAAATTCAAAATCGAAAATCTAAAATCCAAAATGGTGTGGCGCTTGGTTTGCTCCTGTTGCTGCCGGTGGGGGGATGCGGCTATCAATTTTCCGGCAAGGGCGGGGGATTCCCCCAAGACGTTCGCACGGTCTTTATCGAGTCGTTCGGCAATCGCACGAAGGAAGTAGGCCTCGATGGGGAGTTTATCGCGGCCCTCAAGAGCGAATTTCGGCAGAAGGGACAGCTCCAGATCGTGGACCGCGTGGAAGAGGCCGACGCCGTTCTGACCGGTGTCGTGCGGCAGATCGACACTCGGACAGTCGGGATCAATCGCTTCGACGAGGCGCTTCAATACGAGATGTTGCTGACCGTGGACATGAGTCTGCGCCGCCGCTCCCCGGACGAGCTTCTCTGGCGCACTCAAGGCGCTCGGTTTGCCGAAGTTTATGCCGGGTCGCGCGGAGCGGTGGTGACGACGTCCTCTGATTTTCGCTCGCGCAGCTTGAATCCGGGAGACGTGCGCCAACTGACGGACATTCAACTGACCGAAACACTGAAACAACAGACTCGGGGACGGTTGATCGAAGCCGCGGCGCATGACCTGCACACGCGCCTGCTGGAGATGTTCTAGCGGCAGGCCAATAACCCTCGCCTAACTTCGTTTCATCGTCCCTTGCGCCATCGCCCGCCACTAGCGGGCGTTACGCTGAGCATGCTCGCCGCAATAAGCCCTGCGACTCCGCTCAGGATAAACTCGGCCGAAGGATCGGTCTTCGCCCGCCTTGTAGCTGGAACTTTTTGATCGGCCTCTAGAAAAGGTATAATTTTATTGCGAGAGATCCGAGATCGCGCGCTATTGAGCGGCGGCTGCGGGACGGGTGGCTGAGCGCGACAGCCGTGACAGCCAGCGGGCGGCGGTGTTGCGCTTGAGGATACCTTTACTCACGGCTTTCCCGAGCGCGCGGCTGACCTCGCGCAGTTGAGCGGAAATCTGTTCGCCGTCTTTGGTCTCGATCGCCTGCCGAGCTTTTTTAATCAGGGTTCTAATTCGGGATTTCGCTTCTTTGTTAGTGGCGCGTCGGTTTAAGCTTTGCCGGTGCCGTTTGATTGCCGATGGATGGATAGCCAAGAAATACCTCCAATGAATTATTTACTTCCTTTATCATCGCCTCTTCGACGAGTCAACGAAGAGATGTCGTCTTGGCAGCCGGGAGAAATTCGCGGCTCGAGCGAAACTTTTTTACTCTCGCTGTACATTCCTCCTTCCGACGGCGATTTAACGATAGGCCGCGCAACGAAATTGTCTTAACTCACTGATTCTACAGCCTTTTCCATGCCAAGTTTTTGGGCAATTCGTTCCCCTTGGCGATTTTTAGCCTCGCGCCTCATGCGCGTTGACGGTTATCAACAACTTATTAACAGTTTTCTGTGGTTTGCATCTTTTTGTCTGATTTCAAGTCCGCTATGACGATTCGAATATCCGTCCGTCGACCGGCCATTTAGCGTCGGAAGACGCATGTAAAAAAAGGATTATAAATTTTCTCTCACTTCTGGTAGAATCCCCTTGCTTTGCAACCGTTGCTGTCACGCATCTTGGGTGGGAGGAGTTTTTTATTTCGTTTTATCTGCTGGACCATCGGTCTGGGCTCGCTCCTCATTTCGCTCATCGTCCTCGGCGTCGTCTATTACTTCGGACATGATTTGCCAAGCCGATTGGATTTGAAGTCAAGCTATCGTCCGGCCGTGGTCAGCACGGTTTACGATATCGACGAGCAGCCGATCGGCGAATTCTATCACCAGCGAAGGATCGTCGTTGCGCTCGAACGCATTCCCTCTCAAGTCATCCAAGCGCTGCTCGCCGCCGAAGACGCCCGCTTTTTCGCGCACGGCGGCGTCGATGTGTTCGCCGTGGCGCGGGCGTTTTTCGCCAATCTACGTAAAGGCGCGGTCCGCGAGGGCGCCAGTACGATCACACAGCAACTCGTGCGCGCCTTCTTTCTCACGCCGGAACGGACCCTGTCGAGGAAAATTCGCGAAGCGATCCTGGCGTATCGGGTGGAGAAAAATCATACCAAAGAAGAGATTCTCTACCTCTACCTCAACCAGGTTTATTTCGGCCATGGAAACTACGGCATTGAGGCCGCGAGCCGCGATTACTTCGGCAAAGGTGTGGATCAAGTCAATCTCGCCGAGGCGGCGCTTTTGGCCGGGCTTCCCAGGTCGCCCAGCCGAACTTCGCCGTACCGGGATTTTTTTGCCGCGACCGAAAGGCAGCGTTACGTTCTCCGTCGAATGTTGCGCGAAGGATTCATCACCCAAGCCATTTATCAGGAAGCGCTCCAGACCCCGATTCGCTTGGCGCCCGCCCCCGCGCTCAACTCCCAAATAGCCCCGTATTTTGTCGAGTATGTGCGCCGCGTGATCGGCGACCGCTACGGCTTCGATCCGCTCTTGCAAGGCGGCCTGCACATCTATACGACTCTCGACTCCTCGGTCCAGATCGCGGCGCAAAAGGCGGTGCGCGACGGCATCAACGAAGTGCGCCTGAGAGCTCACAAAAAATCCAAGACGGCTCGGCGCGAAGGCCAGGGCGACGTCGAGGGCGCGTTGATCGCCATGGAGCCGGATACCGGCATGGTGCGCGCGATGGTCGGGGGATATGATTTTTATTTGAGCCAGTTCAATCGGGCGCTGCAAGCCAAACGCCAGCCGGGAAGCGCCTTCAAGCCGATCATCTATTCGACCGCGTTGGAGATGGGCTACTCGGAGTTGTCGGTCGTGCCCGACGCGCCGCTCACTTTCCGCATGGCGCCGGGTAAATTCTGGCGACCGCAGAATTACGACAATCGTTTCGTCGGCCCCGTGACTCTGCGCAGCGCGCTGGCCCATTCGTTGAACAGCGTCGCGGTCAGGCTGGTGCAGCGCGTCGGCGTCGAGCGTGTCATCCAGCAGGCGCGCAAATTAGGCATCGGCTCTCCTCTGGAAAAAAATCTTTCGCTGGCGCTCGGCTCTGCTTCGGTCACCTTGCTCGAAATGGTGCGTGCCTACGGCGTGTTCGCCAGCGGCGGCGAGCTGGCTGAGCCGCTTTTTATCTTGAAGGTAACCGACCGCTACGGGAATATTCTGGAAGAAAGCGAGTCTCGATCCAAACAAGTGCTTTCTCCCGAGGTCGCCTATGTGCTCACCGACATGCTGAAAAACGTGGTCCAAAGCGGGACGGCTCGCGCGGCAGCGAAGCTCGGTTCCAACGTGGCGGGCAAGACCGGCACGACAAGCGATTTTCGCGACGGCTGGTTCATCGGATACACTCCGGAGTTGATCGCCGGAGTTTGGGTCGGCTACGACGACCACCGGCCGCTGGGAGACAAAGAGACGGGCGCCAATACGGCGCTGCCGATATGGGTGAATTTCATGAACGGCGCCGGCCAGGCGAACAGCGCGGCGGAATTTCCCGTGCCGGGCGGGATCCAATGGTTGGAGGTGAATTTGCGGGACCGCTATCCTCTGCCGGTCTTCGAAAGCGCACCGCTGGCGAGAATTCCCTACGCGGCAGGGTCCAGAGGCGCGCCCTCCGCTCCGAGCAAGAGCACTGCGGAGAAGGATTGGGAGGCGGATGCCAAGGCAGAACCCGCGGATCTTAGCGATAGCTCAGAAATGAATCTGTCCCATCACGCCGCCTGGTAAGCTCCGGTCGTTTCCAACCCCCCTTGCAAGTGCTTTGAACTTGTGCAATAGAAATTGCTTAGCAAGCACGCTCTTGAGTTGTGGAAAGGAGGTGAATAAGGATGGGAAAACGAGTTGCTTCATGGTCGATGGTGGCCCTCTTTACTTTGACTCTAGCATTTGCCGGTTGCGGTAAGAAAGAAGAACCGCCTCCGCCGCCTCCGCCTCCAGCGCCAGCGGCACCGCCGGCTCCGGACGCAGGAATGACCGGTCAGACGGGCGCGATGGCTCCTACTGGCAGTGAGGGAATGACGGGTGGAGCACCCATGGCTCCTGAGAAGCCGGCAGAGAAAAAAGCCAAATAAGGCTCAAGTCGCCTTAATTGGTTTCGGCAACCTAAAAGGGGAAGGGTATTAATCCTTCCCCTTTTTTGCAATTTCCAGAGCGATCCTAAAGGCCCATCTGCGTCGTTGCGCTCCCGTCGTCGTGCTCGGCGTACGAGAAGAGTACGCCTGCGCTCGCCGATTGGTCGAGCGCCTCGCAGCTGAACCTTTTTGATCGCTCTGGTTTGATCGCTTTGGGACCCGAGTTTTTAGAAAACTCGCTGGACACTTCATAACGCGACGTGGCGACGAACCCTTACATGACGTTTACGGAGCACCTGGAGGAGCTCCGCTGGCGCCTGCTTAAGTCTCTCGGTGCAATCGCGTTGGCATTCGTATTCAGTTACTACGAGTCGGACAGGATCTTCGGTTTCATGGTAAAGCCTTTACAGCAAAGCCTGCGGCCCGGCCAGAGCTTGATCGGCACGGGAGTCACGGAAGCTTTTTTTATCGAGATGAAGGTAGGGTTGGTCGGCGGTCTTTTTCTCGCTTGCCCGGTGATCTTCTATCAGATATGGCGCTTCCTGGCGCCGGGACTCCTCGGCAGCGAGAAAAAGATGGCGATTCCGTTTGTGTTCTGCGCCACCCTATTCTTTCTCGGTGGCGCTTTTTTTTGCTATCGCATCGTTCTGCCGGTCGCCTTTCAGTATTTTATCGAACAGTACCTTTCTCTTTCGGTCTCTCCGGAAATTCGCATCGGCGAGTATTTTAGCTTTTTTTTCCGCATGGTGCTCGCCTTCGGCATCACGTTCGAGTTGCCGGTTTTTACCTTCTTTCTGGTGCGGCTGGGGATCGTGGACTACCGCCTGATGTGGCACTCGTTTCGCTACGCCATAGTTCTCATCTTCGTCGCCGCCGCAATCCTGACGCCCACGCCGGACGTCATCAACCAGTCGCTGCTGGCCGCGCCGATGCTGGTGCTTTATCTGTTGAGCATCGGGGTGGCGTATATCTGGCGGCGCCAAGAGCCCGCTGAAACAGCGGCAGACAAAACAACGTAAAGAAAGGACTTCCCCGATGATCTTATTCGTGATCGTCATTAGCTTCGGCTCGCTGCTGTTCGCCGTCTATCTGGCGCGCTTCGTGCTCCAGAGCGACACCGGGACCGAAGCGATGCGAGAGATTTCCAACGCCATCAAGGAAGGCGCGGAGGCGTTTCTGGCCCGACAGAACAAAACGATTATAACGCTCGCGGTTGTCCTGGCGGCGTTGATCTTCGTGCTTTACGGTTTTGTCCGCCCGCCCAATCCGGCCGACCCTGTCCCGCCGCTTGAGTTGGCGTTCTGGACGACGCTTTCCTTTATGCTCGGCGCGGCGTGCTCGGTCATCGCGGGCTATATCGGGATGTGGGTGTCGATTCGCGCCAACATCCGCACTGCCGCGGCGGTGCGAACAAGCCTCAACGACGGGCTGCGCATCGCGCTGCGCGGCGGCGCGGTGTCGGGGTTGTGCGTCGTCGCGATGAGCCTGCTCGGCGTCGGCGGGCTCTACGCGTTTCTCCAGTCGATGGGCCACGACCCGCAGAAGATCCCTTTCACGATCGTCGGCTACGGCTTCGGCGCATCTTTCGTCGCGCTCTTTGCCCAGCTCGGCGGCGGAATTTACACCAAGGCGGCGGACGTCGGCGCCGACCTGGTGGGAAAAGTCGAGGCCGGAATACCGGAAGACGATCCGCGCAATCCGGCGGTCATCGCCGATCTCGTCGGCGACAATGTCGGCGATTGCGCCGGCAGAGGCGCCGACCTTTTCGAATCGACGGCGGCGGAGAACATCGGCGCGATGATCCTCGGCGTCGGGTTGTTCCCGTACTTCGGGCTGAAAGGAATTCTCTTTCCCTTGATCGCGCGCGCGTTCGGATTGATCGCTTCGATCGTCGGAGTGATGGTCGTCAAGACCGAGGAGACGGGCGATCCCATGGATGCGCTCAACCGCGGCTACTACGTGGCGACCTTTCTCGCGATCATCGGATTTTTTATCTCCGCGCGCTGGCTGCTCACGGTCGACCCCGCCGCGCATCCCGAGGCCGAGTGGGCGTGGCTCTACTTTTTCTTCTGCGGCGTCATCGGCATCGCCATGGCCCAGGTTTTCGTCTACATCACCCAGTACTACACGGAATACAAATATCGTCCGGTGAAATCGATCGCCGAGGCCTCTCAAACCGGACCCGCGACCAACATTATCACAGGCGTCGCGGTGGGGTTGGAGTGCACGGCAATTCCGGTCATCGTCATCTCCATGGCCATTGTCGCGTCTTACTACTTGGGTGGCGCGAGCGGTGTCCCGCACGCGGGTCTGTTCGGCACGGCGGTCGCGACCATGGGCATGCTCGGCACCGCCGCCTATATTTTAGCCATGGACACGTTCGGTCCCATCACCGACAACGCCGGCGGCATCGTCGAGATGAGCCAACAGCCCGAAGCAGTGCGCAGAAAAACGGATCGCCTCGACGCCGTGGGCAACACCACCAAGGCGCTCACGAAGGGCTACGCGATCGGCTCCGCGGCCTTGGCGGCATTTCTTTTGTTCTCGGCTTACCTCGATGAAGTTGCGCACTACGGCAAAGAACTGGCGGCGGTCAACATCGCCAAGCCCGAGGTTTTTGTCGGCGGTCTTCTCGGCGCGATGCTGGTCTTTCTCTTTTCCGCGCTCGCGATTCGCGCGGTCGGCAAGGCCGCTTACTACGTGATCAACGAAGTGCGCAGACAATTCAAGGAGAACCCGGGCATCCTCAAGGGAACCTCGAAGCCCGATTACGGCCGATGCGTGGATATCGTCACCGTCGGCGCTTTGAAAGAGATGGTGGCGCCGGGCATCCTCGCCGTGGGAATGCCCATTGCCGTCGGCGTGATCTTTCGCTTTCTTGGAGTCGGCGCCGAAGCCGTCGCCGCGCTTTTGATGATCGGCACTATCGCGGGGATTTTGATGGCGACGTTCTTGAACAACAGCGGCGGCGCCTGGGACAACGCCAAGAAATTTATCGAGATGGGGCAGTACGGCGGAAAAGGTTCCGACACACACAAGGCGGCGGTGGTCGGCGACACCGTCGGCGATCCTTTCAAAGACACCGCCGGCCCGAGCCTCCACGTGCTGATTAAACTTTTAAGCACGATCACGCTGGTGCTCGCGCCGTTATTTGTTTAACGCTACGGTTTTTGGGTCAATTCATTACAGCGGCTGGTTCCCCAGCCGCTGTTTTCATTTCATCTGCAGTTGTGTAAATTACCTCGGTGCTGAGCGTGTGGTTTAAAGGAGACTCAGTCCGCAGCACTCATAACTCAGCTCTGCCGCGCCCGGATGGTGGAATTGGTAGACACACGGGACTTAAAATCCCGAGGCCCCGGAAGGGGCCGTGCCGGTTCGAGTCCGGCTCCGGGCACCAAA
>DASXRG010000270.1:0-3401 GCA_036506735.1 Binatia bacterium | reverse complement strand
GTCGCTTGATCGAGGCCGACAATTACGATCAACAGATTGAGGACCAGCTTGGTTTTTGGACTCAAGTCGCCGCTCCCGCCGAAATTGAAGTAGCTCTACGCAGTTGGATCGTGACGACTTGGCCCTGCAATTTTATCACCGCCTGGTGCGCGCTGCCGTTGAGCGGCTGGCCCGCCAATTCAATCGCTAACGTTTCGCCTGAGATGTAGGCCCGATGTGCCTCGATCGCCGCACGCACCGTCGCGGAGTCCGTTTGGAGATAGAGATGAATGCGATCTTCGATTTCGAGGCCGGAGGTTTTGCGCAGCTCCTGGATGTGCCGGACGATTTCGCGCGCGATCCCCTCGCGCGCCAGCTCTTCGCTGACGCGGATATCCAATGCGACTTGCGTCCGTTGATCGGCGAGTCCGGCCCAGCCGTCGGGCGCTTTGACGTTGACGAGCAGGTCGGCTTGCGTGAGAACCACAGTTTCACCGCCTGCGGTGATTTCGAGATTGTCGCCGGCCTGGACTTTCTCGACCACCGACGCGGGGTCGAGCGCGGCCAGGGCTTTCTGCACGTCTTTTAGCCGTTCGCCCAATCTGGGGCCGAGAGTTTTGAGGTTGGGTTTGATTTCATAGCGTAACAGCGGTCCGGCCGACGATTCGTGCAAGCTGACCTTCTTTACGTTCAGCTCCTCGGAAATTTGCTCGGCGAAGCGCGCGACCGCGTGGCGCTCCGCTTCGCTGGCCGGCAGGATTTTTATCTCGGCCAACGGCTGGCGGACTTTGATCTTGGCGCTGTTGCGCGCCGACAGGCCGAGCGAGACCAAGCGCAGCAGCGCTTCCATGTCGGCGGAAAGCTCCCGATCGATCAGCGACGCGTCGGCGATTGGGAAATCGCAGTGATGGACGCTGGATGGTTGGTCGGCCTCGGCTGCGCCGGCTTCCAGGTTTTGATACATATCCTCGGTCAGAAACGGCATGATCGGCGCGAGTAGTCTCGTGAGCGCCATGAGCACCGCATAGAGGGTCTGGTAGGCGGCTAATTTGTCGCCGGTCTTTTCGCTCTTCCAGAATCGGCGGCGATTGCGGCGCACGTACCAGTTGCTGAGCTTCTCCGCGACGAAATCCTCCGCCGCGAGGCAAAACGCCATCACGTTGTAGTTTTCGAATTCGCGCCGCGCCGTCTGGATCAAGAGCTGAAGATCCGACAGGATCCAGCGATCGATGTCCGGCCTTTCGGCGGCGGGGACCGCCGCGGCCGCAGGATCGAAGCCGTCGAGCCGGGCGTAGTTGCAGAAAAACGCATAGGTGTTCCAGAGCTTGAAGACGAATCGATTTCTCACGTCGTCGGCCGGTCCATAGCCGAAGTTGATGTTATTCGCCGGGTTGTTGCGCGCAAACATCCAGCGCATCACGTCGGCGCCCATTTTTTCCGCCGCCTCCTCGAAAAGAATCGCGTTGCCTTTCGATTTGTGCATCTCCTCGCCTTTTTCGTCGCGCACCATGCCGTGCCCCAGCAGCACTTTGAAAGGGGCGCGCCGCTCCATCAGCGCGCTCATCGCGAGCAAGGCGTAAAACCAGTTGCGAAACTGGCCCGGAAAGCTCTCGGTGACGAAGTCGGCGGGAAACCACTTTTCCCAGTAGTCGCGATCGTGGTTGTAGCGCAACGTCGAGTAAGGCACGATGCCGGCGTCGAGCCACGGGTTGCCGACGTCGGGAATGCGATTCGCCCGCCCGCCGCACTGGGCGCAGCGAATCTTGACCAGGTCGATCCAGGGCTTGTGCGGCGTGTGGCCTTCGAACTCGTTCCATCCGGCGGCCGCGCGGCTTTTCAGCTCCTCGCGGCTGCCGACGACGTCGAATGCGCCGCAGCTCTCGCAAATCCAGACCGGCAGCGCGAGGCCCCAGTAACGCTTTTTCGAGACCATCCAGTCGCCCATGTTCTTGAGCCAGTCGAGCTCGCGCTGCAATCCGAACTCGGGGATCCAGCGGACGTCGTGGCAAATCTTCATGATCTCGTCGCGCCAGCGCATGTCGATGAACCATTCATCGACGAGCCGAAACAAAAGCTCGGTCTTGCAGCGCCAGCAGTGCGGATAGTTGTGCGGGTAGCGTTCGCCGGCGATGAGCAGCCCTTTTTGTTGGAGTGCGGAGAGGATCCACTCGATCGTGCCGGGGTCGAGCGCCGAGCGGCCTTCGAGCGCGCTGAAGCCACGGATAAAACGCCCGGTCTCATCCAGCGGCGCGATCGGCACCAGACCGTGCTCTTTACCGAGGGCGAAATCCTCCTTGCCGCAGCCGGGCGCGATGTGCACGATGCCGGTGCCTTCGGCCTCGCTCACTGCCTCCCATGGAATCACGCGGTGAATTTCCCGCGCGGGTTGCGGCGGCCCCCAGCCTTGTTTGATCGCGACCTCGGCAATCTCGGGCGGATAACCTCCCGGCTGTTGCTGCGCCTCGAACTCATCGAACGGCCCGTCATACGCCCATCCGAGCATGTCGCTCCCTGCCAACTCACCCAGCACTTCGTAACCGCCCTTTTCCTTGAAGATCTGCTCGATCGATTTGAGCTTGGGAACGCCCTCGACCCATTCTTTTTTGCGAAATTCCTCTTCGAGCCGCGGCGCGGTGAAGGCGCCTTTGGACAAATAGTAGACTTCGCCGCGATGGCGCACTCTCAGATAAACGAGATCGGGATTCACCGCGGCGACGACGTTGCTGGTGAGCGTCCAAGGCGTCGTGGTCCAGGCCAGAAGATTTTCACCCGCCCGCCCGCGCAGCGGGAAGCGCACGAACACCGCCTGGTGCGCGACCCGCTGGTAGCCTTCGTGCATTTCCATCTGGCTGATGCCGACGGCGCAGCGCGGGCACCACGGCATCGAATCGTAGGCGCGGTAGACCAAGCCTTGCTCGTGGCATTTTTTCAGGAAGCTCCAGATCGTGTAGTTGTTCTCCTCGGACATCGTGTAGTAGCTGCGCCGCTCATCGGGCGGCTTCTGCCAATCCTCCTCGCGATCCCAGTCCATCCAGTAGCCGAGCCGAATCGATTGGTCGGTTTGGATGCGGGCGAACTTGTTCACCCGCTCTTTGCACAGCGCGACGAACCGGTCGATACTCGCGAAGCGATCGCCGGGAACCAGATTTTCGATGTCCTGTTTCGACCTGAGACCGAGCTCTTTTTCCACCTCGACTTCCACCCAGAGCCCCTGGCAGTCGAAGCCGTTTTGATAACGCAGCTCGTGTCCGGACGCCGCGAAGTACCGGTTATAGATGTCTTTGTAGGTGCGCCCCCAGGCGTGATGAACGCCCATGGGATTATTCGCCGTGATCGGTCCGTCGAGGAAAGACCACGGCGGCTTGGCGCGATTTTTTTCGCGCACGCGCTCAAAAGCGTCGATGCGCCGCCATAAATCGAGG
>DASXRG010000269.1:0-19109 GCA_036506735.1 Binatia bacterium | reverse complement strand
CATCGGCCGGAAGATTTGCTCGCCTTCCGTAACCGAAAGCACTCGGACGACCTTCAGCCCGAGCGCCCGCGCGATTTCTTCGGCCTTCGATTTAGCTTTTGTCGTCGCGATGCGCAGGGCCTCGCGCTTGGCCGCGTCCTCGTTTTTGAGGGTGAAGACCAGCCGCTGGATATTGTTCGCGCCCGCTTGCGTCGCGACATCGATCAGCTTCCCGACTCCATCGAGACCTCCCGTCCTCACCCGCACGATATTAGTCGCGGTGTAGCCGGTGAGCTCCGGCTTGCCGCCTTCCTTCGGGTAGCGATAACTCGGGCTGAGCGAATAGCCGATGGTTTTGATCTCGTCGCCGCTGCCGAGGAGCTTCTTCACTTCAGCGATGACTTTGGCGAGCTTTGCGGCGTTTTCCTTTGAGGCTTGCGGCGCGACCTTCGCTTCGGTCACCACACCGATCTCGATTTCCGCCAGATCCGGCTCGACCGCGACGAGTCCTTCGCCGGTTACCGTGACCGATGGGACGGCAGACTGGGGATGGTGTGCTTGAGGATGGTATTCCTGAGCATGTGTAACGGGAGCAAGGTTTATAAGGAGAGCCCACCCGACAATGAACCGCATGCATTTATTTATCCCCGACATCCGAAGCCATTGCAAGCGGCCCGGCAACAGGTCAGGTAAAAACCCGCGGCGTTTAGGGAAAAAGCCCGATGGAACCGGCACCGGCGTTATTATTATAATTGCCGGGATGACACACGTTAGAAAAATAACCGGGCCCACCTTCAGAAGAGCGCACGACGATGAGACCTGGCACTTCAATCACCATTGTTCTCAATGGCCCGCTCAAGGCTATTTGGAATTGGAGGGTCCGCCGGAAAACGGCGACGTCTGCGACGAATGCCGCGCCCAGAGACGGAAACCGCAGCTCGTTAGCTACGTCCGCATCAGTTAATCTTTTTGCTTGCCGCCAGCTCGGCCGCTTCGGAAATAGACATTGTCTCCGAGTTCCGGTAATTAAGGTGCCAATGGCTCATTCGATCATCCGTTGCGGACGGGTGCGTCCGGCGGTCGAGGCCCGGTGACGCGCCTCACGTTTCTCGGCGCGGCGGGAACCGTGACCGGCTCGCGCTACCTGCTCGAAGTCGATTCCCGGCGCGTTCTGATCGATTGCGGCCTGTTTCAAGGAAAATCGGAGCTGCGGCAAAAAAATTGGGGCCCGCTCGGCGTCGATCCAAAAACGCTAGACGCGGTGATCCTGACTCACGCTCACATCGATCATACCGGTTATCTGCCGCGTCTCGCGAAAGACGGCTTCACCGGGCCGGTCTTCGCCTCGGCTCCCACGCGAGCGCTGCTCAATATCATGCTCCCCGACGCCGGCCGGCTGCAGGAAGAAGAGGCGCGCTATGCCAACGAGAAAGGATACTCGCGCCATCAGCCGGCCCTGCCGCTTTTCACCGAGGAAGATGCGCGGCGCGCGCTCGGATTCGTGCTCCCCTCGCCCTTCGGCTCCGCCCAAGCGGTCGCGGACCTGTCTTTCACGTTTCATCGCGTGGGCCACATTCTCGGCGCGGCCTTCATTCTCATCCAGACCCGGAATAGCGCCGGGGAAAAATTAAGGATCGTCTTCTCGGGCGACGTGGGACGCAGGGACATTCCGATCCTGAAGAACCCGGAGCCGATTGCCGGCGCCGACTACGTGCTGCTCGAATCGACCTATGGAGATCGCCTGCACGGCGACGAGAGTCCGAAAGAGGCGCTCGCCCGCGTCGTTCAGCGGATCGTCGAGAAAAAAAGCGTGCTGCTGATACCCGCTTTTGCCGTCGGCCGCACTCAGGAAGTTCTCTATCACTTGCGCGCGCTGCAGCGCGAGAACCGCATTCCGCCGAACCTTCCGATCCACGTCGATAGCCCGATGGCGATCTCGACGGTCGACCTGTATTGCGAGTTTACTCCCGAGCATGACCTCGAAATGTCGGAGCTCCGGGACCAGGGCCGTTGCCCCATCGAAGGCCCCTCGGTCAGTTTCTCGCGGTCTTCGGACGATTCGAAGCGCTTGAACGCGGTGCGCGGACCCGCGGTGATTATTTCGGCTTCGGGAATGCTGAGCGGCGGCCGCGTGCTCCACCACTTGGTTCACCGTCTGCCCGATCCCAACACCGTTCTTCTGTTCGTCGGCTACCAGGCGGAAGGCACGCTCGGCCGGCGCATTCTCGAAGGGGCCAAAGACGTGCAGGTGCTCGGGCCGCCGGTGCGCGTCGCGGCGCAGATCGAAGAGATTCCGGCGCTTTCGGCGCATGCGGATGCCGGGGAGCTTTTGGAATGGTTATCGGCGATTCCCGAAAAGCCTCGAGAAATCTTTCTCGTCCACGGCGAGAATTCGCCGCGCCAAACACTGGCGGCTTCGATCCGGCAAAAACTCGGCCTCAACGTGACCTTGCCCGGGCAGGACGAAAGCCGGGAGCTGTGAAGTTTTTTTCTCGCCGCCGAGCCGATGACAAGGCGATTTCCCGCACCCGCTGGGGCAAGACCGCGGGCGCCGAGGAAGAAATACGATTTCTTCAAGGGCCGCAGGAAAGACGCCGCGAGCTGGCGCGCGCGCTACGGATCTTCTTCGAATTCATGCGCGGGTTTCGCGCGCTGCACTTCGTCGGCCCGTGCGTCACCGTATTCGGCTCGGCGCGCTTTCGCGAAGATCATCCATATTACGCGCTCGCACGCGAAGTCGGCGCCCGGCTCGCGCGGGCGGGGTTTACCGTCATGACCGGCGGCGGGCCGGGCGTCATGGAGGCCGCCAACCGCGGCGCCAAAGAGGCCGGCGGCCGCTCGATCGGCTGCAACATCGAATTGCCGGAGGAGCAGAAGCCCAACGCGTACCTCGACAAGTGGATCACGTTCCGCCACTTTTACGTGCGCAAAGTCATGCTGGTAAAATATTCCTACGCCTTCATCGCGATGCCGGGCGGCTTCGGCACGCTGGACGAGATCTTCGAAACCGCCGTGCTCATTCAGACCGGCAAGATCAAGGAATTTCCGCTGGTGATCATGGGAAAGGATTTCTGGCGGCCGCTGCTCGATTTCATGCGCGACCGGCTCATCAAAGAGCAGACGATCGACCCGATCGACACCGAGCGGATTATCGTCACCGATTCTCCCGAAGAGGCGGTCAAGGCCATCCTCTACGTGACGACCGGCCGATTTGGCTTGAGCTACGCGCCGAGCCTGAAGCGGCGTTGGATGCTCGGCGAGTGAACCCTGCTTTCTTGTCTACTATTAGACATTGCCGCGCCACCGGCGGTGCTATAGGATGAGCGTACACGGGAGGTGTCGGCAACAGGGCTATTTTATTTTAACGGCGCGTAAGAGGAGGAAGGCCGCCGCGGCTCAGCCCGTGGCCGGGACTTCGGCTCCGGGTTTACAGCGAGTGTTCTGCTTCCACGTCTGATCCCGCCCTCTTCCAAAATCCAAAGGCTCGAGAGCCTGATAAATAAGGAGAGAACCATGAACCCACTTTTCCTGATCGCGGCGCCCCTGGTGCTGATCATCATCGGGATGATATTAAACGGCATCGCCCTTTCGTTCGACCAACCCGTCAGCTCGACCGAGGAAGATCCGGCCAAAAAAATAGCCGCCGAAAGGCAATCCTACCGTTCCTTTTTCGACCTCCAGAGAAAACAGGCTTTAAAGCGGCAGCAAAGAGTCGGTCAGTACGCCTGGCTGGTGCTGATCGTCTCCGTGGTTGCGTCCGCGTGGATGTATTTCGACACGGTAAATAAGACGGCGGCGTTGAATCAAATCGCCGCGCTGCAAACCATGGCGGTGGCGGAAGGAAAAGATCTGGTCCTTTCCGTAACTCTGCGCGACGGAAATAATGTTAAATACGCAATCAAGGCAGGCGAGGCCGGCGGCGCCAATGCGCCCGCGAAAGAGGGATTCTCGAAAGATCTCGTTCCGGCTTGGGAGCTGTCCAGACTGGCAACGGCTTTAAGCACGGGCGAGAAAACCCTGCCTCTCGGTATCGCGCTGACGATCTCGAAGTAAATGGATTGAACCGCCGGCTTCGGGGTGAAGGCGAGATGAGCCATGGGATCATTCGCCTTCACCCTTTCTCCTGCCGCCGCGATTAGGCTTGACGCCCCGCCCGACATAGATTATTTTTAGCCGCCTTCATCGATACGGGCGCCGCCCGGCGTTTCGGGCGCGTTCCATCAAAGGAGCCGATTTATGTTGACGGCGAAGGACATCACTTTAGATCTGATCATCCGGTACGGTTTCCAAGTTCTCGGCGCGCTCATCATTCTTGTCATCGGCGTTCTGCTGGCCAAATGGGCCGGCAACCTGAGCAATCGTTGGCTTCAATCTTACGTCAAAGAGCCGCCGACGCGCCTGCTGATCGTGCGGATCGTCCGCCTCACGGTCATTCTCCTGACTTTCCTGGTCGCGCTCGACAAGTTCGGTTTTCAGATCACGCCGTTCGTGGCGGCGCTCGGCGTCGCCGGGGTGGGCATCGGTCTGGCTTTCCAGGGCGTGCTCGGCAACATCGTCGCCGGACTGTCGATCATTTTCACCAAGCCGTTTCGAGTCGGCGAATATATCGAGCTGCTCGGCGTGCACGGACAGGTGGTGGCGATCGAGCTGTTCTCGACCAGCCTGATCCAACTGGATCACTCGCGCGTGGTGATTCCCAATCGCAAGATCGTCGGCGAGATCCTGCACAACTTCGGCACTATCCGCCAGCTCACCCTCACCGTGGGGATCAGCTACGCGGCGAACCTCAACGCGGTCATCGCGGTCGCCCGCGAGGTCGTTACGGCGCATCCGCGCGTGCTCAAAGAGCCGCCGCCGGTCATCGGAGTGAGCGAGCTTGCGGCGTCGTCGATCACGCTGGCGATTCAATCGTGGGTTTCGATCGTCGATGTCGTCCCGTCGAAGGGGGAGTTATACCAGGCGATTGTCGAACGGTTCCGGGCGGACAATATTGAGATACCGTTTCCCCTCCATGAAGTCCGGCTATTGCAGGCAGCAGAAAATGAAAAATCATAACGTTCTTTTGGCGCTCTTAGCGGTTTTTTTTGCCGCGGTCCTCGGCTGCTCCAGTCTGGTCCCATTGAACAGGGACGATCTGGCGCAACTCAAGAAGCAATCTGAAATCGGCGCGGTGCGCCACGAGCCGGCGGCGTTTTACGGCGACGTGGGCATCTATGGTTTGATCGGGTGGGGGATGTCGCTTTCGGCCGGAAAAGAAATGCGCGAGATCTACGGCCTCGAAGATCCGGCGCGCGCGATCGAGGAAAAGTTTATTCAAAATTTACGGGGAGAATTCAAGGGCGTGACGGTTCGCGCGGTCGATCAGCCGCTTTCCGACGACGATCTCGCGGCGGTAAAAAAGACCTACGGCGGGCGGTGGGTGTTCGATTTCAAGACCCTCGGCTGGGGCTCGGCCGCCGAAGGCGACGTCGAATTTACGGTCCGCGTCCGGTTGATTCGCAACGACGATGGAAAAATCGTCTGGCAGGGGCTGTGCCATTACAAAACCGAGGACGCCAAGTGGGAGCCGCTGACGGCCAACGGCGCGGTGCTGCTGAAAGCGAAGCTGCAAGCGGGGGTCACGCCGTGTGCCACGCAGCTCTGGAGCCAGTTCCAATAAGAAAGGATGAGGGCTGAGGGATGAGGGAGGAAAAAAACAAGCCGTGTTTCCAATCTTCATTCATCCCTCCGCCCTCATCCCTCAGCCCTTGTACTTCGCGTCCAGCGCGTATTTTTCTTCCAGCCCGATGATGTCGTGAAATTCCTCGAACGGGATGAGGCGGTCCATGACTTCTCCCGTCGTTCCGGTTCGGCGTAAAGTCGAGTAAACATCCTGGAGCGCGCGGGCCGAGGCGTAGAGCGGACCCAGCGGCCAGACGATCAACCCGAAGCCCAGATCTCTCAGCTCTTCTGGTCCCATCAGCGGCGTGACGCCGCGCTCGATCATGTTGGCCACCAGCGGGCCCGGCACGTTGCGGCCGATCTCGCGCATCTCTTCTTTGGTCTGCGGCGCTTCGATGAACACCGCGTCGGCGCCGGCTTCCTTGAACGCCTGCCCGCGCTTGATGGCTTCGCTCAAGCCCAGAGCCTGGCGCGCGTCGGTGCGCGCGACGATGTAGAGGTTGTCCTTATCTCCGCGCGCCTCGACGGCGGCCTTGAGCTTTTTTAAATACTCATCGAGCGGAATCACTTGCTTGCCCTTCATGTGGCCGCAGCGCTTGGGCCAGATCTGATCCTCCAAAAACATCCCGGCGGCGCCGCCGCGAATCAGCTCTTTCGCGGTGCGGATGGTGTTGATGGCGTTGCCGTAGCCGGTGTCGGCGTCCACGATGACCGGCAAATCGGTCACAGAACAGATGCGCTGCGAGGCGGCGAGCAGGTCTGTCTGCGTGAGCAAACCGAAATCCGGCTCGCCCAAAAGCGTCGCCGACACGCTGTAGCCCGTGATGAAGATCACGTCGAAGCCGGCGCGCGAGGCGATCTTCGCGCTCAAGCAGTCGTAGACTCCGGGCATCACCAGGACGCCTTTTTGTTTCAGGACCTCGCGGATTCTTTGCGCTTTGGTCATAGGACCTCCGTTTTGACTGGTGGCTGATTTCAAAACTTCTTAACATTCTGTCTGCATCCGGACAACTGCAAAACTCCCGTGAATGAGCTTACAGGTTTTCGAACTCCTTTCTGATCCGATCCGCGATCTCTCCTGCCAGCCCCTCCCGGTTCGCGCGGGTGACTTCGATCAGCTCGACGTCGTTTCGGGCTTTAAGCTGCGCGATGAAGCCCTTGCCTGTTTTTGCGATCGTCGCGAGCATATTTGACGGGTGAGCCAGCAGGTCAATGACCTGGTTGCGAAATCGTTGGGACAAAAGCTCCATCTTGCCGATCTCGTCGATGACGTAGAGATCGGCGCGCGAATTTTCCGCGTCGAGCTGCCGCAGAGCGAGCCGTTCAAATTCTTCGAGGTGGACCGAGTATTTGCCGACCGTCGGTTCCTTTCTTCCCACCGACGCGAGGGTTCCTTCCGCGCCGTCCAGCGTGACGAATTTAAACCCGATTCTTTGTCCGCGATGGCGCTTCTCCGCGGTATAAAAACCGGCGCATTTTACCTCTTCGATCCGGTCCAAAACGGAGCGGATCAAGGTGGTCTTGCCGACGCCGGGAAGGCCGGTCAGGAGCAGTCTCATAGGGCGAGCTTGTGCTTCAGCCGCGCTCGATGCAAGCCTACCGTGAATTTTCGCGGGTTCTCCGGCCGCTTTTACGGTGTTTACCTGATTGCGCCGGCTTGCACTCCTGCTACTCTGGAGAATCGACGAAGGCGACGCGTCGGAACGGACAGGGGATTTTTAGATGAAATACCGCGTGGCGATTTCGGGCTCTTACGGCGGCATGAATCTCGGCGACGAGGCGATTCTCGAAGTCATACTCCGAGAGCTGCGCGCGTCGGTCGACGCGGACGTCGTCGTCTTCTCGCACAACGCCAAAGACACCGAGCCAAGGCACAAAGTCCGCGCGGTTCCGATTCGGGAGATGCATAAAGACGAAGTGCTCGAAGAGCTGCGCAAGCTCGACCTCTTCGTTTTGGGCGGCGGCGGGATCCTCTACGATGAGGTCATCGAGAGTTTTCTCCGCGACGTGATCTGGGCCAAGGAACTGGACGTCCCGGTGATGACCTATGCCATCAGCGCCGGTCCGATCAAGACTCCCGAAGCCAAGCAACTCGCCGCTCAGGTGTTCAACAAAGTCGACAAGATCACGGTCCGCGAAGGCGAAGCGAAAAGAATCCTGCACGATCTGGGCGTCAATCAGGAGATCGAGATCACCGCCGATCCGGCGCTGCTGCTGAAGCCGCAGACTTTTACCAAGGACATGCTGAAAAAAGAAGGGATCAATCCGGACAATCCGCTGGTGGGTTTTTCCGTGCGCGAGCCGGGTCCGGCCGCGCCCGACCTCAACATCGAGCAATACCACGCGATGCTGGCCAATGCGGCGGACTACATGGTGGAGCGCTTCGACGCGCAGGTCCTGTTTGTGCCGATGGAGGGCGGCGAGAATAAAGATCCGCAGCACTCCCATGCCGTCATCGCCAAGATGGCGAATACCAAGCGAGCCAACGTTCTCAAGGGCGAATACAGCTCGGGCGAAGTGCTCGGCCTGATGAAGCACATGTCGTTCGCGGTCGGCATGCGGCTGCACTTTTTGATCTTCGCCGGCATCCAGAAAGTGCCGTTCGTGCCGCTGCCGTACGCCTCGAAGGTGTCGGGCTTTTTATCCGACCTCGAGATGCCGATGCCGCCGATCGCGGCCCTCAACATCGGAAAGCTCTGCGCCTTTCTCGACCGGTCATGGGACTTGAGAAACCAGCTCAAGAAGCAGCTCGAAGCGAAAGTGCCGCCGCTGCAGGAGCGCGCCAAAAAAACCAACCAGATTCTCTGCGATCTTTTGCGCTCGCTCAAGTCCGAACCGAGCATACCCAAGGAGTGCCAGTTGGCAGAAGGCAGTAAGTAGTAAGCAGCAAAGAACTCCGGGTTAATCCGGCTGCTGCCTGCCGCGTACGGCCTGCTGGAATTATGCCGCCGCTGCTTAAACCCGAAACTCACACTTCCATCGATTTGCCGCCGCGCACCGCGCAACTGGCCGCCGACACCGACGTGCTCGTCGTCGGCGGCGGGCCGGCCGGTCTCGGCGCCGCGCTCGGCGCCGCCGACGCCGGCGCGCGCGTCGTTCTGGCCGAGCGCTACGGCTTTCTCGGCGGCAACGCGACCGCCGCGCTCGTCATGCCGCTCATGTCTTTTCATACGCAGCAGCCGCGGCCGGAAAAAAAAGGCGCGACCACGCTCCTCCCCACGGATCACGGCCGCGGCGAGCCGGTGATCGCCGGTGCGCTGACGAAGCTCCTCGAACGGCTGGTCAAGGCCGGCGGCGCCATCGCGCCTTCCTTGAAAACCGGCTACACCGTGCCGTTCGACCCGGAAATCTTCAAGCTGGTCGCCATGGATCTCCTCGATGAAGCGGGCGTGCGCTTTCTGTTCCATGCTTTCGCGAGCGACGTCATCGCCAACCACGGCGTGAAAGCCGTCGTCTTCGAGACCAAATCGGGTCCGGTCGTGATTCGCGCGCGCGTCGTAATCGACTGCACCGGCGACGGGGATGTCGCGGCGCGCGCCGGCGCGCCCTACGAGATTGGCAGGGAAGAGGACGGGCTGGTGCAGCCGATGACCTTGATGTTCCGGGTCACGGAATTCGAGCGCGCGGCCTTCGACGCCTACGTGAAAGAGCATCCGGACCAGTGGCGCGGCGTGCACGGCCTTTGGGATCTTATTCGGAAAGCGACCGCGGAGGGAAAGCTCCAGTTGCCGCGCGAGGACATGCTTTTTTTCGCCACGCCGCACGAGCGCGAAGTCAGCGTCAACAGCACGCGCGTGAACCGGGTATTAGGCAGCGACGTTTGGGATTGGACGTGCGCCGAATGGGAGAGCCGGCGCCAGATGCGCGAGATCGCCGCCTTCCTGCGCAAATATGTTCCCGGTTTCGAGAAGGCCTACGTCGTCCAGAGCGGCGTCCACGTCGGCGTGCGTGAGACGAGGCGAATCCTCGGCGATTACGAGCTTACGGTCGACGATATTCTACAGGCGCGAAAATTTCCCGACGTGATCGCCCGCAGCAGCTATCCCGTGGACATTCATAATCCCGAAGGCACTGGCACGATGCTGCAGCGCCTGCCGCCCGGCGAGGCGTACGACATTCCGTTGCGCTGTCTCTTGCCCCAAAAGATCGACGGCCTGATCGTCGCCGGCCGCTGTATTTCCGGCACGCACGAAGCGCTTTCTTCCTACCGGGTCATGCCGGTATCGATGGCCACGGGCCAGGCGGCGGGCGCGTGCGCCGCGCTCGCCGTGCGCCACGAGAAACCGCCGCGAGCGGTGCCGGCGAGCGAAGTTCAGAACGAACTTATCCGTCAAGGCGCGAACCTGCGCGAGATCAGTGGGCAGTAGGCAGTACGCAGCTAAGAAAACGGATTTTGTTGGCTGCCTACGGCATTCTGCCTACTGCCTACCGCTTACGGGCCAGACCGCCGCCGCCTCGCAATCCGCCGCCGCCGCGCGCCGCGGACGTTATAAGAGCGACGACGCTCAATCCGGCGGCGGCGAAGAAAGTCGAATCGAGCGCGGCGGTAAACGCCGCGGGGTTGGCCGTCGTGGGCGTGACGCCGGAAAGCCCGGTGTGGCGCTCGAACGTGGCGGTCATCACCCATCCGCCGAGCGCCACGCCCAAAATATTTCCCAGGCCGAAAGTCACATGATTGAACGCGGAGGCGAAGCCGCGGTGCTCGGCGGGCGCCATGGAGATCATCGCCGTGGAATTGGCCGGATTGAACAGCCCGTTGGTCATCGCACCGAACACGATCATCAAAGTCGGAAGCAGCCAGTGCGAATCGGGACGCAAGAGACTTCCGAGGAGCAAAGCGCCGACCATGCAGCCGACGCCGAGCCCCGCCGGCAAGCGCGGGCCGACCCGGTCGGCCAGGTAGCCGCTCACCGGCGCGAGCGCCACGGTCGTGATCGACGGCGCCATGAACAAGAGACCGATAAACGACGGCGAGAGATGCAGCACGTCTTGCAGATAAAACGGCAGCAGGAAGAAACTCACGGCGTAGCAGGTGGCGACGAGAAGCAGGCTGAGCGCGCTCAAGGTAAAGATGCGGAGCTTGAACAGGGCGGAGGCGACGAACGGACTTTTGGTTCTCGATTCGTGCAGCAGCAGTCCGGAAAAACAGCCGAGGAAAACAAACAGCGACGCGAGTCTCGCCTCGGTTCCCATGACCGCAAGCGTGCGGCGGTCGAGAATCAAAACCAAGGTGGTCGTGGTCGCAAAGAGCAGGGCGGCGCCGAGATAATCGATCGCGGCAGTTTGACGCAGCGGCGCCGCCTGCCGGCGGTTTAAATTTTTCAACGTCAACAGCGCGCCGAACAACCCGAACGGAACCAGGAAAAAAAAGGTCCAGCGCCAGCTCAGGTAATCGATCATCAGTCCGCCGATGCTGGGGCCGAGGAGAAATCCCGTGTGGTGCGCGGTGGTCATGTAGCCTTGCGCCCGGCCGCCGAGCTCCTCGGGGACCGCCTGCGCGGCCAGCGCGCGGCTCGACGATTGGAGCATTGACCCGCCGACTCCCTGAAAAAAACGAAACACGATCAATTGGAACACGGTCTGCGACAGGCCGCAGAGGAGCGAACAAACCGCGAACACCGCAAATCCCAGCGCAAAGACTTTTTCCCTGCCCCAGAGATCGGCGATGCGGCCGAAGATGATCGAGAGGCCGATGTTCGAGAGCTGATAGGCCAGCAGCGCCCACGAGATGCCGATCAGGTCGGTTCCCAGACTGCTCGCCACGGTCGGCATCGAGATGTTGAAGATGCGCGTCGCGGTGCCGGAAAAAAAAGTCCCCACCAGCGCGGTGACGAGGAGCGTGTGATTGATGCGCGCGTCCATGATGCGGGTGATCGAGTGGTTCATTTATCACACCGGCGCCGCATCTCAAAATCCGCGCCTCACGACGGCGGGTTTGGAACATGCTTGACCGCAATTCACAGGTCGGGTAAGACGTGACAAGTCAGTCGCAGTGCGGAGGCATCGTGTCGATTAGCTCTAAGACTTATAGCCGCAGGGGAGTGTGGATCGTCGGCGCGATTGTCATCTTTGGTCTTGCGTCGGGTAGCCGTTCTCTGCTCGCCGCCGACAAGCTGCTCATCGTGCACAGCGCGCTCAACGTGATCACCTCGCCGCTCTGGATGGCGAAGGATAGAGGTTTTTTTCTCAAGCACGGTCTGGATGCGGAAACGATTTATATTCCGAGCGGCACAATGGGAATGCAGGCGCTGCTCGGCGGCGAGACCAAGATCCTCGTCGGCGACGGGAGCTCGGTCGTGAACGCCAGACTGAGAGGCGCGCCGGTGAAGATCTTCATGGGTCTGGTCAACTACTACCCGAACCCGTTTTTCTCGACCCCGGAGATCAAGAGCCCGGCGGACCTCAAAGGAAAAAAGATTGCCGTGACGCGAATCGGGTCGTCGTCGTACATGGCGACCGTGATGTTGCTGAAAAAATTGGGGTTGGAGGAAGGAAAAGACTACACCATCATGCAGCTCGGCAGCACGCAGAATCGCCTCGTCGCGCTGACCAAGGGACTGATCCAGGGGACGACGCTCTCCGCTCCTGAAAGTGTCATAGCCAGAAACGCCGGCATGAAGATTCTTATTCCTTCCAACGAAGTCGTCAGGCTGGGAGTTGCGTTTCAACATCAGGCCGGTGATGTGATGGAAAGCTCGCTGCGCAATGAAACCCGGCCGGCGATCAAGGCTTTTGCCAAAGGTTATCTCGAAGGAGTTCGCGAAGTCTATCGCAGCAAAGAAGAGACGCTGAAAGCCGTCAGCAAATACACTCGTATCACCGATCCTCAAGTGCTCAGCGCCAGCTACGATGAGGCCTATCAGGCGATTGACAAGGAAGGCAGTCTCTCCGAGGCGGGGATACAGGCCATGCTGGACGAGATCGCCAAGACCGACCCGCGCGCCCGGCAGGCCCGCCCCGGCGACTTTATCGACGCGAGCATTATAGGCGAGCTGGCGAAAGAAGGCTTTATCAAGGCGCTATGGGCGACGAAGTGATGCGCGCCGTCGGAAGCGCGCGCCGATGGAATTGACCGCGTCATCCAGCTCTTCGACCCGCAGCAGACGGCAAGCGAAATAGAAAACGACCAGCGCCGCAATCATCGCGCCCGCGACCTCGGCGAGATAGCGCGCGAAGCCGCTGAAATGCGGCGCGAGCTGCGCGCTCACCAACCACGCGGCCGCCGCCATCAGCGCCGACGCGAGGCCCACCTTCGCCAGACTGCGAGCGAGCCTGCGTCCTTCCAGCCGGCCCAACTTGCGCCGCATCAAAAGCAGCAACAGAACGAAATTCACCAGCGCCACGGCGGAGGTGGAAAGCGCCAAGCCCACGTGGCCCAAGGGGCCGACGAGCAGAGAGTTCACCGCGTAATTCACCGCGATCGAGCCCAGGCTCACCAGCATCGGCGTGCGCGCGTCGTCGAGCGCGTAAAAGGCCGGCGCGAGCACTCTGACGGCGGCATAACCGGCAAGACCGATCGAATACGCGGCCAGCGCGTTGGCGGTTTGCGCGGTGTCGAATTGCGAGAATTTGCCGTGCTCGAAAATCAGGCCGACGATCGGCTGCCCCAGCACCGCCAATCCGACGGCGGACGGCACGCAAAGCAAAAACACCAGCGCCAGCGAGTGCGCGAGCGTGCGGCGAAACTCGGGGATGTCTTTCCGCGCCGCGCTCGCCGAGATCACCGGCAAGGTCGCCGTCGAGATCGCCACGCCGAAAACGCCGATCGGAAATTGGAGAAAGCGGAACGCGTAGTTGAGCCACGACACGGGGCCGTTGCCGATCGTTCCGGTCGCGGGATCGATGATCGACGAGGCGAAATTGCTGTTGACGAACACGTTGACCTGGACCGCCGCCACGCCGATCACCGCGGGTCCCATCAGACGCAAAATCTGCCGGACACCCGGGTCGTTGAAGCCGAGCATCGGCCGGTAGCGGTAGCCCGTTCGCTTGAGACTCGGCCACTGCACGGCAAATTGTAAAAAGCCGCCGAGCAGAGTTCCGTAAGCCATGCCCTCGATCGCGCCGACGCCGATCAAGGGTCCGGCGACAAAACCAAAGAACAAGCCGCCTGCGATCGAGCCGATGTTGAAGAAAGCCGAAGCCAGCGCCGGGACGCCGAAACGATGGCGCGCGTTCAAGATTCCCATCGCCTGAGCGGCGAGCGCGATGAAAAGCAAAAACGGAATCATGATCCGCGTCAGGTGAATCGTCAGAGCCGCTTTCCCCGGCACGTCGAAGAATCCCGGCGCCAACATGCGGACGATCGACGGCGTCACGATCCAGCCGATCGCGCAGATTGCGCTGAGCGCGAGCATCAGCAAGGTCGCGACGCGATTCGACAAACGAAACGCTTCTGTTTCGCCTTTGGTCGCGAGCGTCTGGGAAAAAACGGTTACAAAAGCGGCCGAGAGCGCGCCCTCGGCGAAAAGATCGCGCAGCAGGTTGGGAATGCGAAAGGCGGTGAGAAACGCGTCGTATTGCAGGCCGGCGCCGAAGAGCGCCGCGAAAACCTGGTCGCGGATCAGGCCGAGGACGCGGCTCGCCATGATCGCTGCGCTCACGATGCCGGCGCTCTGCGCGACGCTCGGACGCGGCTCAGGAATGGCCATGGATTCTGAGGCGGATCACGTTTCGACTAGACTGACGTCGAGAATGTATTTGGCTGAATGCTGACGGCCGAAAACTATTTCCTCGTCCAGTTTCCTTGTGCATCCTGGATCCACCACCCCGGTCTCGCTTGATCGGCCCAGCTCTTGGCAAAAATTCTCTTGATGTCGGCGACTTTCTCCCGCGGAATATTGTTGGCCTTGGCGATCTCGACATAAAGCGCCTCGCGGTCGCGATTTTCCGCTTCCACCAATTGCTGGACCTCCGCGCGCTCTTTGAGATTCAGCCCTTCCGTGGTCCGCACGACGAGGAGCCCGTCGCGATTGAGACCGACGTTTCCTTTGTCCATGTAAGGCTTGATCGATTCGCTCCGCGCCCGGATGGAATCTTTCAACGCGCGGATCGCCGGGTTGGAGATGTTGATATCCGCTTCCTGCGCGTAGGCCTCTCGGGCGAAACCGGCGAATGCGAAGATCTGTCCGGCGATAGAACCCCGATCGCCGGGAGCCTGTTTCGGAGCTTCCTTTCCCTTACCGCCCCAGGTTTCCTCGACGATCGTGTCCGCCGCGCGCTGCACCGCCGCTGCGGGGAAATAGATGTTCACCGTGACGCACGCCGTCAAAGAGAATGCCAGCAAGAGAGAAAGCTTTTTGTTCATGAATCCTCCGTGGAGATTCGCCGGTTATTTAGCGCCGCCGGTTTGTTTCACTCGTTCGAGCCGCCGCACAAGCTCGCTGAAGCTGATTTCTTGTGTGTGGCTGACGATATTCACCGTGGGCGGAAGCAATGTTCCGACCACGAGGTACTCCTGTCCGTTTCTGGTTTCGATTCCGCGCAAGGTGAGTTTATCGTTTTTCAGCGTCGCTTTAAAGCCGAGCTTGCTGTAGCGGTAGAAATCGAAGAACCCCGCCAATCCCCGATAGAGGGAGCCGGCCTCGTTGCCCGAGCTGAGAATCGTTATCTTGTTCAGCGCATCGACGCTGATCCATTGGCTGGCTCCCGGCTTTTCGACGGTGTGAAGGTCGGCCCTGAACTCGGCCGGTTGTCCGTGCGTGACGACGAGATCTTCGATCGCGCCCGATAACGCGCCCGAGATCTGTCCCAACTCGAATGTTTTCGACGCCTGTTCCAGATCGATTTCGTCGAGCATGGCGGTCATCTTCATTGCTCGGGCGGGCGAAAAAGGCTGCTCGATCCCCACGTCTTGAATGGTCGCCCGCCCTCCGAACACGTTGAGAGTAATGACGCCGTCGCTTTTCAAGGCATCTCCCGTCCAACGGACCTGCGGGATTTTTCCGGAAAGAGCGCCGTCGAAACGATGCCAGCCGAGCGCCTCGGTCAGCTCGACCAGACGGAGTTTATCGAGTTCGAGCGAAAGCGTGAGATCGGCGGGCGCGCCGACGATGTCTTTCCAGGTGAGGCCTTCGATCGCGGCGGCGCCGCCGAAAATCGACAAGCGGACCGGCTGCGGAAATCTGAGCGCGTTATTCCAAAGGACGAGCGGAGCGGTGATCTTCGGAACAGTGATCGACGACCCTTTGATCTCGTCGATCGCGAGCCTGCCGGCGGGCGGCGACTCGACCGCATTTTCTTTCAGCGCGGCGGGAAAGCTCAATCTCAACGGTAGCTCCAAAGCTACCGGGCCGACGTGCCAGTGGCCGGCTCTCTCCCGAATCGCGCCCTGCTCCAGTCCGAGCTTTCCTTCGACCGTGAACGATTCGAGCGAGCCTTGAACGCGAAGCGCCAGGCTGCTTTTCCCGCCGAGTCCGATTTGCCCGAGCATAGGATAAGCCGCTTTGAACGTGTCGCGAATGAAAAAATCGTAAAAACCCGCGGGGCGAAGATCGTCGCTCTGAAGGTCGAGTCCGAACACCGGACCGGCCAGCGGCCGCCGCACCGAGCCTATCAGCGCGAGATTGCCGATCGCGTCCAGAGAAATTCCGAGCCGGTCGAATCTCAGCTCGTCGGCCGTTTTTTGGTAACGGCCCGCTATTTCAATCGCGGGCTTGCGATCTTTAAAATCGCCGAAGAATTTATTCCACAGAAGCTCGAGGCTCTCGATCGTCGTCGCGCCCTTAAAAGACGCATCGCCGGCGCAATCCCGACACGTGAAACGGCCTTTGGCATTCAAGTGCTCGCCGATCTTCGATTCGTCCGCGGTCGCAAATCGACCCGCCGTGATTTGAAAATCGGCGCTCGCCTCAAGAGGCTGCTGCGCCGTTTTAACGACCTCGCCCAGCAAACTGGCCTGCTGAAGTCTGAATTGCGTCTCGCCTTTGCGGCCCAGAATCAGATCTTGCGCTTGCAACCGCGCGGCTTTGGCGCGGAGCGCGCCGCCGGCCCATTGAAACGGAATCTTGAACGATAGGCGGCCGAGAGAAACTTTTTCTCCCGCGGCTCTGGCTCCGTCGTTCCAGGCGAGTCCGGCGATCGTCGGCTCGTTGTAGGCGCCCGCAAGGCTCAAGTCCGCGGCGACCTTTCCGCCATAGGTGAGGGCGCGCAGCGCCTCGGGCATGAGCGGCTTGAGCGAATCGAGCGCGACATCGCGCAGGCGGAGTTTCGCCGTCAGACGCGCGGGATTTTCTCCCAGCGCGATCGCGCCTTCTCCCGTCAAAACGCCGAGGCTCGAAGCCACGCTTATTTTTTGCAGCGACACGATTTTTTGCGCGGCCGAATAGCGGCCGCGCAGCGCGGCGCTGACGGCGCCCGGATTGAGCGGCATCGTCATGGGAAGCAGATTTACAGGGAATTGCGGCGTCTTCAAATCCATCGACAGGGTGACGCTGTCGAGATTGGCGCCGATGTCAAACCGAGAATCAAATTCCCCTTCGATGATCTCGCCCCTCCAATGGAGACCATCGACGCGTCCGGCGCCGCTCGTCTCGTAGGTGTCGTTCTCTCTCGCTGTTAGCCGGAAGCGGGCGTTCAGCACGGTCTTTTCTTGAGGCGGTTTTTCTTTGCGCGTGCTGGAGGTCGAAGACTGCGCTTCGCCTTGACGGATTAAAAGTTCAACCTGTTTTTCTTTCGCTCCGCCAGAGAGGGAAAGCGCGACGCTGCCGTTCAGCCCGGGCAAATCGGCGCGCAACTGCATGCCGGTCCGGCCGCCGAGATTCACCTCGCTCGCGCTGAGGAAAATGGCGCGCAGCGCAAACGGCTCACCCTCTCCCGTCTGCAAAACAATCTCCCCGTCGTCGATCTTCAGACGGCCGATCGAAACGGCAGGGGAAGTTTTTCCGGTCGACCTGAAAAGATCTTGCAGAGAGAGGCGCAGGCGGGGCTGCTCGAGCGAGAGGCTGCGGATCCTTTTATGGTAAAGATCGAACGGCAGAATGAAGCCGACGATTCTTTTTCCCTGAAGCAAGACGGCGCCGTTTTTGGAAACGATGACATTCGACCCGACCAGGCCGAGCCAAGGAGTAACTCCCAGGCTTTCGATTTGGACCGCGTAGCCGCTGCGCGCGCTCAGCTCGGATTGGACGCGCGCGCGGAAGCTTTCCGTGCGGACAATCAAATGAATTGCGGCGTAGCCGAGGAGGAAGAGCGCGAGAAACCCGGCCGCAATCATTTTGAATTTTCGCTTCAAATCATCGACTCCGGAAAATTTGACGATACAACCCGGACCAGGGGCAAGCAACCATCGGGCCGTTTGGCGCGCTCCAGCGTCGCGGCTCGTCTCGCTTTTTTGAGCTCGGTTTGTTAAGTGTATTGAATTGCAGCCGGGCCGCGTCTCCGCCTCTTGCGCACAATGGCAAACCCCAAACCCCCGCACGCGTTCTTGCTCGCGCTCGCTCTCTTTGCGGCGTGCGCGCCCGCGCTCGTTCCGCTGGACCGGGCGGAGCTGGCTCGTTTGAAGGGCGAGCCGATTCGCGTGGTTACATACCAGCCGCCGCGATTTCTCTATCAGGCGCCCGTCTCGCAGTTCGGCGCCGGCGGTGTTTTCAATCCGGTGACCGGAGGTTTCAGCGGCGGCGCGGCGGGCGACCCGCGCGCTCAGGTCTTCGCCATCGATACGCCGCTGGAGGATCCGGCGCTGCGGATCAAGGAGGTTTTCATCAAAGGGCTTGCGGGCGAGTTGGACGCGGCGCGTCTGATTGACACGCCGGAGACTTTGGCCGACGACGACGCGCGCACGCTGCAAAAAAAATTCGACGGCGGCGCGGTGCTCGATTTCCAAACCGAGAGCTGGGGACTGCTGGCGAGCTCATTGATTTCCCTCCCGTACACCATGGTTTATGCCGCGCGCGGCAGGCTGTTGCGCTTGAGCGACGGCCGCGTGCTTTGGCAGGGCCACTGCCGCTACGATGCCAATCTCGATCAGTTCAAGGCCAACTCGACTCCCGCGCTGAAAGAAAAATTCATCGAAGCGGCGGAAAGCTGCGCGCAGCAATTGCTGGCGCAATTCGGTAGGCAGTAAGCAGAAGGCAGTAGGCAGTCAAGAAGCGCCTTTTTGCTGCTTACTGCTTCTGCTTACCGTCCCTCACCCTTCCCTCTCCCTCAGGGAGAGGGTGAAGGAGAGGGAAAAAGAGGTTAAATGAAAGTAGGTCTGATCGGCCGTCAAGGCTCCGGCAAGACGACGATCTTTAACGCTCTCACCGGCTTGAACGCCGCGGCAGAAAAAGTGGAAAGCCACGTGGGCGTCACCAAGGTGCCCGATCCGCGCGTGGACCGCTTGTCCGCGATCTTTCAGCCGAAGAAGACCACCTACGCCGAGATCCGCTTCACCGATTTTCCCGCGTCGCAGAGCCAGGAGAAGCTCAAAGCGAACGCCGCGCTGTTATCTCAGATGCGAGACGTCGATGCGATGGCGCTCGTCCTCGGCG
>DASXRG010000268.1:0-6097 GCA_036506735.1 Binatia bacterium | reverse complement strand
GACAAAAATCGAGCGCAGTTCAACGCCGGATACAACCATACCGCGCCGGCCGATGCGTTTCCTCAAGGCGCGAGTCCGTACGGTGTCCTCGACATGGCGGGCAATGCCTGGGAATGGGTAAGCAGCGCTTATCTTCCGTATCCTTATATCACGTCCGACGGCCGCGAGGATTTAAAGCCGGGGCCGGAGCGCGGCGCTCGGGGCGGCGGCCACGATTCGTCGGCGGATCAACTGACCACGACCTATCGCGGTAAAGACCTCTCGCGCAATTTCCGCTCGGGGCACCACAATATCGGTTTTCGTTGCGTGAAGTAGACGGCAGGAGATCGTGCCGCACATGATGTTGGGACTCTTCCTGAAAGGATTTTTCATCGGGCTGATGATCGCCGTGCCCGTCGGGCCGATCGGTCTGCTCTGCGTCAATCGCACGTTGTCCAAGGGACCGGCGTACGGTTTTTTTTCCGGCCTGGGGGTGGCGACGGCGGACGCGATTTCCGCCGGAATCGTGGCGCTGGGACTCACCCTGATTTCCTCGTTCTTTGTCGATCACCAGATATGGCTCCGGTTGATCGGCGGGATTTTCCTCTGTTACGTCGGCGCCAATATTTTCTTGACGCAGCCGCACGAGCAATCCGCTAAGGTCAAGGAGAAGAGTCTGTTGAGCGCCTATGCTTCGACATTCTTTCTTACATTAACCAATCCATTGACGGTGCTTTCTTTCGTTGCGATTTATGCCGGCTGGGGGATCGAGGATTTGACCGGCCACTATCTCGCCTCCGCGATGCTGACGGCCGGCGTTTTCTGCGGCTCGGCGAGCTGGTGGGTGGTTCTGAGCAGCAGCATGCAGACGGTCCGCATGATGTTCAGCCATAGCGGTCTGCGCTGGGTGCACCGGATCTCGGGCGCGATTATCGCGGGCTTTGGCTTTGTCGTGCTGCTCAGCCTGTTTCAAAGAATCATGGGATAGACGGACGTGGCGAGGGAAGCCATCATCTCAGAGGGGCGGCCAAGTTCGAGCGCGGCGATTCCCGCCGCGCTGAATCTCTCCCTCGCCGCGGCGCACGTTGCGATCAATCTCTATCAATTTTTCCTTCTGCCGCTTTTTCTTCTGCCGGCGAGCCGATGGTGGGCTCTGACCTTGCTGCCGCTGGTGGCGCTCAACAATCCGTTCTGGAGCCTCATCCACGAAGCGATCCACGATATGTTGCATCCGTCACGCCGTGTCAACCGGGCGGCCGGAAGGCTGCTGGCGATCTTTTTCGGCTCGCCGTTTCTGATTTTGCGCCTGAGCCATCTCCTCCATCACAAGCTGAACCGATCCGCCGTGGAAGCGACGGAGCTGTACGCTCCGGAGAAAACCTCGAAGGCGCGCGCGGCGCTCGGCTACTTTTGGCAGATTCTGGGCGGCCTCTACGTCTTGGAATTTTTGAGCCCCTTGCTCTTTTTTCTGCCGCGGGCCGTGCTCCGCCGCATGGAGCGCAAATATTTCAGCGGCGCCGACCTGGCTGGGCACCTGATGAAAGGGCTGATGCGCGACGAGGCGATTCGCGAGATGCGCATCGACGGGCTGGTGATTTTTACTCTGTTGGCGGCGAGCGCGCTGTGCTACGGCGCGAGCTGGCCATGGCTCGCGGCGTTGCTTGTGGGGCGCGCTTTCCTGATCTCTTTTCTCGACAACGTGTATCATTACGGCACTCCGATCGACGACACCTTCTATGCGCGCAACCTCGCGCTGGGGAAAATTCTGTCGGCGGGGCTGCTCCACTTCAACTTGCACGGCATTCACCACAAAAATCCCGCGATTCCATGGCGCAGCCTGCCGCTCGTCTTTCGGCAGCAGTCGATGCGGTTCGAGGGTAATTATTTTGCCGCGGCGGTGGGACAGTTCGGCGGGCCGAAGACGCGCGCGGAGATGTACCCCCACTCAATCTCCCCCTTGCCAAGGGGGAGATGAAGAGGGGGTTGCACGGTTGTGGCGCAACAAGGATGAATAAATGGCGGAAGAACCCGAGCGAAGAAAACTCCGCGTCGGCGTGATCGGCGGCGGTTACGGCCGCAATCATATTCTCGCCTATCGGGTCTCCGACAATGTGGAGGTCGCGGCGTTCTGCCAGCGGACGCAATCCGATGCGGAAAAGATCGCGCGGGAATTTCACATCCCTAACGTCTTCACCGACTACCGGGACCTGTTGCAACTTAAGGATCTGGACGCCGTCAGCATCGCCACGCCGCCCAATCTTCACTGCACAATCGCACTGGCAGCGTTCGCGCGCGGCCTGCACGTGCTCTGCGAGAAGCCGCTGGCGATGAACGGCGATGAGGCGCAGACGATGCTTGCACAAGCCCAAGCGGTCAAGAGGACGCACATGACGGCGTTTAATTTTCGCTTCATTCCCGCCGTGACGAGGGCGAAGGAGCTTTTGGAAGAAGGATACGTCGGCAAGCGGATTTTTCACGTGGACGCGACCTGGCTCGTGGAAGGAAGATTGGCTGCGGAGACGCCGCTGGGATGGCGCCATCGGAAGGAGACGGCCGGCGTCGGAGTCCTGGGCGACACCGGCGTGCACCTGATCGATCTCGTCCGCTGGCTGGCGGGAGATTTTCGCCGGATCGCCGGTCAGGCGACGATCTTTCATAAGCAGCGGCGGCTGCCCGACGGCAGCGGAAGCGCGCCGGTTACGGTCGAGGATTCGTGCATGTTCATGGCGGAGCTTGCCGGCGGCGTGCAGGCGAATATTCACGTGAGCGGCGTTGCGCGCGGCAACATCTTTCAGAGCCTGCGGATTTTCGGCAGCGAAGGAGTGCTGCGCGTGGACATCGACCGGAAGCATCCCGACTGGATGCTGGGAAAGCTGTGGGGCGCTCGGGGGGCGAACGCGAACGTCGAGCCCCTGCCGCTTCCGAATCGGCTCACCCGCGGCTTGAACTTTTCCGATCCGCGCCGCGCGGCGGCTGAATTTATTTTTTCCAACCTGACGCGCCGGTTTGCGCGCGCGATCCGGACCGGCGAAGAGGCGACGCCCAGCTTTCGCGAAGGAATGGCGGCGCAGAAGGTCATCGACGCGATCGTGAAGTCGGTGGAGCAGGAGCAATGGGTGAGCGTAGCTTCAAACAACTGAGGAAAATGAAATCTCGAAGCGGCATTCATTTTGCGCTATTCGCCGGCGCGCTGTTCACGGCCGCCGCCGGCCACGGCGCGACCGTCGAGGACGTGGCGAAGACGATCCGCGGCCTGCCGCCGGCGCAAAGAAAAGCCGCGCTGGAGGACGGCGCGCGCAAGGAGGGCGAGTTTGTCTGGTATACTTCGATGGGCCTCGCCGATTTCCCAAAAATCCTCGGCGCGTTCGAAAAGAGTTTTCCTTTCATCAAAGTTAAAGCCACACGTTTGACCCAGTCCAGCGTCTTCGCCAAGATCGACACGGAAGCGCGCGCCGCCCGAGTGGTCGTGGACGTGGTGGCATCGGCGCCGGTGGAGATTTGGGCGTTGAGAGAAAAAGGTTACTCGGCGCCCTATCTCTCGCCGGAGCTGAAAGCCTTTCCCGCCGGCTCCTACGATGCCCAGGGCTTCTGGGCGGCGTACGAGGTGACGCCGATCGTGGTCGCGTTCAACACCAAGCTCGTGTCGCAGGAAGAAGCGCCGCGCAGCTATCAAGATCTGCTCCTGCCCAAATGGAAGGGTAAGATGAATCTCGGGACCGACGAGTACGCCTGGTACACGGTCATGCTGGACGGCATGGGCAAGGCTAAAGCGCTCGATTACATGAAGGCGCTGGCCAAACAGCAGCTGCACATGCCGGGCTCCAGCAGCATCATCCGCCTGCAGCTCGCGCTGGCCGGCGAGTCGGCGATCGTCATCGCGGCGCGCGGCCGGCGCGTCGTCGAATACAAAGAAAAAGGCGCGCCGATCGACTATCGCCTCTTCGATCCCTACCCGGCGGAGCCGAACGCGGCCTCCATCATGCGGCGGGCGTCACACCCGCACGCGGCGATCCTGTTCGTTGATTGGATTCTGTCGGAGGAAGCGCAGACGATGATGGCGCAGCAGATTCCGCGCATGACGATCCGCAAAGGCGTGAAACAGATCCCGCGCAATCAGGAGCTGTACAAGAAAGATTTCGTTTTCGTGAACCCGGCCTCGATCGGCCCGAACTTAAACGAGATGATCGCTTCGTATCAGCAGATCTTCGACGTGCGCTAAGAATCCCGGAGAGATGCCGCAGCCGGCGGCGCATAGAGTCAGGGCCGCCAGCCGCTCGCTTTTTGAAACAGCAACAGCGAAAACCAACTCTGCGGGTCGGTAAAGTGGGCGATGGCATTCAGGCCGAAACAGCGGAGATGCTGCTGCAGCCGGTCGGGATCGAACTTGCGGCTGATCTCGACCAATATTCTCTCGCCGTTTTCCCAGGTGAAAGACGTCTCGTAGCGCGGGATGGCGATTTCCTGCCTCTCGGTCGAGACCGCGTACATCTCGATTTGCCGCCACTCGGGATTGTACCATGAATGGTAGCGCATCTTGTTGCGCTCGAAGTCGCTCTTCAGCAGGCGATTGATGTTTTGGAAAACGTTGAGGATAAATTCGGCCGTGAGTCCCTGCGAGTCGTCGTAGGCCCGCTCCAGCACCGCGGCGTCTTTGACGCGATCGACGCCGAGCAGAAAATAATCCTGCGGCCCCATCGACTCGGACAGATGCCGGAAAAAAGCGGCGAATTCCGAGGCGTTGAAGTTTCCGATCGTGCTGCCGAGAAAGACGAACAGCGTCGGCAGATCTTTTTCGATGCTGCCGATGCCCTCTTCGTATTTGCCCACCAGGCCGTGGAAGAGCAGCTCGGGAAAATGTTTCTTCACGTTGTCTCGGGCGATTCGCAAGCTAGCGAGACTCACGTCGATGGGTGCGAAGGCGCCGCCTCCTCGCTGCTTCACTTGCTCTTGCAACAGGTGCAGCGTTTTTTGCGATGTGCCGGCCCCCAGCTCGACGATACAATCCGGTCGGGCCGAGCGTATGATCGCGGCGGCATTTTCCGTCAAGATGGAGTTTTCCGTGCGGGTCGGATAATACTCCGGCAGCGCACAAATCCGGTCGAATAGCTGTGAGCCTCTTTCATCGTACAGGTGATAGGGCTCGAGCCAGCGGGGCTGGTCCAACAGAGTCCTTATAATAGAGAGCGCCTGGTCGCGGCGGCCGTCGGAGTCTGTTGTCCATATTCCGGGCTCCACATTGCGCCAAAGACTGCTGCGCTTTAGCGAGAAGATGGTGGGAGGACTTTGATTTCCCATACGTCTTCCGAATATAAGGGAAAGATGCCCCGTATGTCCAGGTGGCGTTGGACCGTCCAAAACGCCCATTTGCTTCGTTGCGCTTGCTTTGCCTCGCTCGACGTACTGAAAAAAGTACGCCTCGCTCGTCAAACCGTCGCGCGCCTCGCAACTGGGACTTTTTTGAACCGTCCAATCACTACGAAAAAGATTGAATATGACGTCTACGGATCCGGCTGCGATTGAGTTTCGCAACGTGAGCTTTCGCCTGCCGAGCGGGAGAACGCTGCTGTACGATCTCGACCTGAGCGTCAAACAGGGCGAGACGCTCGTGCTGCTCGGACGCAGCGGCTGCGGCAAGACGACGACGTTGAAGCTGATCAACCGGCTGCTCGATCCCACCGACGGCCAGGTGCTGGTGGACGGCAAGCCGACGACCGATTGGGATCCGATCCGGCTCCGGCGCCGCATCGGCTACGTCATCCAGGAGGTCGGGCTCTTTCCGCACTTCACCATCGAAGAGAACGTCGCAATCGTGCCGCGGCTCGAAAATTGGGACGACGCCAAAATCCAAGCGCGCGTGCGCGAGCTGTTGAATCTCGTCGGTCTCGACTTCGAGCGCTTCGCCGGGCGCTATCCGCGCGAGCTTTCCGGCGGGCAGCGCCAGCGGGTGGGCGTCGCGCGCGCGCTGGCGGCGGACCCGCCGGTCATGCTGCTCGACGAGCCGTTCGGCGCTCTGGACCCGATCACGCGCCGCGAGATCCAGCAGGAATTCCGCTCGCTGCAAAAGAAACTGTCCAAGACGATGGTCTTCGTCACGCATGACGTGGGCGAGGCGTTCCTG
>DASXRG010000267.1:0-2753 GCA_036506735.1 Binatia bacterium | reverse complement strand
TAGAGATTTCCAAATCTGTGGACCTGCGCAACGTCGCCGCGCTCGTGCCGCAATCCGACAAGGCGGTGTTGTTCACTAACGTGCGCGGCTATTCCATGCCGGTGGTTTCCGGATTGCTCCAGTCGAGAAACCGGCTGGCGATCGGCATGGGCGCGGACTATCGCGGCATCGAACAGAAGCTGCGCTCGGCCATGGACCGCCCGATCAAGCCGCGGCTGGTCAAGAAGGCGCCCGTCAAGGAAGTCGTGCACACCAAGAGCAAAGTCGATCTCTATGAGCTTCCCGTGCCGCTATTTTCGTTGATGGACGGCGGTCCGATGATCACGGGCGCGGTGGTCATCGCCGAAGACCCGGAATACGGAATGAACGCCGGGATGTACCGCTTGATGGTGAAGGAGAAAAACGTGACCGGCATCGATATCGTCACGCCCAACAACCTGAGGCGCTACGCCGAGCGCGCGCTGCAAAAGAAAAAGCCGCTGCCGATTTCGATTTCCATCGGCGCGCATCCCTACGAGATGATCGCATCGACTTTCAAAGCCGCGCTCGGGACCAACGAGCTGGGTTACGCAGGCGGGCTGCGCGGCGCGCCGTTAAAATTGGCCGCGGGCGAAACCATTCCCACGCCGTGCATCGCGGACGCGGAAATCGTTTTGGAAGGAGAAATTCTCCCCGAGGGGTGGGTCCATCCCGAAGGACCGTTCTGCGAGTTCAATCGCATCATGGGCGGGCTGCATCTGAACCCGCGGGTCAGGATCAAAGCGATCATGCAGCGCAAAGAGCCGATCTACTACGCGCTGCACATGCCGTGGGAAAATATCTGGATGAGCGCGCCGATCTACGAGGCGGCGGCGCTGCGCGTGCTGCGCGAAGCGGGCGTGATCGCCACCGCGATCAACGTCACGCCCGGCGGCTGCTGCCACTGGCACATCGTCGCGGCGATCAAGAAACAGCCGGGCGACGGGAAAAACGCCATCCTGGCGTTGCTCTCGATCGCGGACATCAAGCACGTCGTCGTGACCGACGACGATATCGACATCTTCGATCCGGTCGACCTGGAGTGGGCGGTCGCGACGCGCGTCCAGGCCGACCGCGACGTTGTGATCGTCTCCAACGCGCGCTCCAAACCGCTCGATCCGTCCTTGCCGCCGACGACCGGCATCCCGACGACCGCCAAGATGGGCATCGATGCGACGGTTCCCGAGTACGTTCCGCGCGAGCGCTACACGCGCATCGTTTACGTCAACGAGGGAAAGGCTCAACTCAAAGATTATCTCGGGCCGGCGCCGAAAGCGGATGGAAGGAAAATCAAACCCGCGGGAAGGGCAGACGCGGAAGCGCTGCCGGAAAAGGTCCTCGCGGCGCTTTCGAAGTCGCACAAGTTCTACGCCGAGCTTCTCGCGCTGTTTCGCAGCGCGGACTTCGGCGGCGTGGCCCGCACCATCGGGGAGCTCACCCGGGAAGGAAAGATCGCTCAGGACAGCGAAGGAAAATATCAGTTGGTTGCGGAGGGCTTGAGCCAGGCGCGGTAACCGTTGCTCAGGTAATTCAAAGGATCGATCTCGAATTTCTTGAGCTCCGGCATTACGCGGTCCGCGAACAACCGCAGGGATTTCGTCACCTTGTCGTGCTCCAGAGCGCCGAAGGTGAACTCGCCGAGAAAACAGTCGGCGCCCGCCTGACGCGCGATCTCTTTGATCTGCGCCGCCACTTTTTCCGGCCCGCCGCAGATAAAAGAATTCTCCCGGATCGCCGCATCGACGTCCAGCAGTTCCCTTTTTCTCTCCTCGCGCGTGATGTTGGCGAGATTTTCGTTGCCGTAGCCGCCGTAGGCCCTGCCGCCGCCGACCCGATGCCAGAAATAAATCCAATGCTCCTTGGATTCATCGTACGCCTGCTTATCGGTCTCGCCGACGTAAATCTCGCGCATGAGCGCGACATGTGGCCGCGGGCCGGCAGGCCGGGATTTCTTGTAGACTTCCCGGTAGTAGTCGAAAATTTCTCGGACCACGTCCATCTTGGGCGGGCACCACTGCACCGTGCTGATGCCTTCGGCCGCCGCGGCGGCGACGGATTCCGGGCTTCGCGTCGGCATCCACAGCGGCGGATGGGGATTCTGTACCAGCGGAATGTTCAGCTCGGCGTCCCGCACCTGAAAAAACTTACCCTCGTAACTGAAGCGCGGATTGGCCCACATGCCGCGCATGATCTTGTAGGCTTCCCACATAATTTCGTTTTTGTTTTCCCAAGACGCGCCGTACGCGCCGAACGCGTATTTGCCGATGCCGCTGCCGATGCCGCACTCGAAGCGCCCGCGCGTGACGTTGTCCAGCATGGCGACTTCCTCCGCGACGCGAATCGGATGCCATAGAGGGAGCACGTAGACGAGCGGGCCGAGGCGGATTCTTTTTGTCCGTTGCGAGGCGGCGGCCATCCACGCGCCGGGGCTCGCGCACTCGGCGAAGCCCATGTCGAAGTGGTGCTCGGCGACGAAGTAGTAATCGAACCCGGCTTGATCGAGAAATTCGACCATGTCGAGGTGCCGCGCGTAGAGATCCTGATAGGACAGTTCCGGCCGATCGTTTTTTTGCAGGTGATCAAAGACGCCGATCTTCATGCGTTCACTCTTATGACAAGGCGCTGGCGGTTTCAAGCCGGTTCTCGACGCACCGTTTGTTCCGTTGCTTGACAGTGTGCGCCGTACCGTCTAAGAGTGAGATCGCTATGGGCGTCAGACGCGCCGCGCTCGGTCA
>DASXRG010000266.1:0-9415 GCA_036506735.1 Binatia bacterium | reverse complement strand
AAAGAAAGCGTTGTTCATCGCCGAGGGGGTTACGCTCGCGCATGTCGGCCGCTCGATTCGTCTGGCATCGATTCTGCAACGCGATGGAATCGACGTCGAGCTCGCATGCGATCGCCGCTACGCCAGGTTCCTCACCGGCCTCGATTTCCCCGTCCGCTCCATCCGCTCGATCCCCAGCGATACCTTTCTTGACGCGCTGGCCCGGGGACGCCCCGTTTTCTCGACCGAGACGCTGCGCGCTTACGTCGGCGACGACCTGTCCCTGCTTGGGTCGGTCAAACCCGACGTCGTCATCGGAGATTTCCGGCTTTCGCTCTCCGTCAGCGCACGCGTCGCCGGCATCGCTTATGTGAACGTGACGAATGCCTACTGGAGCCCTTACGCCAGACCTCATTTCGAAGTCCCGAGCCTCGCGTTAACGCGGCGGGTCGGCCTGCCGCTTGCGAAGGCGCTCTTCGCGATCGCGCGGCCGTTCGCGTTTGCGCTTCACACGATTCCCATGAATCGCGTGCGCCGCGGGTACCGGCTCCTGCCGTTGAGTTGGGACCTGCGAGGGATCTACTGCGACGGCGACCTGACCTTGTATGCCGACATCCCCGAGCTCATTCCGATCTCCGGAAGTCCGCCGACTCACCGGTACATCGGTCCGGTGTTATGGTCGCCTCCGGTAGAGCCGCCGGCGTGGTGGGACGAAGCGATCGGCGGGGAGCCTCCGATCTACGTCTCACTCGGAAGCTCGGGGCAGGCGCAACTCCTGCCGATGGTCATCGAAGCGCTGCTGCCGCTGGGGCGTCCGATCGTCGTTGCAACGGCGGGACGCGGAGGAGACCTGCCGCGGTCGCCAAGGCTTTGGGCTGCGGATTTTCTTCCCGGCGAGGCGATTGCCGGGAAAGCGTGTGCAGTCGTGTGCAACGGCGGGAGTCCGACCTGTCAGCAAGCGCTGGTACATGGAGTCCCCGTCGTCGGCATCCCGAACAATCTCGATCAATATCTCAACATGCATTACATCGAGCGCTTCGGTGCCGGCAAGCTGATTCGCAGCGATCGCGCCTCCGCCACAACGATACGGCAAGCGACCCGGCGTGCCATGGACGATCCCCCGCAACGGGAACGTGCCCGCGCGGCCGCGACATTGGCGAAAACGACGCGCCCCGAGGTCGAGTTTCCGTCCGCGATTCGTGTTCTGCTCGACGCTTCGCCACAGAGATTCGCGAAGCTTGGAGCTTGAGGAAGGAATACCTCCAAATCTGTAGGCTGCAGGAGGCGGCCGCCTATGACTTTGGCATGGACACGGTAGAATCAGGATACGATGAAGCCGATCTTACCGAACACGGAAGAGAGCGTCTGATGCCTGGCTCCAAAGCTCTGTTGGGCAGCCTGCTCATCCTCGCTTCGCTACTGACGGTTGGCGCCTGCGATCAGACGAAGCGTTATACCGAGCAGGAGCTCGTCCAGCGAGCGAAGGACTTCCAGGCTCAGGGCAAGCCCGAATCTGCAGTCATCGAGCTCAAGAACGCGCTTCAACAGAACCCGAAGAACGGAGAGGCGAGGTTGCGGCTGGGGGAGATCTATGCCCAATTGGGCTTTGGAGAGCAGGCCGAAATCGAGCTCAAGCGGGCCGAGGAGCTGGGAATCGACGATGAGGCGCTCAAGGTTCCGATGGGTCGGGCGCTTCTTCTCCGGGGCCTTTATCAGCGGGTGGTGGCAGAGATTCAGCCCGACCCGAAGTCCCCACCGGGAGATATTTCCAGGATCCTCGAAATCCAGGGCCGCGCCCAGCTCGGTCTGCTCCACCTTGAGGAAGGCTGCAAGCTATTTGCCCAATCCGTCGACAAGGATCCGCAATACGTCCCGGCTTACTGGGGATTGGCGCGCTGCGCGGCCATGCGAGGCAAGCTCGATAAAGCACGCGCGGAGCTGGACAAGGCCGTAAAGCTGGACGAGAAAAATAGTCAAACCTGGGCTCTGCTCGGGGATCTGGAGCGCGTGCAGAGGCGTTTAGCGGAGGCCGACTCGGCTTACGCGAATTCACTCAAGTACAAAAGCAACAATATGGATGCCTTGCTCGGCAGGGCCGTCATCAGCATCGAGAACAATAAGCTGGATGAAGCCAGCCGGTACGTCGATACCGCATTCAAGCTGTCCAGAGACCACCCCTTGGTGAGCCAGTTGCGCGGGGTAGTGCAGTACCGTCAGGGAAAATATGCAGCAGCCGAGACGTCTTTCCAAAACGTACTCAAGAGTCAGCCGAATTACCTTCCCGCAATATTGTGGCTCGGCCTCGCAAACTTCGCGCAAGGGAATTATGAGCTTGCCGGCAAGCAATTTGGCCAATATGCCCGGAGCGTTCCCAGTGTGCGAGTCCAGGCGCTTCTCGCACTGGTTCAGGCAAAGCTGGGCCGCGGACAGGAAGCAGCGGAAGCATTGAGTGTGTTGCGCAATGTAGACGTAAAGGATCCACAAAGCCTGGCGGTGGTTGCGAATGCCTACATGTCCATTGGAGAGACCGACCTTGCCGCGAAGTATCTAACCAAGGCCGTAGAACAGAAACCCGACGCGGCGAACTTGCGCGTCGCTCTCGCCGCGACCTTGTCACAAAAAGGAGATCGCGCTCATGCGATCGAGCAGCTCGAGAGTGCAATCCAATTGGACTCAGGGATGGCAAACGCCGACGTATTGCTGATTCAAAGCCTCATTCAGGACAAACAGTTCGACAAGGCGCTGGTCGCAGTGCAAGCGCTGGAAAAGAAACAACCCAAGAACGCGGTAACCCATAACCTGAAAGGCGCAATTTATCTCGCCAAGAACGATATAGCCAATGGTCGAAAGAGCTTCGAACGCGCCTTGGAATTGGATCCGACTTCGGTCCCGGCTGCGATGAATCTGGCGCAGTTGGATCTCCTGGAAAGAAAACCGGAAGCCGCCCGACAACGTTTTCAGGGGATTCTCGCCAAGGACAAGGCAAACGTTCAGGCCATGATTGGGCTGGCGGGTATCGCTGCGGCGACATCTCAAGAAACTGAATATGTTGCGTGGCTGGAGAAGGCTGCCAAAGCGGGACCTTCGGTGGCCCGACCGCGCGTGCTGCTGGCAAGTTACTACCTACAGAAAAACGAGGTGCAAAAGGCGTTGGCGCTGGCCCGGGAAGCGCAGACCGCGAATCCCGGCAATTTCCAAGCGCTGGACTTGTTGGGGACGGTGCAGCTCGCGGCCGGGGAAAAGGAGAACGCAACAATCACCTACGCCAAGCTGGCAAAGCTCTTTACCAAGAGCCCAGTCGCGCACTATAAGCTTGCGACCGCGCAAGCGGCGACGAACAACGTGGCGGCAGTTCGGGCGTCGCTGAAAAGTGCACTAACATTGAAGCCTGACTATCTCGATGCCGAAATGCTTCTGGGCTCGGTCGAGCTCGGCGCCGGCCGTCACGTCGAAGCGTTGAAAATCGCCCGGCAGATCCAAAAACAGCATCCCAAATCCGCCTCCGGCTTGGTGCTGCAAGGGGATATCCTGATGGCGCAAAAGCAGTTTGCTCCCGCGGTAACGATTTATGAGAAGGCATTGGCAATCAATAACAATGGTCTGATTGCGGTCCAGGTTTATAAAGCCCTCAGCGCTGCCGGCAAGGTCGAGGAGGCTGATGCGAGGCTCGTGCAATGGCTCAAGGATCGGCCGGGCGAACTGAACGCCCGCATTTACCTGGCGTCGACCTATGTCAAGGCAAGGCAAAACAAGCAGGCGATCCAGCAATATCAACTCGTATTACAAGCGGATCCCAAAAATGTCCGCGCGCTGAACGATCTTGCCTGGCTGTATCAGCAGGAACAAGACCCGCGTGCGCTGGCGACTGCCGAGCAAGCGTATCGGCTCAAGCCCGACAATCCCGAGATCATGGACACGCTGGGCTGGATTCTGGTGGATCAAGATCAAACTACTCGCGGCACCGAACTCTTGCGGAAGGCTGCCGAGGCAGCTCCCGCGTCGACGGCAATCCGCTATCACTGGGCAGCGGCGCTGGTGAAATCCGGTGACAAGGCCCGGGCGCGCACAGAGCTGACCGACCTCTTGACGAGGAATAAGGATTTCCCACAGCGTCAAGAAGCGCAGGCGCTGCTTAAGCAGCTATGAATTGATATTGGAGGCGATTTGCAGCCCGAGCGCCGCCGCGTCGTTACACAGGAAAACCATCGTGGATAGCACACCGCTACCGCCGGCTGTAAAAGGCGATAAGCAAATGCTTTCCGACGCGGTCATCGCCGAGATATCCGCGCTCAACGGCGCCCGCCCGCTCGCTTTCACGTGTCAGCTACTTGCCGCGTGGGCGGTCATTGCCGGAATCGTTGTCTGGGCGATTTATCTCGACACGGTCTGGGCGACGATCATCGCGATCATCGTCGTCGCAACCCGTCACAACGTTCTTGGGCTGCTCGTCCATGAGCAGGCCCACCTGCTGGGTTACCGGAGTAAATATGGCGATTTGCTGGTCAACCTCTTCGCCGCGTATCCATTGCTCGTGCTGACGGTGGAAGACTATGCTCAGGTGCACCTCGCTCATCACCGCGACTATCTCTCCGAGAACGATCCGGATTTTCTTCGTAAGAGCGGCGAAGAGTGGAGCTTTCCGAAAACGCCCGGTGAAACCGCAAAGCTGTTCCTGGCCGACGGCTTGGGCATCAACACCTTGAAGCTTATTCGCGGCAAGAAGCAATCCCGACAGGGTTTCGTGTTTGCGCGTCGATACCGGATCCCGACATGGGTGCGGCCCCTGTATTTCGCGGGGCTTGCGGGTACGCTGACCGCGACGGGCACCTGGGGAGTGTTTCTGCTCTACTGGCTCTTGCCTATCCTCACGCTGTCGCAACTCATCGTTCGCTGGGGCGCAATCTGCGAGCACAAATACAATCTGCCTGGCGCATCGGTTCCGGAGTCCACGCCGCTGATCCTGCTCAGATGGTGGGAACGCCTGGTTCTTCCAAACTTGAACTTTTCCATGCATCCCTACCATCACTTTTTCCCTGGAGTATCGTTTGCGAGACTGCCCAGGATTCATGAGATCTACTGCCGCGAAGGGCTCGTAAATCATGAGAACGTATTCCTGGGATACGGTGCTTATCTGAGATTCATCACCAGGAGGCGCGACGACCGTTTGGCCAGCAAAGTCAGAGCTGCATAGCGCTGCTGTCCGGTCGAGGAGCGCAAATGCGGAAGATCAAGTCGAGTCAAATCCTGGCTTTCGTTGCGCTCCTTGCGCTTGCGTTGCTGCTCGCGGTCGTCACGACGAAAATTCTCTTCGGGAATTTGCCGCTTGGAGATTTCCGCGGGCTCGCGCTGGTCGCTGCCGCAATCCTGTTTTCTTACCTCTATGCATTACTGGTCTACCGGCTTTTCCTGGCGTGGTTTCCGTTGCAGCCGGGAGAAATCGCCGAAGGCTCGCAGCAGGAGTCCGTTTACCACGTGTACCTTTTGTTTTATCTGATCCTGTTCTACCCCGTGATGCGCAGCGGCTTCGTGCCGGTTCCCCTGATGCGGCTGGTTTACCAAGCGCTAGGCGCGCGGCTGGGACCGAACACCTACAGCTCGGGAATCATCCTCGACCCAAAGTTCGTGGAGATCGGCAGCAACTGCATCGTCGGGCAGTTTGCACTGCTGGTGCCGCACGTGATCGAGGGAAGCCGGCTCGCCCACTATCCCATCCGCATCGGAGACAACGTTACGATTGGGGCACATGCGGTGGTTCTGTCCGATGTCACCATCGGCAACAACGCCATTGTCGCGACGGGCGCCATTGTCAGAAAAGGAACCCGCATCGCCGACGGAGAAGTTTGGGGAGGAATCCCGGCTCGCGTGTTGGAATCGCCCGAATAAATGAAAAGGGGCCCGAAGGCCCCTTTTCTGCCAAGCGAAGATCCCTAGTTCGGTTTCGCCGAACGCCGCCTGAAGCCACGCAGCCCAAGAGCGCCTAAGCCCAGTCCGAGGAGCGCCAGGCTACCCGGTTCCGGAACTTGCGCGCCGGGCGTGACCGTCGCGTCGTAACGGGTCTGGAAAACGAAGTCCGGGAAGCCCAATGTGAACAGGCCATTGACCGGTCCCGTCAGGGGAACATAGCCCCCGGCCGAGTCAGGCGTGTTCCCGGAGTACGGCGCGTCGAGATGAAACAAGGCGCAAGGCCGAGTGCCAACCGTCGAGGTGCCGACAACCCCCGGTGTTGGAATCGTGAAGCAGTCGGACGGATTCGCCCCGGTGAACGGCAATTGCTGCGAGATGTTCGCAAAGGTGATGCCAAAGGTGGCGAGCTGCGTAATGAAGAAGGAGTAGTCCTGCGTCAGGGCGTCGACGGCAATGCTTGCTTGGCTACCCGTACCCGACACGGTACATTGGTCCGTGCCGCAGGCCCCCGACCCATAATCGTCAACAGCCGGGTTGGGCACTCCGCCCGGAAACTGATCGAATTGCACCGGCGTCGGATCGGTGACTAAGAAGAACCCGATTCTACCGGACTGATCCAAGGTCCCCTGCAGAATCAACCTGCCGTCGTTGAAGCCGTGGCCGGTGAGGTCGTCCGAATTGATGATCGGGTCGAAGTAAATCTGCAAGATCCCGATGCCGGTGGTCGCAAAGGTTGCGCTGGAGCCACTCACACCCGTGACGACCTCCTGAAAGCTCGCGATCATCGTGATCTCGTACGATGTATTCAGTCCGGTCGGCGTATTGGGAACACTACTCTGATTGGTCGTGTCGACCAACCGGGCCTGCGTCAGAACGGTGAAAATCGACCCAACACCGGCGGCGATCGCGGTGGTGCCACCCACGGCCACGGCACTCGTCGTGCTCCACCCCATGCCGCCAAGATCAATCGGCCCGGTGACGCTTCCGCTGCCATCCGCATCGAACAAGACGCCGGCCTGCCCTCCCGCCGACAGCCCCAGGGCTAGCGCCAGCGCTGCTACCAATTTGGTCATGTGCATCGAATGCTCCTTTGAGGCATGGGTCGACCGCCGGCGATGCCGTGCTGCTTTCCGCGAAGCATGGGCCATGCCATATATAAAAGGCACTTTGCGAACAGGGGGTTGTATTTTCCGCGGCTTCGTCAAAGACCAGGACTGTAAAGATATTTGACAAACGCATAGGACAAAAGCATAGCGAAGCTCAGTCTGCCAGCCACGATTTGCGCCGGGTGACCCTCCTGCTGAGCGATCCTTACGCTTGCGGCGGTGCCAAGGCGCGCTGCCGGTCGCCGCCAATGGTGTCCGGGCGTAGCGGGAATCTGCGGATTGAATCTGAGAATACCTCGCTGCAGGTTCGGGGTGCAAATTTCGACCGCCACGTCGGGGCCTCGGGCACTTCCGAGGACTCTGGGCGGGCGATCCAGAAAATTCGAATACCATTGTAAACAAACGCGACAGCGTGGAGATTGTCGCTTACAACAGCCGATTAAAGGGAGATATGCGCCCACGAGGCGGCGCGGGAGAGCGCGTCTGGCACCGGCGAACGACGTACAATGCGACGCCAATACGAATGCCAGCTCGGGCCAAAGCCTGTGGGGGCAAAGGGAAAGAACGCGCTGACCGTACCCATAGCCAAGTGTGCTACACGCATGCGACGCGCCGCCGGCACGATCGCCGCGCCAATGCGTGGAAGGCCGCGCGCCTCGAGCATGAGCAAGATTCTCGGCCATATTCGAGGAGCCTGCGCGTGGAAATCCGCAGCATGACGATCGCGGCCGGACGCATCGTAGCCCCGTCCCAGCTCAAGCTTGCTTTGCGCAACATAAGCCGGCACCGGACGCGAACACTCATTTCCCTCTCGGCGATCGCATTCGGCGTCGTTGCGCTGCTGCTGGCCGGCGGCTTTATCGAATGGATCTACTGGGCCATACGCGAAGCTGCGATCCAGACCGGTCTGGGGCATATTCAAATTTCGCGCCCGGGCTTTCGCGCTGCGGGATTTGCCGACCCGAGCGCCTATCTTCTAGCGTCGGACGCGGCCGAGCTCAAGACCGTGCGCTCTGCCCCGGGGGCAGTGGTGCTCGACCAACGCTTCGTCTTGAACGGACTTGCGAGCAGCGGTGAAATCACGGTCGCCTTTACCGGAGAAGCGGTGGATCCGGAAGCCGACAAGTCGATCAGCAAGGTGCTTGGCGTCACCGGAGAGAACCTCTCCGGCGCCGACCCTTCCGGTGTGCTTCTCGGCAGCGGTCTTGCCAATTCGCTTGGCATCAAGCGCGGCGATCGCGTCAGCTTCATCGTCAGCCGCCCGGGCGGGGGCATCAACGCCGTCGAGGGCAGCGTCCGCGGGACCTTTGAGACCGGAGTCAAGGGACACGACGACAGCGCGGTGCGCATGCCCCTTGCGCTGGGTTCGCAGCTGCTCAAACTGCGGGGAGCGCACGTCTGGGTCGTGGGCCTCGACGCGACCGAGCATACCGACGAGACGATGGCGTATCTCCGCGCTCGACTTCCGAGCGATCGCTTCGAGCTTGCCTCCTGGCGCGACCTGTCGGATTTCTACAGGAAGACCGTCGTCCTGCTGTCGCGGCAGATCTATGTCGTAGCAGTGCTGATCGGTGTCATCATTATTCTCGGCATCTCGAACACGCTTACCATGAACGTGCTGGAGCGCACCGGGGAGATCGGTACTCTCATGGCCATGGGTACGCCGCGCGGCGCCATCCTGCGGCTGTTCATGCTCGAGGGGGTGCTGCTAGGCGTTATCGGAGGCCTGGCTGGACTGGGAATCGGATTCGGGCTTGCCGAGTTGCTGTCCTATGTCGGCATTCCGATGCCGCCTCCCCCCGGACGTCGCACTGGCTACTCGGCGCAGATCATAATCACCTTCCCTCTCGCCCTGGCGGCATGCGGCATCGCCATAATGTCGACGACTTTGGCGAGTGTTTATCCGGCGTGGAAGGCAGCCAGCCTGCCGATCGTCGACGCGCTCCGGCACAACCGCTGACCGAGGTCCGGCACCCGTGTTCAAGCTTGCCCGCCGCAACATTCTGCGCCAGCGAACGCGGTCGGGGTTGACGCTCGCCGCGATCGCCCTCGGGGTGGCCAGCCTTGTGTTGAGCGGAGGCTTCATCGACGACATCTTGCTGCAGCTGCGCGAAGCCACGATCCGCTCGCAGCTCGGGCATCTGCAGATCTACAAGAGCGGACAGTTCGCCAGTGGCGGTCACCATCCGTACGACTTTCTCATCGAAAGCCCTGATGTAATCGAGCGTGTGGCCGATGCTGTTCCAGGAGTTGTGGCGCGCGCGGCGCGCGTGAGCTTTTCCGGTTTGATCAGCAACGGCCGCGGCGAGCTGCCGATCCTTGGCGAGGGCATCGAACCCGAGCCCGAGGCACGCATCGGCTCGGCCATTTCCATGCTTGCGGGACGCAAACTCACCGCCGGCGATAACTTCGGCGTCATGGTGGGA
>DASXRG010000265.1:0-2038 GCA_036506735.1 Binatia bacterium | reverse complement strand
GCCAACCGCGGCGTCATCATCGGCGCCCTCAAGGTGAGCGACCTCATCGACATGACGAAACAAGCCGAGGCCTCGGGCGCGTTCGACGCCGTCTGGGTCGGCGACAGCCTGCTCGCCAAGCCGCGCTTCGAGTCGGTGGTGCTCCTTTCCGCGCTCGCCGCGGTCACGTCGAAAGTCCGGCTTGCCGTCGGCTGCATGGCGACCTTCCCGCATCGTCATCCGGTGCTTTTCGCCCAGCAGTGGGCGAGTCTCGACGTTTTGTCCGAGGGGCGGAGCTGGCTCGTGGTCTGCATGGGCGGACCGGATGAGCAGAGCAAGGCCCAGGCGCTGGAGCACGCCGTGATGGGAATTCAGGCGAAGGAGCGGCCCGCGCGCATGGTGGAGGGCATCGAAATTCTGCGCCAATTATTCGCCGCGAAAAACGTTTCTCATCACGGCCGTTTTTATCAGTTCGACAACGTCACCCTGGAGCCGCGCCCGGTGCAGCAGCCCTGCCCGATATGGATCGCCAGCAATCCCACCGGCCTCACCTGGCGCGACGGCGCCAGCGCGGCCGACGCCGTGATCGAGCGCAGCTTTCGCCGCGTCGCGCGCTATGCCGACGGTTGGATGACAAACAAAGTCAGCCCGGAGCAGTTCCGCGAGCAGTGGTCGCGCATTCTAGCGCTGACGCGGGAAGAGGGCCGCGATCCGGCAAAGCTCGGCAACGCGCTTTACCATAACATCAATATCCAGCAGGATCGCAAAGCGGCGCTGGAAGAAAGCAAAGCGTTTCTCGATAAATATTACACGTCCAATTTCAGCGCCGCGTTCGTCGAGGGATTCACGACCGCCGGCGCGCCGGAGGAATGCATCCGGGAGTTAAAGAATTACTTTAATGCCGGCTTGCAGCATATCACCTTGCGTTTGACCTCCTGGGATCAGCAGGGACAGTTGGCGCGCTTTCTCAATGAGGTGGTTCCCGCCTTCGCGTAGTCTTTTTATGCTTCTCGGCATCGATCATATCGTGATCGCCGTTCCGGATCTGGAAGCGGCCACAAGCAACTACCGCCGCCTCGGCTTCACCGTCGTTCCCGGCGGCAAGCATCCCGTCGGCAGTCATAATAGTTTGATCGCTTTTGCCGATGGCTCGTACATCGAGCTGATCTCTTTTTATCGCGCCAATCCGGAACATCGCTGGTGGGCGGCGCTCAAACGAGGCGGCGGCCTCGTCGATTTCTGCATGCAGACGGACGATCTTTTGGGCGATACCGCGAAGCTACGCGACGCGGGCGTTCATATCGACGATCCGGTGCCCTGGTCGCGCACGCGGCCCGACGGCTACCAGCTCAAGTGGCTGCTCTCCCTCGCGCGCGTCGAGCATCTCGGCGTCGCGCCGTTTTTAATTCAAGACGAAACGCCGCGGGAAGAACGCGTTCCGCGCGAGACCAGGCACGAAAACGGCGCCGCTGGAATCGGCGCGGTGACCGTCGCGCTGAACGATTCGGCGCCGGTAAGCCGGTGGTACGAAGCGGTGCTTGGCTCCGCCGGTACAAGGATTGAACGCAGAGACATCGCAGCGACGGGATGCGCCTTTAAAATCGGGCCGCACCGTTTGGAGTATATTGCGCCCCTCTCGGCCGATAGCTTGCTCTACGATTGGCTGCAAGCACGCGGGCCTTCACCCTTTTCCGCCACGTTGCGCGGGCGAAAAGGATCAGCGCAACTCGACCGGAGTCTCACCTGCAGCGCCGCGCTCTCGTTTGAATAGAATCGACACACATAAAAAAGGAGCCGTGCTTTCGGCACGGCTCCTTTTTTCAGTACGGGCTGATCCGTTTATTTTTTGCGGCGGCGCGCGAAGAAGATCCCGCCGACGGCAAGCGCCCCGATCAACCCGCTGGAAAGGATGCCGACGTTTAGCGGGCTGTGAGAGCGCGTCGTCCCCTTGGCTCCTTGTTCCAAGTTCGCGAGGCGCGATTCCAGCGCCGCGATGCGCTGATCTTTTTCTTGAACCATTTGATAGAGCGCCTGAATCGAAGCCAGCGCGATGCCGTTG
>DASXRG010000264.1:0-2824 GCA_036506735.1 Binatia bacterium | reverse complement strand
CGACGCAAAGCGCGCGAGCGCCGGCGCATCATTTGACGCGCATGCCGGGCGTTGCGCCCGAGTCAGGCGCGAGCAGAAAGATGCCCGGGCCGTCGCCCGATGCGGCGAGAACCATGCCTTCGGAAAGACCGAACTTCATCTGGCGCGGCGCCAGATTCGCCACCATCGGCGTCAGACGGCCAATGAGATCCTCGGGCCGGTACGCCGACTTGATGCCGGCGAAAACCGTGCGGGGACGTTCGTCGCCGATGTCGAGGGTGAGCTTCAGGAGCTTGTCCGCGCCGTTGACGTGCTCGGCATTGACGATCCGGGCGATGCGGAGATCGATCTTCGAGAACTCGTCCATCGTGATATGCGCGGCTTCAGCTGCGGACGAAGGGGTGAGGGCCGGTTGCGTCGCGTTTGCGCGCTCTTCTCCCTCGCCCCGGTCAGGGGGAGAGGGCCGGGGCGGGGACGCATCCTCCTGCACATCGAACAGTGCGTCGATTTGCTTTGCCTCGACGCGGGTCATCAAGTGCTCGAAAGCGCCAATGCGGTTCTCAATCTCCGCGCCGTACGTCTTGAGATCCCTCCAGGCGAGCGGGCCGTCCACCTTGAAAAGCGCCGCTACTTTGGACGCAACCTCGGGAAGAATCGGCGCCAGATAAATTGACAGAATTCCGAATGCTTTAAGCGCATCGCTGCAGAGAGCGTGCAGATCGCCGCGCCGCGCGGGATCCTTCGCGAGTTCCCAGGGCTTTGCCTGATCGAACCGCTGATTGACGCGGTCGGCGAGCCGCATGATCTCGCGCAACGCCTTCCCGTATTCACGCTTGGCGTATGCGGCGGCGATTTCGTCCTCGCTACCAAGGCACTCCATCGTTGCCGCATACGTGGTGGTGTGGCCGAGATCCGTCGCGAGAACTCTGCCCTCGAAGTACTTGGTCAGAAACGGTGCCGCACGGCTCGCGATATTGACGTACTTGCCGATCAGATCGCTGTTTACCCGCGCCACGAAATCATCGGGGTTGAAGTCGATGTCCTCTACTCGGTCGTTAAGCTTCGCGGCGATGTAGTAGCGCAGCCACTCGGGATTCATGCCGACGTCGAGGTAGCGCTGCGGGCTAATGCCGGTGCCGCGCGACTTGGACATTTTTTCGCCCGACACGGTGATGAAGCCGTGCACGAAGACGTTCGTCGGGAGCTTGCGCTGCGCGAACTTGAGCATGGCCGGCCAGAACAGCGTATGGTGGTAGACGATGTCCTTGCCGATGAAGTGGTACTGCTCGACGCTCGGATCGGCGATGAATTCGTCGAACTTCCGCGTTTCGCCGTACTTCGCTTTGCCCGTGTCGAGGTAATTCTTGAGGCTGGCGAGATAGCCGACCGGAGCGTCGAGCCAGACATAGAAATATTTGCCCCCCACTTTCGGAAACTGCGGCGTCGGTGGAATCTCAATGCCGAAGTACGGCGCGTCGCGTGAAATATCCCAGTCGGCGAGCTTCGCGCCGGTCGCGTCCGCGCCGAGCCACTCGGTGATCTTGTTCTTCACTTCCGTCTGCAAAGGCGTCTGCGAAGTCCACCCGCGCAGGAAGTCGACGACCTTCGGATCCGACAGACGAAAGAATAGGTGCTCCGAGCGCCGCAGTTCAGGCGTCGCTCCGGTCAGGACGGAATACGGATTCTTGAGATCGGTCGGCGCGTAAGTCGAGCCGCAGTTTTCGCAGGCGTCGCCGTACTGGTCCTTCGTGCCGCACTTCGGGCACTCGCCCTTGATGTAACGGTCGGGCAGGAACATGCTCTTGAGCGGATCGAAGAACTGTTCGACCGGCTTGGAGTAGATCAAACCCGCAGCCGCGAGGCTGCGATAGATCGCCTGCGACAGCTCGACGTTTTCGGCGCTGTGCGTCGTATACCAGTTGTCGAAGCTCAGATGAAAGCGCTGGTAGTCGTATTGATGCGACGCCGACACGCGCTCGACGAGCTCCTCCGGCGTCGTGCCGTCGGTTTCGGCCCTGAGCATGATCGCCGCACCGTGCGCGTCGTCGGCACAGACGAAGTGCACGTGGTGTCCCTGCATACGCTGGAACCGCACCCAGATGTCGGCCTGGATGTACTCCATGATGTGGCCGATGTGAAAGGGACCGTTGGCGTAAGGCAGCGCCGTGGTCACGAACAGGGTGCGCCCGGGCATTGTTGCGAAAACCTTTGCTGCAGAAGGGGAATCATGCATTCTAGCAAAGCGACCTTGCGCTGAGTACCGAGCGGCGTCGTTTTTCGCTACACTGTTCCGTTGCTCGAAACTATTCCGGATCATCCGCCGATGCCCATTTCCGAGGCCGACGTCCAGGCGAGTCTGCGTACGCTGATCGACCCGAACACCGGTCGCGACTTCGGCTCGGCCAAGGCAATACGCAGGGTGCAGGTCGACGGCGCGAACGTCGCGGTCGATCTCATTCTCGGCTATCCCGCCAAGAGCCAGCACGAAGCAATTCGCAAGCTCGTCCAGGGGCAGCTTGCCGCGCTGCCGGGCACGAGCAAGGTGACGGTAGCGATAAGTCACAAGATCGGCGCGCACGCGGTGCAGCGCGGCGTCAAGCTTGTTTCCGGCGTCAAGAACATCATCGCGGTCGCGAGCGGGAAGGGCGGCGTCGGCAAGTCGACCACCGCGGCGAATCTCGCGCTCGCGCTCGCCGCGGAAGGCGCCCAGGTCGGCGTGCTCGACGCGGATATTTATGGCCCGTCGCAGCCGATGATGCTCGGGATCACGGGCCGGCCCGAGTCGAAAGACGGCAAGACGCTCGAGCCGCTCGAGGCTTGGGGCGTGCAGGCGATGTCGATCGGC
>DASXRG010000263.1:0-2507 GCA_036506735.1 Binatia bacterium | reverse complement strand
TTGCCGGAATTTCTTTCACGCGGCGATGCCGGCGTTCTCTTTCTCGGGCGCGAAAGATTGAGCCGCATCTCCTTCAGAACGTCACGCTGCCTTGCGGCGCCGCCACGTCGAATCCATTCACGAGGAGTCCAACCAGGCTGTCGGGCGGCAGCGCCGCGTTGAAACGAAAGTAGTCGCGGGTAATCGGCTCATGGCTCCTCCCTGGGTACGAAAGATCACTCTCCGACGAACTTTCTGATGCCTGCGATCACCTCGGGCGGCTGGACGGTCGCTTCTTTCGCCAGACTCTCGAGATCTTCTCCGGTGAGCAGCTCCGGCTCGAGCCCTTTCTTTTTGGCTTCAGCCACGAGAGCTGCATCACTAAACGCCTTCGCGTACGCGGCCCGCAGCGCCTTGACTTGCTCTGCGGGAATTCCCGGAGCACCGATCGTCGGGCAGCTGCCGAATTCGCCCGAGCCCAACATGACCGTAGCCAGACGCCGGTTGACGTCCGGGGTTTGATACTGATCCATCAGCTCACTCAGCAGCGGCGTGTCGGGCAGCCGCGCGTCCCGTTTCCGCCCGGTTTGGACCAGGACGCGAACCTGTCCCTTGCTGCGCCAGGTAGGGAAAGGCTCGCGCCCGAAAAAGACCTGGATCGTAAAGGCGCGGCACTGGACTTCGCCGCGCTCGACCGCCAGCTCGATGTCGGCGCCCCCTTGATAGCCGGTCACGAGGTTGAATTTCGCGCCGATGGTCTGTTCGAGCAATTTCGGCATGTAGTATCCTGTATTGCCGGTGCCGGTGGCGCCGCATTTGGGCGGCACGGCGGCATTGCGGACGTCGTGGATGGTCTTGTAAGGAGTGTCGGCCCACATGTAGAGCATCGCATTCGTTCGCGTGGAGCTGCCGACCCAGGTGAACTTGGACCAGTCGAACTGGGCCTCCTTGTGCCCCAGGACCTGTTCGAAATAGAGCGCGGCGTTGACGACTCCGAGGGTCAGACCGTCGGGCTTGGCGACGCCGTAGACGTAATTCGCCGCCACCATCGAGCCCGCGCCGGTCATGTTTTGCACGATGACGGCGGGATTTCCCGGAAGATACTTGCTCAGATGGGGAGCGATCAGCCGCGCCCACTGATCGTGCGAGCTGCCCGCCGGATATCCGACGACGATTCTTATCGTCTTGCCCTGAAAGAAGGGCGCCTGCGCCGCGAGTTCGGAATTCCACAGCACAAAAACCACCAACCAGAAGGTTAAACTTTTCATGCTCCGCCCTACTTGCGGCTTTGCCGGAATTTCTCCCAGGCGGCGATGCCGGCCTTGGCGGCCTCCACGTCGCCGTCACCGCCGTGTCCCGCGCTCCCGACCCCGCCGACGATGCGGCCGTTCACAATCAAAGGAAAGCCTCCGCGGATCAGCAATATTTCCCCTTGAAGCATGCTGAGCGCGCTCAGAAAGCGCTGCGGATTCACCTTGTATTGATCGGAGGATTCCGCGGTGGTTTGCTGCAGCGCCACGGCCCCGACGGCTTTGCCGACGGCGAAGCGCGCGAAGAAGCTCGACGTGCCGTCCATGCGGTCCATCGAAACGAGGTTGCCGTTGTCATCGACGACCGCGATCGCGGCGTGCGCCTTTTCCGCCCGCACTCTTGCGACGGCTGCTTCGATGATGATCCGCGCCTCTTCCAAAGACAGTGAGCTGGCGGCGTCGATGCGCGGCCGGGGCGCGCGCGCGGCGGCATTTTCTTCCGTCGGTTTTTCCTGCGCGAACGCGAGTGAGCCGCTTATTCCTGTTGCCAAAACTACCGTTAGGGTCCAAATCAAAACCAAGCGTCGCTGATTCATTTTATCTCCCTCTTGTCCTTCATCTCTTCCTTCGTGTCCTTCGTGGTCAAAAGTTTAGCACCACGAAGAGCACGAAGGTCACGAAGTTTCTAAGCCATCGCATCGAGACGCTAGATGCAGAGACGATCTTCAATTCGGCTCGAATGCGTCTACGATCGCCGTCGTGCCGGGCGCGCGTCCGCCCTGGATGATGCTGCCGCCGGGCAAGTAGATACGGTTGCCGACGACGGCGGCGCCGATCGCATGGCGCCCGAGCGGCATCGGCGCGAGCTGCGTCCAGGCGTCGCGGGCGGGATCGTAGAACTCGACGTGATTAAAAGTTCCCAGCGACGTGTTGTCGGCGTTGCCCTCGCCGCCGAATATATAAAGCCGGTTGTTGAGGACTGCGGCGGTTCCGCCCGAGCGTCCCGTCGGCATCGGCGCGCGCTCGGTCCACGCGCGCGTCGCCGGATTGAATTCCTCGATGTTTTGCAGCGTATAGTTGGGCCGGTCGCGCCCGCCGACGGCGTAGACGCGCCCGCCGATCGCGCCGGCGACCAGATGATCGCGCCGGTAGCGCAACGGCGGCAGAACTTCCCAGGCGTTGGTTTTCGCATCATAAACCGCAACATCAGCTACAGGCTCATAAGCGGTTAATTCCCCTGTAGATTTAAATCGCTCACCACCCATCGCGTAGATCCGC
>DASXRG010000262.1:0-23708 GCA_036506735.1 Binatia bacterium | reverse complement strand
TACCTGGGAAATAAAAAATCGGTTGCGGAATTCTAGGACGAGAGTAAAATCCCTCACCAGAAAAAATCTTATTCCTGGGAGGGAAAAAAACGTGAGATATGACTCAAGGTTAACGATGACGGCGGTCAAACAGTGGAGTGTTCGCCTGGTTATTTTAGCAGCTTTGGTCGGCACCCAAGCGAGCGTGCTCGGCCAGGACGTTCCTCCTTCTATAACGGTTACGGTCAATAAGTCTTTGATTTTCCGCGTGGGAGAAAAGGCGACGCGAGTTTCTGTAACCCAACCGGAGATTGCCGAGGTCTCCGTAGTCGCTCCGGACCAAATCCTCATCAACGGAAAGTCGGTCGGCGCCACGTCTCTGATAGTTTGGAATCAGCAGGGCGGCGCGATCAACTTCGATCTTCTGGTCGTCGCCGATATCGCCGCTTTGCAAAGGCAGTTCAAGCTTATGTTGCCCGGCGAAGCCATTCAGGTTTCGACTTCCGGCACCGCGCTCGTGCTCAGGGGCGAAGTTTCCAACGAAGTGATTTACGACAAAGTGCTGGAGATCGCCCAAACTTACCTGCCGCCCGTTCCGGCCAAGGAAGTCGCGCCGGCGCCGAGCCAGACGGTCACGGTTAGCACGCCCGCGATTCGGCTGCCGCAGACGGGCACCGCCTTTGCCGGCGGCGGACAGTTGGCCTTTACCGAGGAGGCGGCGCTCACGGATAGCGGTAGATGGGGCAATCGAAGATCCCTACAGGGGATCATCGATCTGCTGGTGATCCGGGAAATCCAGGAAGTTCAACTCGACGTGATTGTCGCGGAAGTCTCTTTGACCAAACTCAGGGATTTGGGATTGGACTTCGCCGTGCTTAGCGGCAAAACCGCGGTCCTCAGTCGCGGCGGCACCCAGGCCGGTTTTCCAGCGGGCAGCCTGTTGTCGGACCCCAGCACCTTTCCGCCAACAACCACGTTTGGCGGGGGAACCTCCGGCGTCGTGTCCTGGGTCGGAAACAGATTCGCGATGACAAACGTTTTTCGCTTATTTCAGAATCGCGACGTGACGCAGATTCTCGCCCAACCTCGCCTCGTGATGAAAAACGGGCGCTCCGGCGGCTTTTTGGCCGGCGGAGAATTTCCAATTCCCATCGCCACGCGGGATCAAGTCACCGTAGAATTCAAGCCCTTCGGAGTGCGCCTGGACTTCGTTCCCACGATCACGTGGTCCAAGACCATCGACCTCAGGGTCTTTCCCGAGGTCAGCGAGATCGATCAGTCGGTATCGGTTACGGTCTCCGGCGTCTCCGTTCCCGGTCTCAAGGTCCGCCGGAGCGTCAATCGCGTCGAGATGCACGAAGGGGAGACTCTGATCATCGGCGGCTTGCTCGACCGCAAGACTCTGAGGGATCTTACCAAGATCCCGTTTTTGGGCGACATCCCGATCCTGGGTACAATTTTCCGCAGCACGCGTTTCAGAGATGAGGAAACCGAACTGATTTTTGTGATTACGCCGAAAATCGTGAAGCCGTTGAAGCCCGGAGAGAAGCCGGAAATTCCGTCGGTTGAAAGATATGACGACCCGGATATGCGGCAGGTACCGCTGGTACCAGGTCCGGTTCAGCCTTGAAAAGGAAAAGCGAATAAAGAAGGAGGTCCCGGCGACCGATAATCTTGAGGAGACAGCGGGAAGAAAAAAAATATGAAGATACCAGTAGTATTGATCGGACAGGATAATTTATCGCTGGTCTCCTTGCGCCAGCAGATTGAAAAGGAAGGCAACTTTCTTGTCAGCGACAAGATTCGCAGCTTTGAGGACGCCTTCGAGAGCATCCGAACCAAGACCGGGCCCGGTATAGCCATCTTTGACTTGAGCCGCGAGCCGGCCAAGGCGCTGGCGCTGGCGCAGGACATCAAGTCCAAGTTGCCCCATATCCGGCTGGTCGTGACCTCGGGAAGCAAAGACCCGGAAGTGATCCTCGAAGCGATGCGCTCCGGGGCTGAAGAGTTTTTGTCGCAGCCGTTCCATTGGCCGACCGTGTTGCAGGCGCTCGAGCGAATCCGCGCCAAGATCAATCTTCAATCGGCGAAAAATCCCCAACGCGGCGACATCATCACCGTGTTTTCCAACAAGGGCGGCGTGGGAACCACCACGGTGGCGACCAACCTGGCGGTGGCGCTGGCGTCGAATCATCAAAAATCGGTGTGCATCGTCGATCTCGTGCTGCAATTCGGCTCGGTGACAAGTTTCCTGAACCTGGACGCGTACTACACGATTATCGATTTGATAAAAAATTTAAAGCGCATCGATCACATGCTGCTGGAAGGTTCCTTGGTGCAGCACAGCTCGGGCGTTCGAGTCTTGTCCGAGCCGTTCCATGCTGAGGACGCCAACACTATCAAGCCTAACGACGTCGAGCAAATCCTGACGGCCCTGGAGCAGTCCTTCGATTATGTCATCGTGGACGCCCCCAAGGAATTCGACGACATGGTCTCGGTCGCGCTCGATAAATCGCACGAGATTCTCTTTGTCAGCGAAATGGATATCCCGTCGTTAAAAAGCAGCCGCCGGGCCTTGGAGTTCTTCGACCGGCTCGGCGGTTACGACTCGAAGATCCGGCTGATCTTGAACCGCTATATCAAGAGCAAAATCATGACGGTGGATGCGGTGGAAAAGGCGTTGGGCATAAAAGTTTTCTGGACGCTGCCTAACGACTACCCGACGGTCATCGCGGCGGTTAACCAGGGAGTATCGATTCTGGAGAGCGACCCAAAGTCCGAAATCGCCAAGAGATATCTGGAACTGGCCGACCGGCTCACCCAGGGGCCGCTCTTGCAGGCCGCGACTACGAACCAGGAAGAAGAGAAAAAAAGTGGGCTACTGGGCCAATGGCTTCCGTCCTTGGGGCGAAGGAAAGAGGCGTAATAACGCATGCGATCTTCCGACGTTAATTTCGGCAGAAGCGAAATTCCTTCGCGGGAGGGAAACGGCGCCCGTTTTCCCGCGACCGGGCAAAACATGGCCAACGACCATTTTTTTCAGAACCTCAAGCTGCGCATCCACCGGAAGCTGATCGACACGCTCGACCTGCCGAAACTCTCCAGCCTAGAGGTGGAGATGGTGAAGGTGGAGATCCGCCGCATCCTGGAAGAAATGGTGATGGCGGAGTCGCTCCCCCTCAGCCGCGCCGACCGCGAGCGGCTCGTGACCGAGGTTCAACATGAAGCTTTCGGTCTCGGCCCGCTCGAATCTTTGATGAAGGATTCCGAGATCACCGATATCCTAGTCAATAATCACAGACTGGTTTATGTGGAGCGCCACGGCAAATTGGAGAAGGCGAACGTCAGCTTTCGCGACGACGCGCATTTGATGCAAATCATCGACCGGATCGTGTCGCGCGTGGGCCGCCGGATCGACGAATCCTCGCCGATGGTCGATGCCCGTCTACCCGACGGATCGCGCGTGAACGCGATCATTCCCCCTCTCGCGCTGGACGGTCCCATACTTTCCATCCGGCGTTTCGGGTCCGAGCCTCTGACCATGAGAAGTCTGATCGAGTTCGACTCGGTGCCCGAGCAGGTGGCCGAAGTCCTAGCGGCTTGCGTCAAGTCGCGCCTCAACATTCTCGTCTCCGGTGGAACCGGCGCGGGCAAAACGACTCTGCTGAACAGCCTTTCCAACTTTATTCCCGAGACGGAACGCATCGTCACGATCGAGGATTCCGCGGAGCTGAAGCTACAACAGGAGCATGTGGTCCGCCTCGAAACCCGCCCACCGAACATCGAAGGCAGAGGCACGGTGACGCAGAGAGATCTGGTGCGCAACGCGCTGCGTATGAGGCCTGATCGGATCGTCTTGGGCGAGGTGCGCGGCGGCGAGGCCCTCGACATGATCCAGGCCATGAATACCGGCCATGACGGCTCCATCAGCACGGTTCACGCCAACACCGCCCGCGACGCGATCTCCCGTCTAGAGACGATGATGCTCATGTCCGGCGTCCGCCTGCCCGAAAGGGCTTTGCGAGAGCAAATCGCCTCGGCCCTCGACGTGATCGTGCAGTTGTCCCGCTTGAGCGACGGCAGCCGTAAGCTGATCGAGGTTTGCGAAGTCACCGGCATGGAAGGCGACGTCGTCACAACGCAGCAAATCTTTCTCTTCCGGCAAAGAGGCATCGAAAACGGCAAGGTGATCGGCGAATTTGCCGCCACCGGAGTCATGCCCGGCTTCTTGGATCGTCTCGAGAGCCACGGCCACAAGATTCCTAACAACTATTTCCTGCCCGTGGTGCATTCGGCAAAGAAGAGGGCTTTATGAGCTTGGTCTTCGTCGTCTTGTTCGCTTTTTTGGCCGCGGCGAGCCTGATCATCATGGTCCTCTTCCTGGCCACTGCGATTCAGACCTCGCCACAAGCCCGCATTCGCAAACGGCTCGACGCCATCCTCAGCCGTCCGGACGCCTCCCAGGCGGAAGTGCGCGCGCTGCTCAAGGAATCGTCTTACAGTGAAATTCCGTGGCTCAACAACGTTTTGGATCGCGTTGACTTCATACGCAACGTGACGCTCCTCCTGGAGCGGGCGAATCTGGATGTCAGCCCGGCGCTATTTCTTTTGTTCTCGCATTTCGCCGGGGCGATCACACTGGCGTTTTTGATGTTGTTCGGCTGGAGTTTCAGCGTGGCCCTCTCCGCCGGCATCGGCGCTTCCTTTATTCCCTATCTCTACGCCAAGCAGCTTGCGCGCAGAAGGCTGCGGCGCTTTCTCGAGCAAATGCCGGATGCTTTGGATCTGATCGGACAGGGCTTGCAGGCCGGCCTGGGACTGACTCAGTCGATGGTGTTCGTAGCCAAGGAGATGCCCGACCCGATCGGCACGGAATTTTCGGTTTTTATGGAAGAAATGAACCTCGGACTTCCGCTCGCGGATGCCTTGAAAGGGTTGCAGGAGCGAATTCCGCTGCCGGAAGTGCGCCTTCTGACCATTGCCATGGGCGTACAGAGAGAGATCGGCGGCAGCCTCTCGGAGATGCTCAAAAACCTCGCCGACGTCGTGCGCGATCGATTCAGGATCGAAAGGCAGATCAAGAGCCTGACGGCGCAAAATCGCATGAGCGCCTGGGTCGTTTCCTCGCTGCCGCCGGCTTTGGCCGGTTTCATGTTCACCATGGACCCGAAATTGATCATGGAGACTTTGAATAATCCGGTGGGGCGAACGATGTTTTTCGTCGCTCTGCTCTTGGAAGTCGTCGGAATTTTCTTTTTCCGCAAGATTATTCAGATCCACATATAGGAACCGCGGATGCTATGGAATTGATTTTGGCCTTTGGAATATTCGGTCTCGTCGGAAGTTTCCTGTATATCTTCCTCGCGCCGAAGCCGGCGGGCGAACAAGAAATCATCCAGCGGCGACTCGGCTCAATCGCCGCGGCTCCGGCGAACGTGCCGACTCCGGTCCGGGTATTAACTGCCCAGTCGGAGACGATATGGGAGCGGATTACGGATTTTTTTCTTGGTGAAAAGGCCCTGCCGGCCCGGTACGATAAGTCGCGCCAGCTTCTCTATCGCGCCGGCTATCCTTGGGAGCGGGCCGTCCGTGTCTTCTGGGGCGTCCGGATCTTTTTGGCAGGGACATTGGGGATGTTCGCAATCGTTGTCGCCTTCCTAGCTCTCACCCCGTTGCTCAAGATGATTTTGCTGGTCGCCGCGTTCGCGGCGGTCGGATACATGCTGCCGCAGCTCAGCCTCAAGCGCAAAGCCAAGGCGCGTACGCTGGCGATCAGGGAATCTCTGCCCGACACTCTGGACCTCCTTGTCATCTGCGTCGAGGCCGGCTTGGCCCTGGACGCGGCGCTGGTTCGCGTCTCGACTGAACAGGTAAAACAAGGATTGGTCATCGGGGAAGAGTTCCAATTAATGACCCGGGAAATCCATGCCGGCATGGCGCGGCGGGAGGCGCTTTCCCGCCTGGCCGAACGGACCGATCTCGATGAGTTGAGAGGTTTGTTGACTTTCTTGAACCAAACGGAAGAGCTGGGCGGAAGTATCGGCCGCTCGCTCAGAGTTTATGCCAGCACGATGCGCGACAAGCGCAGCCACAAGGCGGAAGAGGCGGCCAGGAAAGCCGTCATCAAGCTTATTTTTCCCATCGGTCTTTTCGTTCTGCCCGCGGTGTTTTTGGTCGTCTTCGCGCCGACGCTGGTAAACATATTCAAACTCTTTGCCACGGGAGTGGGCCGCTGACATGCCGATCATCAATCTTGACAAGAAAACTTGGCTCGCGACCAAAGTCAGAAAGGCGGACAGCTTTTTGACTCGGCTCTTGGGACTGCTCAAAAGAAACAAGCTGGGGCCTGAAGAAGCGTTGTGGCTGGTCCCCAGCAAGGCGATTCATACGGTCGGGATGAAGTTCCCGATCGACGTCATTTTCCTGGACAGGCACAATAAAGTCGTGGACACGGTCCCCGCCATGGTTCCCTATCGCGCCACCAAGATTCATCTGGCGGCCTACAGCGCGTTGGAGCTGCCCAAGGGGTCGATCCGAAAATCTCGCACCGAGGCCGGAGACCAATTAGACATATCGCTCGCCGAATCTTCGGCCGTCGACGATTTGAGAGAGACCCAACTGAACGAAGTCGGGTAAACGAAATCATGCGGAAGCCATTTCTTTACAGGTACGCAGAGTCCCAAGGCGGACAGGTCATCGTTCTGGCCGCCTTATTGCTGATTCCGGTTGTAGGCATCATCGGGGTAGCCATAGATGCAGGGTTCCTTTTCCAGCTCAAAAGGAACATGCAGACGGCCGCTGATAGCGCTGCCGTTGCAGGAGCCCTAGAGACACGGAAGGGCAGTAACATAACTGCGATCACCACGGCGGCCGAGGACGACGCGGCCTTAAACGGGTTTACAAAAGGGGTGGACAACGTAAACGTCACAGTCAACAGTCCGCCAGCGAGCGGCCAGTATAGCGCCAGCGACGACTATATCGAGGTGATCGTTAATCAGAGGAAATCGACCTTCTTTGTTCGCGTCCTCTCTCTATTCTCATCCGACGACTTCAGCACCGCCACAGTTGCGGCCCGAGCTGTCGCCGGCCCTAAGCCTTTGCCCGAGTGCATCTGGGCACTGAATCCCTTGGCGGTCACGGGATTGACGGTCGCTGGCACCGCCAATATTAACGCCGCAGAGTGCGGCGTCTATGTCAGATCAAGCTCTAGCACTGCGATGATCCTCAATGGAGGCGCGTGTGTGCACGTCAAAGAAATCGACATCGTGGGAAACTACACAGGCGGTTGTGCCACCCCCACCCCAAGAACCAATGCTCCGGCAAAGTCCGATCCGCTGAGAAGTCTACCGGCGCCCACCCCCAGTCTCCCCTGCATTCTACCGCTACCGACACAGCGGAATTTTAACCCGGGTACCTATTGTACGATTGCCGTTAGTGGCAACGAGGCGTGGACCTTCAATCCAGGCACCTATTATATCGTCGGCGGCTTCACGATAGGCGGTAACGCAACCGTCACGGGCAACGGGGTAACTTTTTATATCGCAGCAGGAGGAAGCGTCAGCTTCGCCGGAACCGGTGCCGTGAGGCTCTCGGCTCCGACCAGTGGAACCTATAAAGGTGTTATCCTGTTCCAGGGCCGCACTAACCCGATTCCGGCCGCGATGTCGGGAGGCTCTAACAAAATCTTCAATGGGACAATCTACGTTCCCGGCGCCGTCCTTTCTTTTTCTGGAGGGAGTTGCTCCGAATCTCGCACTGTGCTCATTGCCGATATTATCACAATTTCGGGTTCAACCTGTTTTGCGCAGCCCACGAACGCTCCATCGGGCCCCGGAAATGTGGTGCTCGCGGAATGAAGATGAAATCTATATCGAATAAGGGCCAAGCCCTGGTTGAATTTGCTTTGCTCTTGCCGTTTCTCGTCCTGCTACTCCTGCCGACGATCGATCTGGGACGAATCTTTTATTTTGCAATGGCGGTGACCCAGGCGGCGCGCGCGGGCGCGGAGTATGGATTTCACAATCAGACAGATTCTGCGGGCATGACAGCGGCGGCAGTGGCTACTGGCGCGGATGTAGGCTTGACCACAAGCGACGTGACCACAGCCGACATGTACTGGCGCTGTCCGAGCGATGCAACGACGACGAAGCATACCGATTTTCCAATCCCACCGGCAAGCTGCGGGAGCGGCATCGCGGCCGTCGTCTACGTCAGGACCATAGTCACCAAGGACTTTAGCCTGCTTTACAGCTATCCCTGGGTCGCCGACACGCTTACAATAACAAGATCCGCAGAAATGCGGGTGCAGTGAAGGGTGAGAAAAGTGATTCGAGCCGAGGCGGGCCAGAGCACAGTAGAGTTTGCCCTGATCCTTCTCCTTTTCCTGATGGTGATCTTGGGCATCTTTGAAGGCAGTCGATTGATCTTTAACTACAACATTGTCTCGGAAGCCGCGAGAGAGGGAGTTCGCTATGCGATGGTTCGCGGGAGCACCTGTGTTCTTCCCGACGGCTCGTCCTGCACCGCCTCCGCGACCCAGATCGGTGACTACGTTCAGAGCAAAGCCGTGGGGCGGCCTATGACCGTGAACGTGACCTGGCCCGCTCCCCCCAACCCGGGGAGCACCGTCGTGGTCCAAGTGACCTCTTCTTTCACGCCCGTGGTGTGGTTTATCCCGGCCGTCGACCTCTCAAGCGAAGCCCGAATGGTGATCGCCCGCTAGGTCGCTTGCGCTCAAAATCTTCGAGTTTTTTGGAAACCAATTCGTCGATGGCTGTCTAGACAGCCATCTTGCTGAGTTCCTGATGGGAATAACTTTGCTCGGCTGCCGCGGCAAATTTTGCTAGCTTGCGATAGAGTGTTCGGGGAGATATGCCAAGCAACTCGGCGGCCTTCACTTTGTTGTTATCAGCCTTTCGGATTGCCTCCTCCACCACTTCCCTTTCCGCCTGCTCGATGGTCCGAATCGCCTGGGCGCCGATTTCCATTGAGTGACCGGCGGCGTATTTCTGCAAATGCATCGGCAGGTCAGCAACCGTCAAGTATTGCTCGTCGCACACCATCAAAGCGCTCTCGACGACGTTCTTGAGCTCCCGGACATTACCCGGCCAGGGATAGTCCAAAACCAGGGCCTTCACCGAGCTGCTGAGTTTTTTGGCCTTGGCATTGGGACCGGAGGCGCGGCGAATAAAATGCTCGACCAGCGGCAGCACGTCTTCTTTGCGCTCGTGCAGCGGCGGCAAGATGATCCGGGCGCTGTTCAACCGATAATAAAGGTCCTTGCGGAAGCTGTGGTTCGCGATCGCCTGCTCGAGATTTCTGTTGGTGGCGGCGACGATTCTCACATCGGCGGTTTTCGCGGACGAGTCGCCGATCTTGAAATACTCCCGGCTTTCCAGAAAGCGCAAGAGCTTGAGCTGAATCGGCAGCGATAGATCGCCGATCTCGTCGAGAAACAGCGTCCCGCCTTCGGCCGACTCGATCAATCCTTTTTTATTTCTGTCGGCGCCGGTGAAGGCGCCTTTAACGTGACCGAACAGCTCGCTTTCCACCAAGGTATCCGGAATTGCATTGACGTTGCACGCGACGAACGGCCCGTCCTTGCGCGGGCTCTGATCGCCGATGTAGCGCGCCACGACTTCTTTTCCGGTACCGGTCTCTCCGGTGACTAGAACCGTCACGTCGTGCTTGGCATAACGGCTGGCCAAGTCTAAAACCTCGCGGAACTTGGCGCCTTCGGCGATAATTGGAGATACGCTCAATTCTTCAACGTTCTCCCGAACGCTTGCTTCGACTTGACAACCGAGAAGATGCTGGAGGGTTTGTGGAAACTCGGGCTGAAACGTGACCAGAATCGTGCTGGAGCCGCCTATCCTTGACCGATAGACGAATCTCTCCCACCCCGCTCCGTGGCACATCGTGACGTCGACGAAAATATATTTGATCTCGTTTAAGAGGAAGGAATAGGCCTGCTCCGCTTCCTCCCAGCTGCTGCTCAGGTGGACGGACAGACGCCGCTCTTCGAGAAGTTTCTGAACCGGGCCGACGGCGCCCCCAAGCCCATAAACCACCAGCGCGTGAACGTTGGACATAGTTTCGGCCGATTCTGACTATCTGGGAAGGAACGGAGCGATCGAATAAATGCTTCGGCGGCCTAAATAGTTCCCTGGGACTCCATACCGCGCCGTTTTCCTACAGGTAGCCCACCTCGTAGAGAATATCGGCGGATGCTTCAGTAACATTAGCGGCGCTGAAACGGCCCAAACTCGGGATTAATCGCCGCGATTTATGCGGGTTAGCCGCTTAACGGGCTGGTGCAGTCGGGGGAAAAAGCCGTGGTCTTGTTGGGTGGAATGAGGCGAGGGCTAAAATTACCGGCGCGCCGCGCTCCTAGCGTCTAGCATCGTGCGGATCTTTTTTTCCACCAGGGCGTAGTCGATAATCGGCTTGGGGATGAAGTCACTGCAGCCGACCTTGAACGCCCTATCCCGGTGTTCTTCGGCGGAGCCTGCGGTGACGGCGATGATCGGCAAATCCTTGCCCCACTCGGTCTGCCGCAGCGCCCGCGTGGCTTCATACCCATCCATAATGGGCATTCGGAGATCCATCAGGACCAGATCGGGCTTTGCGCGTGCGGCGACATCCAAGGCTTCTTTTCCGTTGGATGCGACGAGGAATTCGAAGCCCCCCAAGAGTTGTAGTCGAAAAATAAGTATGTCTTGATTATCTCGGTTATCGTCGACCACCAGGATCTTCCGCACGCTGTCCCTCCCTGGGCAAAGTACGGTTAGAGGCTGTGCCGGGAAATTTTGTCCGTGTGATGGGCCGGCTGATTCGGAATCTCCACCGCAACCTGGGTCCCAAGATCGCGCTCGCTTTTAATCTGGAGAGTGCCGCCGAGAAAATCGGTCAAGCGCCGCGCCACGGTCAGACCGAGGCCCAGGCCTGAGAACTGACGGCGCAGCGTGCTGTCCATTTGTTGGAATGGCTGAAACAGGCGCTCGATGTGCTGCTCGGGCATTCCCATGCCCGTGTCGGCGATGTCGATTTGGAGAAAATCTTTTTTCTGCGATTTCCCGAGCTTCAAGGTGATTTTCTTGCCGGCGGGCGTAAATTTGATAGCGTTATGCAGCAGGTTCTGCACGATCCGGGCCACCTTCGCGGAGTCACTCGTGACGCGTAATTCCGCCGGTGCCTGTACAGAAATCGCGATCGACTTTTCGTCAATCAGCTTGCGGTACCGACTGACGCACTCCCGCGCCATCGCAGCCGCATCGAACTCCTCTTCGACCAGCACGAGGTCGCCTGCGTTCAGCGAGGTCAAGGTCAGGACGTTGTCGATCAGCTCGAGGAGTTCGCCGGAATTTTTATAGACCCGCTCCAGGGCCTTCTGCTGTTGCTCCGTGAGCTGCCCGATGAGCTGATCGAGCAGGATCGAGACGAACCCGATAACGACGCTGAGCGGCGTGCGGAGTTCGTGCGAGATGTTGGCGAGAAATTCGGATTTGACGTTTTTGAGTTCCACCCGGGCCTGCCGGCGCTGCAAAGCGCGCCGCACCAGCCCCAGGATGTGCTTCACGTCGAACGGCTTGGAGATATAATCGAACGCGCCCAGCCGCAACCCTTCGACCGCCGTGTCCATGGAACCGTAACCCGTGATGATGATCGCCTCGATATCGGGATCGTGCTCCTTGATCTTCTCCAGCACTTTCGTTCCGGACAGCCCCGGCATCTTGAGGTCCAATGTCACAAGATCGACGGGAATAAGATTGAGCATCTCAATAGCATCCGCCGCTTTTTCCACCGCGTACACGTTATAGTACGGCTTGAGGATTACCTTCAGCGATTCCCTTGGCCCCGTCTCGTCGTCTACAACCAGGATGTTTGCCTTCTCTTCCATGGGATACACCACCAACAGTTGATGGCCCTGGAAACAGCAATTGATGTGCCAGTGAAAGGAAAAACGGAACCCGCTGAAATTACGTGGATTCTCGCCGGCTCCAGCCTATAGAAGGGACGGAAATTGCCCGGTCAAGCCGGTCTTTGTTCAATACTCAGTGGACTGACGGTAAAGCTCGCCATACCTCGTGGCTCCCCACCCGTTAACTTAACTGGACAGCTTTGCGCTTTCGCCTTCGGGCACTGCATCGCTGATTTGAAGTTTTTCCATCCGGTAGCGCAATACTCTGCGGCTGGTGCCCAGAAGCGATGCCGCTTTAGTCTGGTTGAACCCAGTCTTTTGCAGCGCGCGCAAAATGATCGCCCGCTCGAACTCGTCGACGGCCTCGCCTAGCGGCCGCGAGCCGTCGAGGACGGTTTCCTTGAGAGAGCCGGCCGGCTCATGGCTGACCATCTCCATCGGCAGGTCGTCCATCGCGATCGTCTCGTGCGGAGTCAATACCGTGAGTCGCTCGATGAGGTTTTCCAACTCCCGCACATTGCCGGGCCAGGAATAGGAGAGCATGCAATCGACGACCGGCGCCGACAGCTTCTTGGGCGCAACGGAATTTTCCCGCGCCTTGAGTTTGAGAAAATGATCCACCAGCAGCGGCACGTCCTCTTTTCGCTCGCGTAACGCTGGCAGATTCATCGACACGACGTTCAGCCGGTAAAAAAGATCCGCGCGGAATCCGCCGGCTTTGGCCAGCTTTCCCAGCTCGCGGTTGCTCGCGGCGATGATTCTCACGTCCACTTTGCTTTCGTCGGTCCCGCCGAGACGGGTAAACGTCTCGGTCTCGATCGCCCTCAAGAGTTTGGCCTGCGTGCCGAGCGCAAGCTCGCCGATCTCGTCGAGAAAAAGCGTGCCGCCGTGAGCGCTCTCGAAGTGGCCGATCTTTCTCTGATAGGCGTTGGTAAACGCGCCCTTCTCGTAACCGAACAGCTCGCTCTCGATCAGGTTCTCGGGAAGCGCGGCGCAGTTCACGACCACGAACGGCTTGTTCCGGCGCTCGCTGTTATAATGAATCGCGCGTGCGATCAGCTCCTTTCCCGTGCCGCTCTCGCCGGTAACCAGGACGGTGCTCTTTCTCTTAGCGACCATGCTCACAGTTTTAAAAATTTCCATCATGATCCTGGAGTTGCCGACAATATTTTCTATGCCGTATTTTCGCCCGACCTCCTCCTGTAGCCGTTCAAGCTCTCTCGAAAGCTCGCTCTTCTCCAGCGCCCGGTCCACTCTTAGACGCAGCTCATCGACGTCGAAGGGCTTGGTCACATAATCGAACGCGCCGGTCTCCTTAGCGGTAAACGCCGTTCGCGCCGTGTTGAGCGCCGTCAGCATGATCACCTGGCAGTCTGGATGCACTGTCTTTATCTGCTTGAGAGTCTCCAGACCGTCCGCGCCCGGCATAAGGATGTCGAGCAGGACGATATCCGGCATTTCCTGTTTGACCTTTTGGATCGCTTCTTCGCTCGAGCGCGCCTCGTGAACACGGAACTCTTTACCGAATATAAGGCGAATCGATTCCCTTACGCCGGTCTCATCATCGACGACCAAAATCGACGTTTGACCCATGATTTTTAATCACACCCCCTTATCATAGGACTGGAAGTTGAGCGCGGATCCTCGCCTTTCCCTGTTCGGGATAGTCGATCTTGATCCCGCCGCCGTTCCGTTCGAGCAGAAGGTTGGCCAGCAGGATGCGCAGCGGCAGAGATTCCTCGCCATTGCTCGCCGCCACCCCAAGATATTCATTCAACGGATTGATCCCCACGGCTTCGCGAAAATATGAAATGGCGACTTTCCCCTCGCCTTCGACGTCCATCTGGATCTCGCTCTTGGGCTTCACCTGGCCGAGGGCAGCGCGCAGAATATTTTTGAACGCGAAAAGCAACTGCGCCTTGTCCGCGAAAACGGCGGCCGCCTCTCCCCTCTTTCCCCACTGCAGAGCCGTTTCCCGCTTGATGCATTCCGGAAGCAGCTCTTCCTCCACGCGGCGAAGTTGCTCGTAGAGTAAACATTTTTCCTTGGCCGGCTGGCTGAAGCGAGAAAAATCGAGCAGCGCTTCGAGCAGCTCGTCCATGCGTTGGATATCGCTGTTGACGGTTTGCTGGAAGCGCACGCGAAACGTCGGATCGTCGAAACGGTCCGCCAGGAGCTGGGAAAAGGTTTTGACCGCGACCATGGGGTTTTTGAGCTCGTGGGCGAGCTCGCTGATGAGTATCTTGACCTCCTGAGAATAGCTGTCGCGCGGCAGCTCAGGCCTTTTTTCCCGCAGCGCCGGCGGGCTCGGCGCCTTTTGCGCCGGCTGCTCGGGCGGCGCGTTCCGCCGTTCGGGAGCCGTCGAGCGCTGCGCTTCCTGCCAAGGTTCAATCAGAATCAGGTCGGGAGCGTCGATCGGATCCTTTCGATGCATCGTCAGCGTCCTTGCGATCACGGCCTCCATCTCTTCCAGATTGCCGAACCACAGATAGTTGCGCAGCCGGTCCACGGCGGCGGGCGAGAAGCTTACCTTTCCAAGACCGAGACGCCCAGACAATTCCTCGGCCAACCGGTCGGCGAGAATCGGGATATCGACTTGCCGGTCGCGAAGCGGCGGCAGCCGAAGGGTCAACGTGCCGAGCCGGTAATAGAGCGCATCGAGAAATTCTCCGCGATAGACTTTTTCAAGCAGATCCGCGCGCGAATTCGAGATGAGCCAAAACTCTCTCCCCTTTTCTTCTTCTTGCGCCAAGAAATCCAACCAGGCGGACTGTTCAGACAGATTCAGGCGGTCGATATCTTTGACAAACAGCGTGAGAGCTTGGGATGGACTTTCAGCCGAGAGCGTACCGGCAATCCTGGCCTGCAGCTGAGATGCGCCGACCTCCAAGGCGTGAGCCGAAAGCCACGGTCCGGCGGCATCACTGAGCGCGTGGATCGCGCGCGCGAGCGAGTCTTGGCCGCACCCTGCCTCCGCCACAATGAGCAGCGGCAGCGGCGTCGAGGCAAATTTTTTTGCCAGAGTGGAGATGCCGGCCGGAACATAGGGATGATCAAGATAACGAAGGAAGCTCCCCGCCGAAGCTAACGACAGCGGTCTTGCGGGGGCGGGCGTTTCCGCGAGAAGGCCCGCCACTTTTTCCTTGAGCTCGTAGGGATTGAAAGGTTTGGCTAAGCAGTCGCCGTGCCGTCGCGCCGCCTTGAAGGCCGGCGCCGACTCGGAATCGACGAGAAAAAGAACCGGACAAGAGGAACCGGCCGCGACATTGGAGAAAATCGAAGAGTTACGGGCTGCCGCGGGGGAAACCCCCATGATTAGCAGATCGATCCCCGCATCGTCAGCGGTGGGAGTTCCGCCTTCGAGTGAGGGTCTTTGGGCAACGACAAAATCCTGCCCCAGAACCATAGCGATAGTTTCGCGAACTGCGTGAGATTCATCGATGACCAGGATCGTCTTCATTGATCTGGGGACTGGATGTCGTAGCTCTCTGCGGCAAGTAGCTTACGGGCAGGCGGATGAAAAAGCTGGTGCCCCGGCCCACCTGGCTTTCGACGACCATGTACCCGGCGTGTTCTTTGATGATCTGATGCGAGATCGACAGCCCCAGTCCGCTTCCATCTTTCTTGGTGGTAAAAAATGGATTGAAGATATTCTCGATATCCTTTTCTGGGATCCCGATGCCGGTGTCTTGAACCTGGATTTGGACAAACCGCCTCGACCCGTTTTCACCGAAAAGATGGGTGCCGATCTTTACCGTTCCGCCGCCTTCGATCGACTGAATCGCATTTAAGATGAGATTCATGCATACCTGTTTTATCTGTTCCTTGTCAATAAATATTTTCGGCAAACGCGCGGTAAGTTGAAGCCCGATCTTCACGTCCTTCTCTTTGGCTTGGCTTTCGAGGATGCGGGCGATGTTGGCGACGATTTCATTGACGTCCTGCGGCGACATGTTGGGCGTCGAGGGCCGCGCAAAGCTCAACAGGTCGTTAACGAGCCCGCAGATACGATCCACCTCCTTGAGCGCCAACGATTGAAATCCGTCGCGAAACTCCTGGTCCTGATAGCGCTCCGGCAAAAGTTGCGTGAACGTGCGGATGGCGACGAGAGGGTTGCGAATCTCGTGCGCCAGACCGGCCGTCAGCATCCCGAGAGACGACAGGCGATCCGCGCGCCGGATGATATTCTGCGACTGCTTGAGATTTTCATAGAGCCGGGCGTTCTCGATCGCGATCGCCGCCTGGTTGGCCAGGGTCGAAAGCACTTCGATGTCTTCCTGCGAATACATCTCTTTCCGCTCCCGGTGGCCCAGATTGAGTATTCCAATCAGTCGATCCTTCGAGTTGAGCGGCAGGGTGATCTCCGCCTGCAACTGGCGCATCTTGCGCGCCAGTTGTCCGACGCGCACGCCGCCGTCGGCCATCTCCAGCTCTTCTCTGATCAGCGCCTCCGGCCGCTTCATGACGGCTTGGACGAGGGGTTCGTCGCGCGAAATGTCCGGCACGCGCGACGGATCGGCGCCGAGCCCGACGCTGCTCCTGAGCTTGAACGTGCCGCTGCTCTCATCGAGCAGAAACAGGGAGGCTTTCTCGATTTCCAGCGCCTTCACTACGGTCTGGATCAGAGCGTCGGAAACGGCCTCCAAATCGACCATCGAAACCATTTCCCGGCTCGAACGCAGCAGGGTCGCACGATAATCGTGCCTTTTTTTGAACAGGACGCGCTCGAACGCTTCCTCGGTGCGGAAGCGCAGCTTGGGAAAAAAGAACCCTACGAAAATGAAAAGAATCAGCGCCACAACCGAAAACGTGGGACTGACGTAGCCGAAAAAAATGATTTGCGTGCCCATGAGCAGGAGATAGCAAGGAATGAGCAGCATCAAGAGCTGAAGCGCGTAAATCAGGCTCTTCTTGATGAAGACGGTAACGTCCATGAGCCGATAGGCGATCAAGGCGTAAGCGAAAACCGCGATGTAAATCGCGATGAGCACGTTGCCGACCGGCAGTATCGGGATATCGTACCAAAGGAAATAGTTCGTTCCTCCGCCGAGGTAGGCTATCGTAATCGTCACCAGCAGCATCCACAGGTGATTCCGCCAGCGGCCGCTCGCGGTTTTGAAGGCGCGATAAAGCTCGTAAACTGACCCGCAGACGAACAGCGCGAACATCACGACATGAACGTGAAACGCCGGGCCCGGATTGGGCCAATAACGGAACGAGAGATTCGGCGAAACGCTGGCGACGACGAAAGGCGTAAAGCTCATTAGCAGCAACAAAAAGCTGACGACATACCCGCCTCTGATAACCCATTGCCTGAACGGACTCGAGACGCCGATGAGCTGGACGACGTGGTGGTAAGAGGTGACGGGAATAAAGGCGGCTCCCATGATGAGAGTTCGGGCCCAAAAGAGCGCCGAAGATTCGGTAGAGGCGGTGAGCCAAAAAAAATAGCAGAAGCTCCAGATCGCTAGACTGAGGCAAAAAAGGCCGTAGGTGACATATCTCCGATCCGCAGGATTACGCGTATAAACGAACAGGCCGAGGATGACTGCGAGGATCCCGTTAAGAAGCCCGCTTAGGGGATAGTAGTAGAACATGCTAGGGTGACTTTTCGGCCACGGCGACGTTGGCCTGGTCGCCAAAAGACCGAATGATCTGAATATTGCTTCCTCCCGCTTCCATCAAAAGATCGCGCAGCTCGACTTCCGAGAAAAACTGATAATACCCTTCCGCTTCCTTATGCTTGATCATCCCGGCGTTGTTAAGCACCAAGCGGGCCTGCTCCAACTCCTGGGGGCTGCGAGTCACCTCGATAAAATCTCGGTAGATTTGCGAAAGGTCCGCATAAGGCTTGAGGCTCGTCACGACCATTTTTCCGCGCGTCTTGAGGGTCCGAAAAAGATCCTTGACAGTGCGCAACGGATCGTTGAGGTACGACACCACAAAATTACAATAGATCTTATCGAAGTAGCGCGTGTTAAATGGCAGCGCTTGATTGAGATCCAAAACCAGATAGGAGTACGCCATGATATCCGGGATATCGGCGCCCAATCCCAATTTCCGTTTGAACTCTTGCTGGATTTGTTGGTGAGTATCCCGCGCCTGGCGTACCGCTTCGTCGACAAAATCCACGCCCAGGTATCGACAAAGCGGCAGCTTCTGGAACCCACCCGTCTTGCCTTGCATCAATTGATAGAGTTGGCGGATCAAAATGAAAGTGCCGAAATTGCCGATGCCGCAGCCGGCATCGAGAACTCTTTCGCCTTTCTTCCAGTCGCCGAGAAGCCGGCTCGAAAAATCGAGCAGGTTCCAATAGTCCTGCAGGTTGACGATGTAGGCGTACTTTTCAAGATATTTCTTCCAAAATCGCTTCTCCTCCGCCGCGTTCAGGCCGGCGACGGTCTGCGCCTTTTTTTCCTCCCGAAAACGCCGTGCGAGGACCGGCTGCTCCGGGGTTTGTACGTCATCGAGCGCGATTTCTCTTCCCGCGAGATACTTCTCCACCACGGCAACAACTTTTCGGAACGCGAAATGGGCCGACACGGGATTTTCATAAAGCTCGTGCATGGTATTGCGGAGCCAGTGCAGCTCCTTTTTCTTTGCCGGGACGCGATCGAAAACCTGCTTCACCTCCTCGGAGACGACCCATGGATCTCTGTCGGCGACAAAAAGCACCGTTGGAACGTGCACCCCGCCGGCGTCCTCCAGCGAGCTGTCGAGCGAATGAAAATTGGCGCGAATCGCGTCGGCAAGAAAATGATCCGCATCGATTTGAAACCCGAGAATATCCCTGAGGCCGAGAGCAATCCCCTGCCGCGTCTTTTCGACTCCGTCTTCCCGGTACATCGCATAAAGCGTTTGCTGCAGATTAAAGACGCCGATGAGGCCGATCAGGAGCCCGACCCTTTGATCCCGCCGGGCCGCCTTGAGAGCGACTCTCACCCCCAGGCTGGAGCTGACCAGAGCGACACGCGTTGCGCCATATTGCGTTTCCACGAAATCAATCGCGGCCGTCAGGTCTTGCAGCATTTGGCTGAGCGAGGCGAAAAGCATGGAGCCGTCGCTTTCACCGACATGGTGTGTGTGGTCATAGCGCAACACCTGGAAGCCGTTGAGGGCTAAATAATAGGCGAGGGGCAGATCGCTGGATTTTGTCTTTCCATACGGCGGCACCACAATCGCGTGCCCTTTGGGGAACGCGCCTTGGGGCCGATCGCAGAATCCTACAATTCGGTCGCCAGCCGCGCTGAGAAAATTTACCCGCTCCGTTTTGACGTTAGCGTACTCCGGCCGGAGTACCGGCGCCAGGCTAAAATTTTCGTAGGAGCGGATATCTTTCATTGCGGTTATGGCCGCCGCGCTTTTTCCGGCAACATATAAGATGCGCAGCCGCGAAAAACGTGCTTCAGTGCGGCTTTTTTTTCCGAAGATTTGAGTTTTTCATCAGCCAATCCTCGACCACGCTCTTTTTGAAGCGCCATTGATTGCCGACGCGAAAAGCCGGAAGCCTTTTCTGCGCCACCAGACGATAAATCGTGAACTTATCGACGCGCAGATACTGAGCGATCTGTTCACAGGTTAAAAGATTTTCTTGCATTTCGGTCGTTACTATGGCAGTATCTGGCAACTTTTTGCAATCGTATACAGTAGTTAGCTCTATTAGTCAAGGAGAAACTGGAGAGGCTGATGGTCGAAAAAACGACCCTCTTTATTAACATTTCGTTGCTTGTCCTGGCTGTGCTGGGAACGAGAAGCACCTTTGCCGGCGGGTTTTATCTTCCCCATCAGACCGCAAGGGGTGTCGGCCTCTCTAACGCGCAGACCGCGGGCGTGAACGATCCCTCCGCCGTTTACTACAATCCCGCGGCGTTGAGTGAGGTTGAAGGGAACCAGATCCTACTGACCGGCAACTACATCAATGTGGTCAACAGCGTCGAAAACAGCGGCCGCACGGCGGAAAACCAGCATAACGACAATTTCACCGCCACTCTTTTCGGCAACTACCATATTCCACGTACCGACGTGACCCTCGGCGTTGGTATGTACACCCCGTTCGGCTTGGCGACTTCGTATGGCGGCGGCTTCGCTAGATTCGCCGCCCGCCGCACCGAGCTCAAAACGCTTTACATCACGCCGGCGGTCTCCTGGAGTCCGTCGAAATTCTTCTCGGTCGGCGGCGGCTTCAGCTTCGTCCATTCTTCCGCGATTCTTAGGAGGTCTTTGTGCTTCGACCCGCTGTTTGGCTGCGCCTTTCCAGGAGGCGAAGAAAAGATCCGCATCAGCGACACGGACAACGCTTACAGCTACAACGTCGGCGTCCTATTAAAGCCCATCGACAAGGTAAAAATCGGCTTCAGCTACCGCGGCAGAGCCGAACTGAATTTTGACCATGCCGACACGAAGCTCAACGGCTTCGCTGCGGCCAAAACCAAGGCGAATGTTCGTCCTATAACCCTGCCTCCGATCATCAATGCGGGAATCTTCTGGCAAATGACGCCCGCTTGGGGCGCCGAATTGGTCTACGAATTCCAACGCTGGAGCGAATTCAACGCCATCAGGGCCAAATTTTCGCCGCCGCCGTTCGGGATTTCCTCCTTCACGCTCACCGAGAACTGGAAGGACTCAAACACGTTGAGACTCGGCAGTTTCTATCGCCTGACAAAGAATTGGGAATTGAGGGGAGGCCTCGGCCTCGAGCAGAGTCCCATTCCGAACAAAACTCTCAATCCCGCGATCCCCGGCGCCGACCTGCTAACCTTGAACGGCGGGATAGGCTACAATTGGGAAGGTTTTTCGGTGGATCTGGGATATCAGGCGGTCTTCTACAAGACGAGGAGAGTCAATAACCGCGAATTGGAAGGGGCTTGGCGTCCCGGCTGTGGCGCTCCCGGCGGTTGCCCTTTCTCCGGCGCGCCGGGCAAGGATAAGTACGAAACCTTCAATAACTTCGTTTCTCTGTCGTTAGGCTACCGCTTCTGATCACGCTTATCCGCTATTTTTTTTGCGCTTTCTCGATCTTGGCCCACGAATCGCGCAACGTGATAGTGCGGTTGAATACCGGCTTCCGATTCGAAGAATCGACCGCATCGACACAAAAATAGCCCAGCCGCTCAAACTGGTAGCGATCTCCCGGCGTGGCGCCGGCGAGAAACGGCTCGACTTTGCACGACGCCACGGTTTCCAGCGAATTCGGGTTGATGTTGCTCGTCCAATCCACGCCCGCCTCGACTTCGTCGGGATTTTCGACGGTAAAAAGATGGTCATAGAGCCGAACCTCGGCCTCGATCGCGTGCAGCGCCGACACCCAGTGCAGGGTAGCCTTGACCTTGCGCCCGCTTTGAGCCGAGCCGCTCTTGGTTTCCGGGTCGTAGGTGCAGCGCACCTCGGTGACCGCGCCGGTATTCGGGTCCTTCACGACATCGACGCATTTGATGATGTAGGCGTAGCGCAGCCGGACCTCGCGGCCCGGAGACAGACGAAAAAAACCTTTCGGCGGCTCTTCGCGAAAATCGTCCTGCTCGATGTAAAGCACGCGCGAAAAAGGAACGTTCCGCGTGCCCATACCGGGATCTTCGGGATTGTTGACCGCCTCCAGCTCCTCCGTCTGATTTTCCGGATAGTTGGTGAGCACCACGCGAATCGGCCGCAGCACCGCCATGACGCGCGGCGCGCGGCGATTCAACTCTTCGCGCACGGCGTGCTCGAGCATTGCGATGTCCACCATGCTGTTCCGCTTCGCCACACCGATGCGCTCACAAAAAGTTCGGATCGCCTCCGGCGGATAGCCGCGCCGCCGAATGCCCGCGAGGGTCGGCATTCTTGGATCGTCCCAGCCGGCGACGTGCCCCTGCCGGACGAGTTGCAGCAGCTTGCGCTTGCTCAGAACCGTGTGGGTGAGGTTCAGGCGTGCAAATTCGATCTGCTGCGGGTGATGAATGCCCAACCGGTCGAGGAACCAATCGTAGAGCGGCCGATGGTCTTCGAATTCGAGCGTGCAGATCGAATGCGTGATGCCCTCGATCGAATCCGACTGCCCGTGCGCATAGTCGTAGGTCGGATAGATGGGCCATTGGTTGCCGGTGCGGTGATGGGCGGCGTGAAGAATACGGTACATGACGGGGTCTCGCAGGTTGAGATTCGGCGACCTCATGTCGATTTTCGCGCGCAAGGTGCGCGCGCCGTCGGCGAACTCGCCTGCGCGCATGCGCCGGAACAGGTCCAGGTTCTCCGCCACCGACCGTGTGCGATACGGACTGTTTTTGCCCGGTTCGGTCAAGGTGCCGCGGTATTCTCGAATCTCCTCCGCGCTCAGGTCGCACACGTACGCGTGGCCGGACTCGATCAATCGCAAACCATACTCGTAAAGCCGCTCGAAATAATCGGATGCGTAATATTCGCGATCCTGCCAATCGAAGCCGAGCCAGCGGACGTCCGCTTTGATCGACTCGACGTATTCGACCTCTTCTTTGCTGGGATTGGTATCGTCGAAGCGCAGGTTGCAAAGGCCGCCGAATTCGGCGGCAAGACCGAAGTTGAGGCAGATCGACTTCGCGTGTCCGATGTGGAGATAGCCGTTCGGCTCGGGCGGAAATCGCGTATGCACCCGGCCGTTGTTCTTGCTTTGCCTCAAGTCTTCGGCGACGATGTTGCGGATGAAATGCGAGGGCGCCGCGTCCGGCGCTGCAACGGTTTCCGCCCGTTCTTCCGTAGCCGTTTTAGTCACGCTTTCTCTCCTCGACTGCCGCCAACCAAGCTGGAATTTACTTAGATTACCAAAGATCATCCGCAGTTCCAAACTTCCATTTGACGCATCCATTTGACGCATCTTGCCCGTCTTGTTAGCTTAAAGTGATGACGGCGATCCGCACCCGCTTTGCCCCGAGTCCGACCGGATACCTCCACATCGGCGGCGCGCGCACCGCGCTCTTCAATTATCTTTTCGCGCGCCATCACGGCGGCCAGTTTATCCTGCGTATCGAAGATACCGACCGCGAAAGATCGACGCCCGAGGCAATCGAAGCGATTGTTGAAGCGCTCACGTGGCTGCGCCTCGACTGGGACGAGGGGCCTTTTTTTCAGACTCAACGCTACGCGCTTTATAAGGAGAAGATCCAGGAGTTGCTGGCCGCGGGAAAAGCGTACCCCTGCACTTGCGCGGCCGAAGTGCTGGAGGCCAAGCGGCAGGCGGCGCTGAAAGAAAAAAGAAAACCCATGTATGACGGCACTTGCCGGCCGGAGGAAGGAAAGATTCCGGCGCTACCGCAGGGGAAACCGTATGTGATCCGTTTTCGCTCGCCGCAAACCGGAACGACGGTCGTCGAAGACCTCGTGAAGGGACCGGTCGTGTTCGACAATCGGGAGCTTGACGATCTCATCATCGCCCGTTCCGACGGCAGCCCGACCTATAACTTCTGCGTCGTGGTGGACGATATCGATATGCGCATCAGCCATATTATTCGGGGCGACGATCACCTGGCTAATACCCCGCGGCAGATCTTGCTGTATCAAGCCCTCGGCCGCACCCCGCCACAGTTCGCCCATGTGCCGCTGATTCTCGGCCTGGATAAGGCGCGCCTCAGCAAGCGCCACGGCGCCACGTCCGTAACGGCTTATCGCGATATGGGATACTTTCCCGAGGCCGTCGCGAATTATTTGGTACGGCTCGGCTGGTCGCACGGCGATCAGGAGATATTTTCGCGCGCGGAGTTGATCGAGAAATTTTCTCTGGACGCCGTCGGAAAGTCGGCCGGAGTTTTCAATCCGGAAAAACTTCTCTGGGTCAATTTTCATTATCTCAAAATTCGGCCGC
>DASXRG010000261.1:0-30565 GCA_036506735.1 Binatia bacterium | reverse complement strand
TGCTTTTGCCTGAAACCAAACGGCAGTCACGCCGGCAGCGGCTGCGGGTTATCTCCGGAGGTCTGTCGCGGGAGCGGCTGATGCCCGTCGGGCGCTGGTCGTTGTGGCGCTCCGGCGCGGCCGCCGCGGAGCCTTCGGAGCTGTCCGCCGAGTTTATGGCGCGCCAGCTTCTCCGGCGTTACGGCGTGATTTTCCGCGAGCTGCTCGCGCGCGAGAGCTGCGCGCCTTCGTGGCGCGGGATTCTCGACGTCTGCCGCCGTCTCGAAGCGCGCGGGGAGATTCGCGGCGGCCGATTTATCAACGGCTGCCTCGGCCAGCAGTTCGCGCTTCCCGAGGCAGTCGATCTGCTGCGCGCCGCGCGCCGCTCCGATAAAAATGAAGCGCCGCTGATCGTCTCGGCCGCCGACCCATTGAACTTAGTCGGCATCGTCACCCCGGGCCCGCGCGTCTCGCCGTACTCCGGCCAGGTCATCGCCTACGCCAACGGAGTCCCGACCGACATCGGCCCGCTGGGGGCCGTGTTGAGTCGGCTGGGACAAAATCAGCTCGGACAAAAAGACTAGTCGGGCACTGTGCGACGGGAATCCCGGCCCTCTTTTGAAATTCCCGCTTGAGCCGTGCTACTCTCCCGCAACCCGTGTGGCGCTCGATCTATAACATTCTACACCATTTGCTTTTAGCCAGCTGCTATTCGCTTGCGGGGCTCAGAGCGGCGTTGCAGCACGAACAAGCGTTTCGCCTGGAGGCGGGCGTGCTCGTCGTCGTCGTTCCTCTCGGCTTCTGGTTGGGCAAGAGCGGCGTCGAGCGCGCTCTCCTCATAGGCTCGTGGATTTTGGTCATGGTCGTGGAACTTCTCAACACGGCCATCGAAGCCGTGGTCGACCGCATAGGATTGGAGCAACACGAGCTGGCGGGGAGAGCGAAAGACGTGGGGGCCGCGAGCGTTTTGTGTGCGATTGTGTTGGCGCTCGCGGTCTGGGCGATTATTTTGACGGGATAAAAAACGGGCGGAAGGCATCGAACGTATTCGGGCTCGTGTTGCGCGAGTCGAACCGTGATTTCTCTTCCGCCCGTTGCGGTTTCATCACAAATGTTTTCTAGCGGCCTGCGGCACCGCCGGCTTCAGATGACGTTCCTCCTGGCGAGGTCGGTCCCGAAGACGTTTTGCCGGTCGGCGAGCCTTGCGAAGGCATGCCCGGCGAAGGAGTTTCCGGCGGCAGCGGTTGGCCGGGCTTGAACGACGGATCGTTTGGGATGCGCGGTTCGATGCTTGTCCCTTCGGCGGGGCTTCCCGATTTGCCCGATGGAGACGAGGCGGTTCCCAAGCCCAGCGCGCTGCGTGTCTGTAGGTCCAACGTTCCGGTGGCATTGACGCCTTGCTGCCGTTGGAACGCCTTCAGCGCCTCTTGCGTCTTCGGTCCCATGACTCCATTGATCGGCCCGGGGTCCTGGCCTCTGTCCTTGAGCGCCTGCTGGAGCTTTTTGATGTCGTCGCTGCTCGTCGCCATCCCGGCAGAGCTGGACGGCGTCTCTTGCTTAATCCCTTTTTGACCTTGTTCCTTCGTCGCGCCGCCTATACCGATTTCGCTCTGCGTTCTAACTTGGCCCCAGACCGCGAGGGGAGCGAACGCCAAAACTCCCAACAGAACTGCGGCCCACGATAACCGTTTATCAGTCATCTTATAGAAACTGCGGCTGGCGCAGGGAAAAAGCGTGCGGCACACGATCCTTTGGGACATAGATTAGACGTTGCGCTTTGAAGGGCGCTTCGGCTTTCCCGACGATGGCGGATGCTCCAGAGTATATCGCAGGTCGATCCCGCCGATGTATTCGATCGGGTAGCGCCGGTACCGCTGCAGCAGTTTGGAAATGCGTTGGCAGAACGGACCGTCATCGAACTCGAGGCAACCTATGTATGAAGTTCCCTCGTGTTCGATGGTGATAAAACATCTGGCGTCGGGTTCGATTTTAGATGAAGCCACCTCGACCAAGGTGCCGAGTTCTCCGCTTGGCCGTTTACGATTTTTTTCGCCCGATACCCAGGCCGGCGGCCAGTTACGCAGCCCGCGATACGCCATCAACGGGTGATTTCGCAATTCCATACGATTCCCCTAACTGTAGTCGAGCGACCGGTTATTCTTTTCAAGTTGGGCTGTAGTTCTCTGTCTTTTACTCCAACGGTAATTTCAGTCAATCCGGGAAATACCTGAGGCGGATAAAAAGCCGGCGCTACCACGACAACTGTGCCTCAATATACTTTAATGTACTCTGCGTCGCGTCAGGGGTGGCTGCGGCGATGAAATCGCCGCCGGCCCCAAGGTCGGGCAGTGCGCAGCGCAGCCAGTATCGGCCATTCTGCCTGAGGACAGTATTGCCGCGCCGCCTGGAGCAGAAGACGGGCGTCGCTCTGATCGCATTGGATGACAAAATCGGTCCGCGAAAAATTCTCGTGTCCAACGACGTTGATACCGCTCTGGAGGGCGGCACGGACGTGTGAACGTTCGGGCAGATGGCTAAGCAGGCACTCGTAGCAATCCGGTGTCAAATGAAAAGTTGTTTTCACACAACAAGTTTATCGCTCGACTCGCGATGGGCAAGGAGACTCATCGTGCGGGGCCGCGCCCTGGGACGCTAAAAATCGGCGCCGCGGACGATCGCCCAATTGAGACTTTATAATGTCGGCTACGCGCGAGTCGACCGATAAAGCCGCGAGCGTTGAACCGCAAAATCGATAAACTCCACCGCGCGCGGGCAGTGCCGGGTCGCGGCCTGGCGCAGCACCGGCACCTCGGCCTCGTCGCAGGTTACGACAAATTCCGCCGGCGCTTCGATGCCGCCGAGCAGCTCGACGGCCCGTTCCAGAGCGGTATGAATAGCGGGCTCGGATAGATGGCTGAGCAGACAATCGCGCCATTCAGGTTGCAAGTGAATCTCCAGTTCCATCGAAAATCCTCCAGCTCAAAAGATTCTCGATTAATCTGACCGAAAGACTTACCTCAAACAATCGGGTGAAGACCGCAAGCTCGCGGCGGGAGTTACCTGAAAGCGGTATCGCTTCCGAGAAAATTTAGGTCGAGACCAAGAAAAGAACTCTTAAAGCGCAAGAATTCTAAGTTCGGCCAGCGCTCAAGGCTGCCAGCCGGCCAATTGACGGTCCACCTCCAACGCGACGCTGAAATCGTAAGCGCGGCCGGCCGGCACCGGCTCCTTGACGCCGGCGACCTGGCGGATGATGTCGAGGTCGTTCTTTTGCGTTTCGTCGTCCACCGTTCCATTGCGCGTAAATGTTCCAATGAGGTCGTCGTAAACGCGCGCCGCCATCTTCGGCTCGACGCCGGAAAACTTTACCACCGCCGCCAGGGTCGTCTCGCGGTCCCTGCGGATCAATCGGAGCGCTTTCAAGGTCGCCTTCATAAATCCGGTCAGGAGCTTCGGTTGTTCCTTGATGAAGCGGTCGCTGGTCGCAAGGGTTCCCCAGGAGTTTTTGACTTCGTTGCCGAAGTAGAACATCTCCCTCATTCCCTTGTCCAATCCGACGTAGCGCTGCTCGACGCTGAGAACGGCGGCGTCCACGGCTCCGGCGAGCAGCGCCGGCGTCTGGTTGCCCGAGCCAGGGTCGAGATAGGTCACGTCCCTGTTGGGATCGAGTCCGCGCTTGGCGAGAATCTCTTTCAACATGAAGGTGGCGATCGAGGCGATCCCGGTCGTCGCGATTTTCTTTCCTTTGAGGGCTTCGGCCGCAGCGATCTCGGGCCGGGTGAGAAGCCACTGATGAACTCGATCGTTGACCGCGAGCACGGTTTTCAGCGGCGCGCCTGCTTTGGTAATTGCGACCAGCGCGCTGCTGCCCGCCGCCGTGAACTGAACGCTGCCTGCCAGCAGGGCCTGAATGCTCGGCGTCGGCTCGATGAACGTGATCTTCAGATCGATTCCCTCCTCGCGCATGTAGCCGCGCTCCTGCGCGAGCGGATAGATTACTTGCTGGAAGCTCTTGGTCGGGATCGCGATGGTCACGACTTCAGCCGCGAATATCGTCACCGGAAAAGCGAGAGTGAGACTGAAAACCGCCACGCTCAGAGTTAAATACTTTAGCCGCTTCATCCTGGCGTCCTCCTTGAGGCTATATGCCGTAGAGCCGGCGCGGATTGTCGCACAGTATTTTTTCCGTCAGCGGCCCGGGTATGTCTTCGCGCGCTCGCATCGTCGCGACCAGGTGGCGCTCCTCGGACGGATCGTTGTGGCCGTAGTCCGAGCCGATGATGAGATTCTCCTCGCCGGTGTAGCGCGCGAGATAGTCCACGTCCTCGTCGGCTTCGCAGGCGACGAACAGCCGATAGTCGCGAAAGAGGTCGGCGCTGGCGCCGTATTTCCAGCGGTCGCGGAGCAGCCGCCTCAAGATGTGAACGAGGAACGGGATCCATCCGGCCGACGCTTCGATAAATCCGAAGCGCAGCTTGGGAAACGTCTCGGGAATTTTGTTCGCGACCAGATCACGAAACGCCGCCAGAGGCAAGACTCTGCTGGCGAGGAAGCTGTGGTTGCGCTCGACGTCGATCAAGTCGAGGAGTTTTATATTGCCGATCGCGGTATGAATGCAGATCGGAAGATCGAGATCCATCGCCGCCTGATAGACCGGAAAGAAATAGGGATTGTCCAGAGTTCGGTCGCCTTCGAGGCCGCGGAAAAAAACGCCGACGGCGCCGTTGTCCTTCGCCCACTTGATTTCCCGCACGGACTCTTCGATCGATCGCAACGGCGGCACCGCCACCCAGCGAAGCCGCCCGTTGCTTTTTGCGCAGGCGCTCGCCAGCCACCGGTTGTACGCGCGGCACAGGGCGATCTCGAGTTCGGCGTCGTCCGTCAGGTAGACGAGGAACAAAGTGGGATAAATGACCTGCAACTCGACTCCCAGCTTGTCCATGTCTTTGAGCCGCGCTTGCGGGTCGGTAAGCTCGCGGCACGCGATATGAATGTCCCCGCGCGCCGATTCATGTTTGGAAGCCGAGGGAGTGATCAGGCGAAAGCTCGCTCTGCCGACCGGTCGCGGAAAGATATTGCCGTCGATGAGCCAGAAAGCGTTGCGCGAGCCGTAGAGCGTGTCCTCCGGCACGGAGACGACGACCGGTCTCCTCGGGTACATTTCCCGGTCGATCAGCTCCCACATTTGATTCGACTCCCCAATGTGAGTATCTGCGTCAACAACGCCAGGCATAAGCACCTCCTGCGGCTTGCTACCGCTGCTTCTATCGGTCTAGATGTTGTATACCCCAGGCGCGAAGGTGGTTGTCAACACCCCGACGGTCAACGGCGTATGGGAAACGGAAATCACAAGGTGATCGGCGTCATCTCGGATACGCACGGGCTGATCCGGCCGGAGGCGTTGCGCGCGCTGCGCGGCGTTGATTCGATCATCCACGCCGGCGACATTGGCAGCCCGGACGTCATCAGCGCCCTGGAATCGGTCGCCGAAGTCACCGCGATCAAAGGCAACAACGATCGGGGCGCTTGGGCGCGAAAGTTTCCCGATACTGCGGTGGTGAAAGTTGGCAAGGTAGAAATCTTCGTCCTGCACGACGTGAAGGAGCTGGCTCGCGCGCCAAGCGCGCGGAGATTCCGCGTCGTAATCAGCGGCCACTCCCACAATCCGTCGATCGTCGAAAAAGACGGAGTGCTATTTGTAAATCCCGGCAGCGCCGGCCCGCGCAGATTCAAGCTGCCGGTTGCGGTTGCTCGCTTGCGCGTTTCGGGAACGACGGTAGACGCGGAAATCGTAACGCTCAGCGCGCTCACAAACACTTAAAGGATTATCTTGACTTCGGTCAAAATAGGACATATAAAAATTTCAGCCTTTTAAGCCAATCCTGCGAGATTGGGAAAGGTCTTATGAAAACCGAAAAGGTAATTCATCTGCGTCCTGGAAGACCTCCGCGGTAGCCCCACGGAGGTTTTTTTATTTATGGAAGCGGACAAGCGGGTTCTACTCCAGAACGAAGAGGTTCAGAGGACCATCAGCCGCATGGCGCACGAGATCGTGGAGAAAAACGGCGGGGCGGAGGACATCGTGTTGGTGGGAATTCATTCCGGTGGAACCCATCTGGTGCGCCGTATTGGACGTAAAATCGAGGCGCTCACGGGCCATGCGCCGGCGGTGGGCATCGTGGACATTACGCCGTACCGGGATGACATCGAAAAACGGAGCGCGGATGCGCCGCGTATCGAGGCGCCCGTCTCCGTCGATGATCGGACCGTGGTCCTGGTCGACGATGTGATCAACACGGGGCGCACGATACGGGCGGCGCTGGAGATGCTCGGCCATTTGGGAAAGCCGAAGAAGATTCTCGTCGCCACTCTGGTCGACCGCGGCGACCGTGAGCTGCCGATCAGGGCGGACATCGTCGGAAAGAACGTTCAGGTTGAAGATTCCGAGCGGGTCAACGTCATGCTCCAGGAGTCGGACGGCGCGGACATGGTGATCGTGGCGAAGCAGCAGCAAAGAAGATAGTTCTTAAAGGCGGGTTCAATGCCAGCTTCAGAAAAGCGCAACCTGATTTCGATCGACGATCTGACCGATCGCGAGATCGAGGCGATCTTCGACCTGGCGGACAGCATGTTGCCCGCCAACCGGAGCCCTTCTGAGGCCGCGATCCTCGGCGGGAAGATCATGGCGACGCTTTTCTACGAGCCCAGCACGAGAACCCGGCTCTCTTTCGAGTCGGCGATGCAGCGCCTCGGCGGCTCCGTGATCAGTTGCCCGGACATGAAAAGCTCCTCCGCGGCCAAGGGCGAGACGATCGCCGACACCGCGCGGGTCGTTTCCAGCTATGCCGACGTCCTGGTCGTGCGCCATTACTGGGACGGCGCGCCGCAGGCGATGGCAGAGTACGCCGACGTGCCGGTGATCAACGCGGGCGACGGCAGCCACGAGCACCCGACCCAGACCCTTTGCGATCTCTACACGCTCAAAAAAGAAAAAGGCGACCTCAAAGGCCTCACGGTCGTGATCTGCGGCGATTTGAAGCAAGGCCGGACGATTCATTCCCTCGTCTACGCGCTCGCGCGCTTCGGCGTGAACGTCGTCACCTTGGCGGCAGGCGGGATGGAGCTGCCGCAATACGTGATCGAAAAGCTCGAGCGCGAATACCATTACAGCTTGAACCCGGTGGCGTCGGAGCATCTCAACAGCGCGGTGTCCGAGACCGACGCCGTCTACTTGACGCCCAGCCAGCCGCATCAGCTCGCTCTTTTCACGCAGGTCAACCAGGACATCCAAAGCCGGATCAAGACCATGACGGCCGGCCTCAAGTTCGACGCGTTCTATATGACGCGAAAGCAAAAGGAGCGAATGAAGCCCGGCAACGGCGCCGAGAGCGAGCAGTATCCGAGCCTCGATGAGCGCTTTCTCAAGGAGCGCCGCTTCAAAGACACCGTCGTCATGCACCCGCTGCCGCGAGTGGACGAGCTGTCGCCGGCGATCGACAAGGACCGCAGGGGAATTTACTTCAAGCAGGCCGCGTATGGCGTGCCGATCCGGATGGCGCTGCTCAAGTTTCTCCTCGCTTCATCCGAAAGCGCGCGACGCCGTGCGCCCGAGAAAGAGAAAGCGCGCTATGAAAGCCCGGAAGCGATCGGACCTCAGTGCATCAACGCGAATTGCGTAACGCGCGCCGAAAGCCTTTCCGCGCGCCCGAGTTTTGAAATCCTTTTCTCCGGACCCGGCGGCGCGCTGATTTTGCGCTGTGTTTACTGCAATCATCAGCTCAGGGTTCAATACGTGGGCCACACCAGCTCGCGGCGCTATTGTCCGTGCGACGCTTCGCTCGGCGAGACGATCGCCGAATGGCTGGAGCGCAGCGAGCTGGCGATTTTCGATTCGATCAAGCAGGCCGAGGAGCTCGGCTACGAGCCGTATAAGGGCGGTCCGCAGCGCAGCATCATGGGCGAGGAGGAGATTCGCGGCGCGATCCGGCAAATCGCCGAGCAGATCCTGAACGAAAGCGAGGACGCCGAACGTCTCGTCCTGCTCGGGATCAAAACCAAGGGCGCGGTTCTCGCCCGCCGAGTGGCCGATGAGATCGAGAAAATCCGGCAGCGCAAGATCACGGTCGGAGAGATCGAGATCTTCGGCAGCGAAGAGGGCATTCACGGCCTTTCGGCTCCAGGAGCGGAGACGGAGCCTCTCAGCCTGAAGGACCGTCCGGTGGTGATCGTGGACGACGTCATCTATACCGGAAGAACGATCAAAAGCGCGCTGAGCATTATTTTCAAAGCCGGGCGGCCGAAATCGGTGCGCCTCGCCGTGCTGATCGACCGCGGCCATCGAGAGGTGCCGGTGAAGCCGAATTACGTCGGCAAACATATTCCCAGCTCTGCAAAAGAACGGGTGCGGGTGAAACTGCGCGAAGTGGAACAGGACGAGCGCGACAAAGTCGTGATCTACTCGATCATCAGCCCAAACGATAGCAATCACCCGGTAGATCTAAAAGCGGAGTCGAGTGTCGAACGCTGAACGCTGACGCCGGCCTTTTTATGAAAGCTATTCTTGCGTTGGCGGATGGAAAGTTTTACGTCGGCCGCTCGTTCGGCGCCGACGGCGAAGCCGCGGGCGAGGTCGTGTTCAACACCAGCATGACTGGCTACCAGGAGATCCTGACCGACCCATCGTATGAAGGGCAGATGGTCGCGATGACCTATCCCGAGATCGGCAACGTCGGCGTCAATCCGGAAGACGTCGAATCGCGCAAGCCGTACGTCAAAGGCTTCATCGTCAAGGAATATTGCGCGCTGCCGAGCAACTGGCGCGCGACCCGGCCGCTCGACGAGTACATGAAAGAGCACGGCATCGTCGGCATCGAAGGGATCGACACGCGTTCCCTGGTGCGCCACCTGAGAGATCAGGGCTCGCAAGAAGCAGTGATCTCCACGCGCAGCGACAATCCCGACGAGCTGATCGTGCAAGCGAAGGCTTCGCCGGGTCTGATCGGCAGGGACCTGGTCAAGGAAGTAAGCTGCGGGGAAGCCTACGATTGGAGCGAGGGAAAATGGGAGTTAGGAAAGGGATACCGGAGCAGGGCAACCGACGAGCAGGGGAAAAATCGAAGATTTAAGAAAGCGACATTCGATCACCCGCGATTTTTCGTCGTCGCCTACGACTACGGCATCAAGCACAACATCCTACGCGGCCTGGCGGAGTCGGGCTCCAAAGTGAAAGTGGTGCCGGCATCCACCTCCGCGGAGGACGTTTTGGCGCTCAATCCGGACGGAATATTTCTCTCCAACGGACCCGGCGATCCGGACGCGGTGCCCTACGCCAAAGAGAACGTCGAGAAACTTCTCGGTAAAAAACCGATCTTCGGCATCTGCCTCGGCCATCAAATTTTAGGCCTGGCGCTCGGCGGCAAGACTTACAAGCTCAAGTTCGGTCACCACGGCGGCAACCAGCCGGTGCAGGACCTGACGACGCAAAAAGTCGAAATCACGACGCAGAATCACGGCTTCGCGGTCGATGCCGACTCGCTCAAGGGCGCAGCGGCGGTGACGCACTTGAACCTGAACGACAATACCGTCGAAGGGCTGGCGCACCGCGAGCTGCCGGTCTTCTCGGTTCAGTACCATCCCGAATCTTCTCCCGGTCCGCACGACGCGAGCTACCTGTTCCGCAGATTTGTCGAGCTGATGGAAAAACACAGCAGTTAAACCGGAACTTTAGCTATGCCCAAGCGCACCGACATCAAATCGATTCTTCTCATCGGCTCGGGGCCGATCGTGATCGGCCAGGCGTGCGAGTTCGACTACTCCGGCACGCAGGCGTGCAAGGCGCTCAAAGAGGAAGGCTTTCGCGTCGTCCTGGTGAACTCCAACCCGGCCACGATCATGACCGATCCCGGCTTCGCCGACCGCACGTACATAGAGCCCATCACCGTGGAGGTCGTCGAGAAGATCATCGAGAAGGAAAAGCCGGACGCCTTGCTGCCGACGATCGGCGGCCAGACCGCGCTCAACATCGCCATCGACCTGGCCGAGCAAGGGATCCTCGCGCGCCATGGCGTCGAGATGATCGGCGCCAAGCTCGACGCGATCAAGAAAGCCGAGGACCGCGACCTCTTCAAGGAAGCGATGGCGCGGGCCGGCCTCGACCTTCCACGAAGCGGATATGCGCGTAACATGCGCGACGCCAATCGAATCCAGAAACGGTTGAATTTCCCCGTGATCATCCGTCCGTCGCGGACGCTCGGCGGCAGCGGCGGCAACATCGCCTACGGGCCGGAGGACTTCAAAGAAGTCGTCCAGCATGGCCTCGACATCTCTCCGGTCCACGAGCTGCTGATCGAAGAATCGGTTCTCGGCTGGAAGGAGTTCGAGCTGGAAGTGATGCGCGACCATCGGGACAACGTCGTGATCGTCTGCTCGATCGAGAATTTCGATCCGATGGGAGTGCACACCGGCGATTCGATCACGGTCGCGCCGGCGCAAACGCTCACCGACAAAGAGTATCAGATCATGCGCGACGCGGCGCTCCGCGTGATCCGCGAGATCGGCGTCGATACTGGCGGCTCGAACATCCAGTTCGCCGTCAATCCGGTGGACGGGCGCATGGTCGTGATCGAGATGAACCCGCGGGTCTCCCGCAGCTCGGCGCTCGCCAGCAAGGCGACCGGCTTTCCGATCGCGAAAATCGCCGCCAAGCTCGCCGTCGGCTACACGCTCGACGAGATTCCCAACGACATCACGCGCGAGACGCCGGCGTGCTTCGAGCCGACCATCGATTACGTGGTGGTCAAAATCCCGCGCTTTACCTTCGAGAAATTCCCCCAGGCGCAAGACATTCTTACGCCGCAGATGAAATCGGTCGGCGAAGTCATGGCGATCGGCCGCACGTTCAAGGAGTCGATGCAAAAGGCGATGCGCTCGCTCGAAATCGGCTCCTATGGATTCGAGGAAAAGACGGCGCCCGGCGACGGCGACCGGGAAGAGAAAATCGGGCGGATCAACCAGAAGCTCCAGGTGCCGAACGCCGAGCGCTTGTGGCACCTCGCCGACGCGCTTCGACTCGGGATGCCGCTCGAAGAGATTTACCGCCTGAGCAAGATCGATCCGTGGTTTTTGGACCAGCTTCGACAGATCGTGGCCGCCGAAGAGGAGATCAAAGCCGGCGCCGGCTCCGCACAGACCGCCGATTTTTTCCGCCGGATGAAGCAGATGGGCTTCTCGGACCGCCGTCTGGCGAAGCTACTGGGCCGCTCCGAAGATCAGATCCGCGCCTTGCGCTCCGAGCAAGGAGTGCGCGCGGTGTTTCGGGCGGTCGACACCTGCGGCGCGGAGTTTGAGGCGCGCACCCCGTACCTATACTCCACTTACGAGGGCGAAGATGAGTCGAACCGCACGGCGCTGAAGAAGATCATGATTCTCGGCGGCGGCCCGAATCGGATTGGCCAGGGCATCGAGTTCGACTACTGCTGCGTGCACGCGGCGTTCGCTCTCAAAGAGGACGGCTACGAGACCATCATGGTCAACTGCAATCCCGAGACGGTCAGCACCGACTACGACACGTCTGACAAACTCTACTTCGAGCCGCTGACCTTGGAAGACGTGCTCAATATCGTCGAGCGGGAGAATCCCGACGGAGTGATCGTCCAGTTCGGCGGCCAGACGCCGCTCAAGCTCGCTTTGTCGCTCGAGCGCGCGGGCGTGAAAATCATCGGCACCTCGCCCGACAGCATCGACCTGGCGGAGGACCGCGAGCGCTTCAAGCAGCTTCTCGATCGATTGGGGCTCAAGCAGCCGATGAGCGGCGCGGCGCGCACCTATGAAGACGCGCTGCAGATCGCCGAGCTCCTCCAATACCCGATTCTGGTCCGCCCGTCGTACGTCCTCGGCGGGCGCGCGATGGAGATCGTCTATGATCGCGACGCCCTCAAACGTTACGTCATCCACGCGGTCGCCGCGTCGCCCGAGCATCCGATTCTGATCGACAAGTTCTTGGACGACGCCATCGAGCTCGACGTCGACGCGCTGGCGGACGGCGAGCGCGTCGTGATTGGCGGCATCATGGAGCACATCGAGCGGGCGGGAGTCCATTCCGGCGACAGCGCCTGCAGCCTGCCGCCGAAATCGATTTCACGGGAGCTCCAGCAGGAGATTCGCCGGCAAACCTCCGCTTTGGCACTGGCGCTCAACGTGCGCGGCTTGATGAACGTGCAATTCGCGGTCAAAGGAGCGGACATCTACGTCCTCGAAGTCAACCCGCGGGCTTCGCGAACGGTTCCATTCGTCAGCAAGGCGACTGGAGTCCCGCTGGCAAAAATCGCCGCGCGGCTCATGGTCGGAAAAAAACTCGGCGAGCTTGGCCTCGGCGGCGAGATCCTGCCGCGCCATATTTCGGTCAAGGAGTCGGTCTTTCCGTTCAACAAGTTTCCCGGCGTCGACACCTTGCTCGGTCCCGAGATGAAGTCCACGGGGGAGGTCATGGGAATCGACACGACGTTCGGCATCGCTTTTGCCAAAGCCCAGCTCGGCGGCGGCACGCGCCTCCCCGGCCAGGGCAAAGTTTTTATCAGCGTGCGCGATGAAGACAAAAAGGCGGTGGCGCCGATTGCGCAAAAACTAGAACGCCTTGGTTTTCATATCGTCGCCACGCGCGGCACCGCCGCCTATTTCAAACAGCATGGAATCTCCGCCGAAGTCATCAAAAAAGTCCAGGAGGGAAGCCCGAACATCGCCGAGGCGATCAAGAAGGGCGAGATCGCGATGGTCATCAACACGCCGCGCGATGGCCACTCCCACGCCGACTCTTACCACTTGCGCCGCAACGCGGTCGATTATCAGGTCCCTTATTTCACCACCATCGCCGGCGCGGACGCCGCGGCGGAAGGGATCGATTTGCTCAAACAGCGGGCCTTCGATGTCCGGGCGCTGCAGGAATATCAAGCGGCCAACACGCCGGGGTGAGCCATGAAGGATGAAACTTCATCCTTCGATTCTCTCGCCGCATCGTTCGACGACAAAAGCGCGCAAGTTTCTCCGCGCGAGTGTTTGCGCGCGCTCCAAACGCCGCTCCAATTTCTAAAAGGTGTCGGCCCTACCCGCGCCGCTCAGCTCGAAGGACTGGGTCTCAAGACCGTCGAGGATTTGCTCTATCACCTGCCGTTTCGCTACGAAGACCGCACGCAGATACAAAAAATCCAGCAAGCGGCGGTCGGACGTGAACAAACCTTTCTCGGCAAGCTGGTCGCGCTCGACCAGCGCTATGTGCCAAAAAGAAGAACGCGGCTCCTCACCGCCGTATTGGCCGACGGAACCGGACAACTCGGACTCATCTGGTACCGCGTTCCGCCTTATCTCGCGCAGGGCCTCGCCAAAGGACAGCTTCTCTTGGTCCACGGCAAAGTAGAAAAAGGAATCGGGCTGCAAAAGAAAATCGTCCATCCGGAGTTCGAAGCGATCGATCCGGAAGATCAGGAGGACAAAGAAAAGATTTTGCCGATCTACTTGAGGCCGGGCGGGATTCCGCTCCGGACCATGCGCCGCTGGATCGTCCAGGCTTTGGAAGCCCACGCGCGGCATCTGCCGAGCTTTCTGCCCGCTTCGGTGGTTGAAAAACACCGGCTGGTCGATCTGGCGCGCGCCCTGCGTGAGGTCCACCGGCCGGACAAAACCTCCGACGTGGCCGCGCTCAATCGTTTCGCCTCCACGGCGCACCGCGCGATCATCTTCGACGAATTCTTCTACCTCCAGCTCGGCCTGGCGCTCCGGCGCAAGCAGCGCACGGTCCAGGAAGGGATCTGTTTGGGCGGCGAGAAGAAATCTTTGACGCGAAAGATGTGGGAGCTGCTGCCGTTCGCCTTGACCGCGGCGCAGCAAAGGGTGCTGCGGGAGATTTCTCTCGATATGAGCGCGCCGCGGCCGATGCAGCGCCTCTTGCAGGGCGACGTGGGCTCCGGCAAGACCATTGTCGGTTGGTTCGCCGCGCTGCGAGCGATCGAAAACGGGTTCCAGGCGGTGTGGATGGCGCCGACCGAGCTTTTGGCCGAGCAGCATTATCGAAACCTCGCCGGCTTCGCCGAGCGGCTGGGCGTCCCGGCCGCGCTGCTCACGGGGTCGCTGCCGGCGAAAGTCCGGGCAGAGATCGCGGAGCGAGTCAAAACCGGCGCGATCACCTTTGTCGTCGGAACCCACGCCGTGATCCAGGAAGGAATTCACGTTCCGCGCATGGGGCTCGGCATCATCGACGAGCAGCACCGCTTCGGAGTGATTCAGCGCATGGCGCTGCAGAAATTATCCGCCTGCCGCGGCGTGGTGGGCTCCGTCGAACCACCCATCGACAAGCTCAGGGGGGTGAGTTCAATCGAACCACAGCCGGATATTCTTTTGATGAGCGCGACGCCGATCCCGCGCAGCCTCGCGATGGTGCTGTACGGCGATCTGGAGATTTCTTCGCTCAACGAGATGCCGCCGGGACGGACGCCGGTCGAGACGAGGCTGGTGAATGAATCGCAGCGCGCAAAACTCTACGAGCTCGTCCGCGGCGAAATACGCAACGGCCGCCAGGCCTACGTCGTCTACCCCCTGGTGGAAGCGTCCGAGCGATTGGCGGTGCGGGACGCCACCGGAATGGCCGAAGAATTTTCCCGCGACACGTTCAAAGATTTTACCGTCGGTTTGATTCACGGCCGGATGGCCGGCGCGGAGCGGGAAGAGGTCATGCGCCGGTTCAAAGAAGGCGCGCTGCAAATCCTCGTCGCGACGACCGTGATCGAGGTCGGCATCGACGTTCCCAACGCGACGGTCATGGTCGTGGAGCACGCGGAGCGCTTCGGCTTGTCGCAACTCCATCAACTGCGCGGCCGAGTGGGCCGAGGGCGCCATCGCTCGCAATGCCTGCTCGTCTATTACGGACCGCGTAACGGCGACGCGCTCGCGCGGCTGCGCGTGATGGAGAAAGAGCACGACGGCTTCAAAATCGCCGAGGCCGACATGGCGCTGCGCGGGCCCGGCGAGCTGCTCGGCACCCGGCAGTCCGGTCTGGCCGATTTTCGTCTGGCGAATCTGGTGCGCGACTCGCGTCTTTTGCTGGCGGCCCGCGAGGAAGCGCTGGCGTGGCTGGAAACGGACCCGCGGCTTAAGCGGCGCGAATCGCGCGCCTTGAAACAAATTCTCAATTATCGTTGGGGCGCCCGGCTCGAGCTGGGAAGCGTCGGATAAAATAGGCACGAGCCGTGAGGCTCGAGGCAATAGGCGGACACTTAGAAACCCTATTTTTTACTCGCGCCTCACGGCTCACGCCTCGCGCCTTCCCGATTTGCGAACAAAGCCCGGATAGCTTAAAATCAAGCCTGCGGTTTTTGTCTATTTGAGAGGAGCGAGAGTGGAATTTCAGCGTATCAAGAGACTGCCGCCGTATGTCTTCAACATCATCAACGATTTGAAGCAGGAGGCGCGCCACCGCGGCGAGGACATCGTCGATTTCGGCATGGGAAACCCCGACATGGCGTCGCCGCCGCACGTGGTCGCGAAGCTCGTCGAGGCGGCCAAGAAGCCGCAGAACCATCGCTACTCCGTATCGCGCGGAATTTACAAGTTGCGGCTCGCGATCGCCGGTTGGTATCGCCGGCGCTATCAGGTCGAGATCGATCCCGACACCGAAGCGATCGTCACGATCGGCGCCAAAGAGGGCCTGAGCCATCTGATGTGGGCGATCGTCGATCCGGGCGACGTGGTTTTTTGTCCGAGCCCGACCTATCCGATTCACCAATATTCAGTGGTGCTCGCCGGCGGCGACCTGCATAATATCCCGATGTACTCGGGCGAGGATTTTTTGCAGCGGTTGCAAGAGGCGATCAAGCAAACTTGGCCCAAGCCCAAGCTCTTGATCGTGAGCTTTCCGCACAATCCGACCACCGAGGTCGTGGAGCTGGATTTTTTCGAGAAGCTCGTCCGCTTCGCCCAGGAACACGAGCTTTTGGTCGTTCACGATTTGGCGTACGCGGATCTGGCCTTCGACGGCCACCAGCCGCCGAGCCTCCTGCAGGTGCCCGGCGCGAAGGACATCGGCGTCGAGTTTTTTTCGCTATCGAAGAGCTACAACATGCCCGGCTGGAGAATCGGCTTCGCCGTCGGCTGCAAGGAAATGATCCACGCGCTGGCGCGGATCAAAAGCTATCTCGACTACGGGATTTTTCAGCCGGTGCAAATCGCGGCGATTCAGGCGCTCAACGGCCCGCAGGATTGCGTCGAAGAGATTCGCGAAACTTACCGCCGGCGGCGTGACGCGCTGGTGGACGGCCTCGACCGCATCGGCTGGAGGATAAAAAAACCGCGCGGGACCATGTTCGTCTGGGCGGAAATTCCCGAGCCCTGCAAGAAAATGGGCTCGGTGGAATTCTCCAAGTTCCTGCTTCAGGAAGCCAAAGTGGCGGTCTCGCCGGGCATCGGCTTCGGCGAGTACGGCGACCCCTATGTTCGCTTCGCCTTGATCGAGAACGAGCATCGTACCCGGCAGGCGGTCCGCACGATTCGCCGGGCGCTCGGCAAAGTTTTGGACTGAGCGTCCGCGTAACGGCGTCGGCGGGCGGCATAAAATTAAATTAAAACCTTCACTCTCTGCGCTGCGATATGGCTGAAAAGCGAAAAAAAATCGGCATCGGGCTGCTCGGCGCCGGCACGGTCGGCCAGTCGGTGCAGGACTTTCTCTTCCAGGATGCCAAGCGCGGCGCCGATCCCGAGCTGGAAATCGTGAAGATCTACACCCGCCATCCCAAAGGCAAGAAATGGTATGGGTCGCATCCCGGGCTTTTTACGACTAAGGCGGAAGAAGTCGTCGATCATCCGGGCGCCGATATCATCGTCGAAGCGCTGGGCTTCCAGGATGAGAAAGATCTCGCCGGCTTCAAAGATCTCATCGTCAGAGCTCTGAAAAAGGGCAAGGCCGTCGTGACCTCGGACAAAGCGGTTCTGGCGCGTTACGGCCGCGAGATCTGGGAGGCGGCGCGGAAGCACGGCGGCGAGCTGCGCTTCGAGGCCTGCGTCGCCGGCGGCGTTCCCATCATACGGTCGATCACCGAGAGCTTCGCCGCCGAGGAGCCGCAAGCGATCTACGGCATCGTCAACGGCACCTGCAACTATATTTTATCGGAGATGGCGCGCGGCGGAAAATCCTACGACGCCGCGCTCCAAGAGGCGCAGCAGCGCGGCTACGCCGAGACCAATCCGAGCGCCGACACCGGCGGGAAGGACGCGGAGGCGAAACTCATCCTGCTCGCGGCCGTCGCGTTCGGCCTGCAAACCGAGCCGGGCGTCGTGTGGCGCAAGGGGATCGAGGAGATCGACGCGCTGGATTTTTTATACGCGAGCCGCAAAGGACGGAGCACGATCAAGCACCTCGCGGTCGCCCGGCGCGAAAACGGCTCGGTGCAAGCCTACGTCTCGCCGGTGTTGGTAGGGCAGGAGCACTCACTGGCTTCGATCAACGGCGCCACCAACGCGCTTTTTTTCAAAGGCCGAAGGAGCGGCGAGCCGAACGACGGACGCGATTGGAATTACGTCTTTGCCGGTCCTGGCGCCGGCGGCGGTCCGACGGCCGTCGCGCTTCTCGGCGACGTCTGCGACGTGGCGCGCCGCTCGCCGCAGCGCAGCATGCCGGGGCCGCTGGTCAAGCCGGGCGCTTTATCGATTCAAGCGGAGGACGAGATCGCCGCGTGTTTTTATATTCGTTTCGTCGTCAAAGACCGCGCCGGCATCGTGGGCGACATCTGCCAGACCCTGGGGAAGGCCGGCATCAATATTTCCGAGATCTGGCAACTGAGTCACAGCCGGGAGGAGTTGGAAGGATTGGCACGGCGCTATCGGATCGGAGAAAAGCCGATCGGCATTCTTCCGTTCGTCATCACGCTCGAGCGGGCTTCCATCGGGCAGATAAAGAATGCTATGAAAGTGATCAGCCGGAGAGACTACATGCTGGCGGAGCCGTGCTGGTTTCCGATCTGGACGGGCTAAAACAATAATTTTGAATTTTGAATTGGCCGGAACGCCGGCTCAGTCATGAAGGCGAAGAAAGCCAAGATCGACACGCCCGCTGAAGCTTCCGCGCGGAAGTCCGTTTCCGCCTGGCCCGGCGTGATCCGCTACTATCGGGACTTGCTGCCGGTCGAGAAAGAAGAATGCATCGTCACCTTGCACGAGGGCAACACACCGCTGGTCCGTTGCCACAACCTGGAGCGCGCGATCAATCCGGATGTCGAGCTTTACTTGAAGCTCGAAGGATTGAACCCCACCTGCTCGTTCAAAGACCGCGGCATGACCGTGGCGATCACCAAGGCGGTGGAAGAGGGGAGCCGCGCCGTGATTTGCGCCTCGACCGGAAACACTTCGGCTTCGGCCGCCGCCTATGCCGCCAGGGCCGGATTGAAAGCTTACGTGCTCATTCCCCAGGGCAACATCTCGCTGGGAAAACTAAGCCAGGCGATGATTCACGGCGCCAAGGTGATCGAGATCGCCGGCAACTTCGACGCCGCCCTCAAGCTGGTGCGGCAGGCGGCGCGCGATTATCCGGTGACGCTCGTCAACTCGCTCAACCCTTATCGCATCGAAGGCCAGAAGACCGCCGCTTTCGAGATCTGCGATGCGCTCGGCGCCGCGCCGGACTATCATTTTCTGCCGGTGGGAAACGCCGGCAACATCACGGCGTATTGGAAGGGATACAAAGAATATAAGGATGCCGGACGCGTCTCCGCGCTGCCGAAGATGATGGGCTTTCAAGCGGCGGGCGCGGCGCCGATCGTTTTGGGCCGGATCATCGAGGAACCGGAGACGATTGCGACCGCGATCAAGATCGGCAACCCGGCGAGCTGGCAGGCCGCGGTCGCCGCGCGCGACGACTCCGGCGGCGCGATCGAGAGCGCCACCGACGACGAGATACTCGCGGCGTACAAGCTGCTCGCCAACTCCGAAGGGATTCTTGCCGAGCCGGCGTCCGCCATATCGATCGCGGGCGTGATCAAGGCGCAAAAGGAAGGAATCTTTCGCCAAGGCGACGTGGTGGTCTGCACCTTGACCGGCCACGGCTTGAAGGATCCGGATACCGCGATCCGCGCGTCGGAGAAGCCGGTCCGGATCGCCGCCGACTTGAAGCTCCTTAAAGAACTTTTCGACCGCGAAGCGGTGTCATGAAATACATCATCCTGCAAGGCGACGGCATGGCCGACTATCCGCTGGACCGGTTCGGCGGCAAAACCCCGCTCGAAGTCGCGGCGACGCCGAACATGGACTGGCTCGCGGCGCGCGGCATCTTCGGTCTCGCCCACACCATTCCGGAAGGCTTCCCGCCCGGCAGCGACGTCGGCAACATGAGCATCCTGGGCTACGATCCCGCGAGGTATCATACCGGCCGCGCGCCGCTCGAAGCCGCGAGCGTCGGTATCGCGCTGTCGCCGGCGGACATCGCGTTTCGCTGCAATCTCGTCACCCTCGGCAAGCGAGAAGACGGCGCCGTGATGGAAGACTTTACCGCCGGACACATTTCGAGCGACGAGGCGGCGAAAATCATCGGCGACTTGAACGCCGAGCTGGGCGGGGACGGCGGCATCGAATTTCATCCCGGCGTCAGTTACCGCAATCTCATGGTCTGGCGCGCCGGCAAAGAAAAGATGCAGACCACCCCGCCGCACGACATCACGGACCAGAAGATCGCCGGCTATCTCCCCGAGGGAGACGGCGCCGAGTTACTGCTAAACCTGCAGCGGCGCTCCCAAGAACTCCTCGCGGCGCATCCGGTGAATCGTAAGCGCGAGCAGGAAGGAAAGCGGCGCGCAACTTCGATATGGCTGTGGGGGCAGGGCAGGGCGCCGGCGCTGCCGTCCCTCAACCAACGATTCGGCATCGACGGCGCAGTCATCTCGGCCGTGGACATCATCAACGGCCTCGGCGTCTACGCCGGCCTGGAGCGCATCAAAGTTCCCGGCGCGACCGGCTACTTCGACACCAATTATAAAGGAAAGGGCGAATATGGCGTGGCCGCGCTGGAGCGGAAAGACTTGGTCTTCATTCACGTCGAGGCGCCCGACGAGGCCGGCCACATGGGCGACGCCGAGAAGAAGGTCCAGGCGATCGAGGATTTCGACGAAAAAGTCGTCGGCACCGTGCTGCGCGGGATGGAGCAGCGAAAGGATTGGAGACTTCTTCTGTTGCCCGATCATCCGACGCCGATTGTCTTGAAAACCCACGTCAACGATCCGGTGCCGTTTGTGTTTTTCGATGCAGAAATGGGAGAAAAGCGGAATGGGTTCGGGTTCAACGAGAGTGACGCGAAGAAAAGCGGCGTCGTGGTCAGAGACGCCTTTGCGTTGATCGACGCTCTGATAGGAGGGACAAAACCGTGGATCGAAACCTCGCGTTAGAAGTTGTCCGTGTGACCGAAGCGGCGGCCCTGTCGTCCGCGCGATTGATGGGAAGGGGAGACGAGAAGGCGGCGGACCAGGCCGCGGTGGACGCGATGCGCCAGGCGTTTAACGGCGTGAACATCGACGGCACGGTCGTGATCGGCGAGGGCGAGAGAGACGAGGCGCCGATGCTCTACATCGGCGAGCGCGTCGGGAGCAACGGCGGGCCGCAGGTCGACATCGCGCTCGATCCGCTCGAAGGGACGACGATCTGCGCCAACGGCGGCCCCAACGCCTTGTCGGTCATCGCGATCGCCGAGCACGGAAATTTTCTTCATTGCCCGGACACCTACATGGACAAGATCGCCGTCGGGCCGGCGGGCAAGGGCGTCGTCGACCTCGACAAAAGCCCGACCGAAAATTTAAAGGCGCTGGCCAAAGCCAAAGGCGCGCGGGTGGAGGATTTAACCGTGATCATCCTCTACCGGCCGCGGCATGAAGCGCTGATCAAAGAAGTGCGTCAGGCCGGCGCGCGCATCCGGCTGATTCCCGACGGCGACGTGTCCGCCGCCATCGCCACGACCAAGGCGGAAACCGGCATCGATCTTCTGCTCGGCATCGGCGGCGCGCCGGAAGGAGTCTTGGCGGCGGCCGCGCTGCGCTGCGTCGGCGGCGAGATGCAAGGCCGGCTGAAACCGAGAAACCCGCAGGAGATCGAGCGCGCGCACGCGATGGGGATCAAGGACATCGAAAAGAAGTTATCGATCGAAGAGCTGGCGGCCGGAGACGTGATGTTCGCGGCAACCGGGGTCACCGACGGCGATTACCTCGATGGAGTTCACTTCTTTCCCGGCGGTGCCACCACGCATTCGGTCGTGATGCGCTCCCAGACGCGAACCATGCGCTTTATCCATACGACGCATCATTTCGCCTTCAAGCCGCAATATTAATTCGGGCGGCCGTCATGAAGAGAAAAGGAGCGGGAAGAAGAAAATTTCTTCTCGTTCTGGTTATTCTTCTCCTCGGCGCCGTCGGGTTTTGGTTTTTCTGGCCGGAGGTCTCGTGGCGTATGGGCTTGAGCGAGCGGAAGCTGCCGCAGTCGAAGGGCGAGGCCAAAGAAAAAATCTACGAAGACGACAGAAGGAAGCTCGACGAGCTGCTCAAGCAACGGCAATCGAAGTAGGCTTAACCACAGCGAAGGAGAAAAACCAGATGGCACTGCGCGCGATCCTGGCGGCTGGAACAGCAGTGATGATTCTTATCGGCGGCGCGTTTGCGCCGGGGGACGCGGCGGCCAATCCGTACCTGGCCAAGCCGGGCGAGGCGCCGGCGAGCGTTCGCGTGGCGACGTGCGCCGTTTCGGGCGGCTTCATCCATCTCTACACGGCTCTGGACAACGGTCTGTTCGATAAGTACGGCCTCAAGGCCAACCCTATTTATATCCGCGGCAGCGGCATCTCGCTCGCGGCGCTTTCCGCGGACGAGATTCAGTTTCTCTACTGCGCGGGCGACGGCACTATCCCGGGAATGGCTACGGGAATCGACGGCAAACTGATCGCCGCGCCGCTGGTCGGGCTTCCCTACGTTTTGCTCGCGCGCAAGGACATCAAGCAGCCGGAGGACCTTAAAGGAAAAAGCATCGGCGTGACCCGGCCGGGCGACTTGAGCTTTCGCCTGTCGCGCGCGCTGCTCAAGAAATTCAACCTCACCGAAGCCGACGTCAACCTCCGGCCGATCGGCGGCAGCCAATCGGAACGGTACAACGCCATGATGCAGGATATTATCCAGGCGATCATCATCACGCCGCCGCTCGACGTGCGCGGCAAGCGCGACGGCTTTAATATGATTTACCGGCTCAATGATCTGAAGCTGCCGTTTCTTTACAGCTCGCTCCACAGCAGCCCCAAGACCATCCAGGACCGGCCGCAGGTGGTGCAGCGTTTCGTAGCGGCCATGGCCGAGTCGGTGCAGTTCGTGGAAAAAAATCCTGAGAAGGCCATGGCGTCCGTCGGCAAGGCTCTCAAGCTCAAAGATCAGGACGCGCTGCAATCTTCGTACGACGCGTACGCCAAGTCGATCATCAACCGGAGACTGCTCGTCCCCGGCGATCAAGTCGCCGACGCGGTCGAGCTGGCCAAGGCGGAGACCACCGTGCGGCGCAAGGCTGCGGAGATCTACGACAATCGCTTCGCCGAAGATCTGGAGAAGAGCGGTTTTCTGAAAGAGCTCTGGGGCGGGAAGGTGCCTTAAGTTCTGTTCCGCCTCAACCCTCGGCTGCCAGCCGAATAAACCTTCCCTTCATCTTGTTCACCTGCGCGAGATAGGCGCCGGCGTCGTGAGCGCCGCACTTCTGGCCGCCGGTCGCACGGAAGCCGCGTCTGACATAAGCCTCGGCCGCCCCGGCGCCGCACAGGTGAGTCAAAGCGGCCAGGTCCTGCTTTTGTTGAAGGGTCGCATTTTTGATCCCTCTGCGCGCCAGCATGCTCGCAACCGTACGATCCAACAAAGCCGCGGTCATTTCCACGGCGTGGCTCGGCACGACGCGGGTGTAAAGGCTGTTGAACCAGCACGATCTGAAATCGCTCCAAGGGCCATCCTCGACCACCGCGTGGTTGTGGATGCAATAGCGCCTCGCCTCCCGGAACGTTCCGTCGGTGATCTGGTACATGCCGACCGCGCTCGACGCCGGGCGGTACAGCTCCAAGGGATTCCACGTCAGACGCCAGCGCCAGTACGTGCGCGCCACCGGGTTGCCGCTGCCCTCGATCTGGGCGAGCGCGGCCAAAAGCTCGGGCGTGATGACGGCCGTCGAGTGCGCGTTGAAGAGCGGACCGTACTGCCGCCACGTTTCGGCCGGCGTCTTGGCGAGCGTGCCGCTCACCGGAAAAAACAATTCGGCCGGCTTGCGGATCACATGATAAATCCAGTTGACTGCGAACCAGAGCGAAACGATGACGACGGCGCCGACAAGGAGCCGCACCGCGAGAGGCGCGGCGGCGAACGCGCTGAGAGCGCGCTTAAGCGATCGGGCGGACGGCAGCAAGCGCCTAATCCGAAACGGCCGCGGGCGCGCCCGCGGCGAAACGCCTCGGCCGGTGTGAGAATGTGTCACATACGCCATAATGACTTCAGACGCTCACGATCGCTTTCGAAATTATACTCGTAACCGGACAATCTATCCAGATATCAATTTCTGCGATAATCGGTCATCAGGCTCTCGACCGAATCGAAATCCGCCAGCGTTCTGAGCGAAGCATAGGTCGGCAGGATCATCGGCAAACTGCCGCGCGCGTAGAGCTGCATGGCGCGCTCGGGGGTGATCCAGAGACCGTGCGCGACCTCTTCTGATTTTTCCAGCGGGCTTTGGCCGGGCGGGAGAACCGCGACAAAAAATCTGGTGTCGAAGCGGATGGCGAACTCTTCGGGCGTGAGCCAGTGGGAAAAGTAGAGCAGCCCACCCGCGTCGCAATACAATCGTTCTGCTTCCAGCAGTTCATGAAAACTCAGCTCGCGCCGGACGATTTGCCGACGCTTCTCTTCTAGTTGGGCTCGCTTGCCGTCGCGGATCTCCAGCGGCCGGCCGTCTTCCCCAACGCACAGCAGCACGCCGACCTCTTCGAACAGTTCGCGAATTCCAGCTACCCAATGGCCCAGAGCAGCTTCGGGCCTAAGATGTGCGCCGAGAATGTTTTTTGCTCGCTGAAGAGCGACTCCGCCGCAACGCTTCAGAACTTCCGCGGCGCAATCTCCTTTTCGGATGGTGCCGCCGGGAAAAACGTACGCGCCGCCGAGAAAATCCATTCCTTCCGGCCGTCGCGTCAGGAAAACTTCGATACCGCCGCCGGATTGTGCCGGGCGGACGAGAATCACGGTCGCGGCGTTCTTAGGCTCGGCTGCCGAAGTCATGCGAGTTTCATCGGCGCTAACGCTTCGTAATTCACGCGGCAGGGCGCGCCGGCAGCGTGATAAAAATGGAACTCTTTCTCGACGGCGGCATAAAAGATAATACTCGAGGAGACCGTGCCGTAATCGCCGGACGCGTGGACGCAGATCGAATTTCGCGGCTCGTGAGAATTATTGACCGGCGCGTGGTCGCTCAAGACGTGGTGGAGGACTTTGACGGCGGAATCTAACTGCACCGGAGAGCGGCGGAGCGGCGTCCGTAAAGACCGCGCCGCGGCCGAGAACAGCTCGCGCGCATGATCCAGCTTGCCGCCTTTGGAATCGCTGAACGACGTATTGCTGAAGACATGAATTCCCGCGTCTAAATCAATTCGGTCGATCTTGTTGGAATTGAAGGCAACGAACGCGCCCTCAACGGATGCGAGGAGGAGAAGGAAGGGCTGGTACCTTGCGGCGTGTTCCCGGTCCAACAACGCGCGAGCCTGCGCGGGATTCTCCGCCCGCAGCATATCGAGACAGAGCAGGCCTCTGGAGCGCGGCCTATGGGTGGGATTCGCTGCTTTCACCCTGCGATTCACGATTCCTGCGACAACTCCATGCTCGTTCACTCCCAGCCAGGTGCCGCCGGCGACGAGGTCCTTGCCGCCGAAAACCATCGGCTCTTCCAGCAAAATCTGCGGCGCAGCGCTCGGGCGAGAAAAATGCTCGTCGCGATTGGCCGCGATGACCAGCGGATAGTGTTCGAACTGCCGCAGATACAAGGCGAGAGTGCACATGCATACTCGTTTACAGAAAGCCAGAACGTTGTGCAACGCCGCCATCCGGCTACGTTGAGCACCCATACCGTTTATGCTACCTTCCTAGGACTGCAACGGAGGACGCATGTTTCAATCCGTGGATGAGGTTGTAAATCGGCTGGCCGGCGAGCAATACATCTGCAGCCGCGAAGTCGCCACAGTGGTCTATCTCGCCGCAGCGATGCGCAAACCGATTCTGGTCGAGGGGCCGGCCGGCGTCGGCAAGACCGAGTTGGGAAAAGTCCTCGCCGGAGCGCTCAAGTTGGAGCTGATCCGGCTGCAGTGCTACGAAGGATTGGACGAGGCCAAGGCGCTCTACGAATGGGAATACGCCAAGCAGCTTCTCTACACGCAGGTCCTGAAGGACAAGATCGGCGAGGTTTTGGAAGGATCGAAAACCTTGCAGCAAGCGGTGGAGCGGATCGCGCAAGAGGACGATGTTTTTTTCTCGGACAGATTTTTGCTGCCACGGCCTTTGCTGCGGGCGCTTTTGGCGCCGGAGCCGATCGTCCTTTTGATCGACGAGATCGACAAGTCGGATACGGAGTTCGAGGCTTTTCTGCTCGAAGTTTTGAGCGATTTTCAAGTGAGCGTGCCGGAGCTGGGAACGCTCAAGGCGAAACATATTCCGCTGGTCGTCCTCACGAGCAACAACAGCCGCGAGATGTCCGACGCGCTCAAGCGCCGCTGCCTGCATCTCTATCTCGATTTTCCCGACCCGCAGAGAGAAATGGAGATCATCCGGCTGAAAGTCCCCGGCGCCGACGAGAAGCTCGCCGCGGAAGTCGTTCAGCTCCTGCACCGCCTGCGCAAGCTCGATTTAAAAAAGCGGCCCAGCATCAGCGAGGCGCTCGATTGGGTGAAGGCGTTGACCTTGCTCAATATTAAAAACCTGGACGATCAATTGGTCTCCGAGACGCTCTCGACCCTGATGAAATACGAAGCCGACATTCGCAAGGCGCAGCACGAGCTGAAAGAATACCTCGCGGTGCGCAAAGCGAAAATGGCCGCGCCGGCAGGGGAGAGCGATAAGGACCTGCTGCACTGATTTCCATGTTGGACCGAATCCTCGAGTTTTCCGATCTGCTGCGCCGCAACGGCATCCGCGTCTCTTTGCCAGAGAACATGGACGCGGCGCGCGCGCTTGCGCTCGTGGGACTAGAACATCAAGCGCAATTCAAGAGCGCGCTGCGCGCCTCGCTGATCAAGCGCGCCATCGACGCGAAGACTTTCGATGAGCTTTTCGATCTCTATTTCCTCGGCTTGGGAGGAACTTCCCGGAGCATGGAGGAAAAGCTCATGGAGCAATTGGGGCTCGGCCCCGCCGAGTTTCAACGGTTGCTCGAGCAAATTAAGGAATTTTTGGACGGCATCGACGGCCAGATCTCCCGGCTCACGCGCGCGCTGCTTTCCGCCGACATGGGCGAAGTGGAGCGGCTGCTTCGCGAGGCGGCCGAAGCCGAGGCGAACGATAATCCCAGCGCGCTGCGAGCGCTGCTCTTTGCACAGGGAATCGCGGGCAGAATCGGCTTAGACGGAATCAAGGACGAGATCGATAACTTGAAGATCCTGCTCGGACGCATGGGCCTCGATGCGCAGGCGATCGAGAAAATGTCCGAGTACGTCGAGCAAAGATACCGCGACCTGTTGCAGCTCGTGCGCGAGCTGGTCCGCAAGGAGCTGCAAAAGAAGGACCCGGCCCGCTCGGCGCGCGAGCGGCTCGATTATTTGTCGCAAAAAAGTTTCGTTCACTATTCCGAAGACGACATCCGCAAGATGAACGACGTCGTCATCGACCTGGCGCGCCGCTTCAAGAACCTGCTTTCGCTCCGGCGGCGGCGCGCCCGGCGGGGCAGACTCGACGCGAGCGAGACGTTCCGCAAAAATCTCCAGTACGGCGGTGTGCCGTTCCGCATCCAGCTCGACCGCCGAAGAAAGGAAAAACCCCAGGTCGTCGTCCTGTGCGATATTTCGGACTCGGTCTTGAACGCATCGCGCTTCATGCTGCAGTTCGTCTATTCGATTCAAGACCTCTACAGCAAAGTCCGCAGCTTCGTGTTCGTAAGCGACATCGGCGAGGTCACGCGGCTCTTCGAGGAGAACGACATCCATCAAGCAATCGAGATGGCGCTCCGCGGCGACGTGATCGACGTCTACAGCCACTCCAACTTCGGGCGCGCCTTCGAGATTTTCTATCGCGAGCACTTTACCGTCGTCACTTCGAAAACGACCTTTTTGATCATCGGCGACGGCAGAAATAATTACAATCGCGCGAACGAATGGGTGCTCAAAGAAATTCGCCAGAAGGCGAAGCGGCTCATCTGGCTAAACCCGGAAAGCCGCATGACCTGGGGTTACGGCGACAGCGAGATGCCGCGCTACGAGCCGCATTGCAACGTCGCGGAAGAGTGCCGGAGCATCCAGCAACTTTACAAAATCATCGACCGGATCGTGGCATGAAGCGGCTCTATATCCAGACGCACGGCTGCCAGATGAACCAGTACGACTCGGACCGCATCGCACGGGTCATGAGCCGACACGGCTACGCGCCGACCGACCGCGCCGAGGACGCCGACCTGATCCTGCTCAACACGTGCAGCGTGCGCGACAAGGCGGAACAGAAGGTTTACAGCGCTCTCGGCCGCTGGCGCGAGCTCAAGGAAAAAAATCGAAACGTGGTCATCGGCGTCGGCGGCTGCGTGGCGCAGCAGGAAGGCCAAAACCTTTTGCGCCGCGTGCCGTATCTCGATCTGGTTTTCGGCACGCACAACATCCACAAGCTGGCCGGCATGGTGCAGGAAGCGGAATCGCGGACGAATCGCCCGGTCGAGATCGCTTTCTATCGGGATCCGTCTTACATGGAAGAGCCGGAAGCAAAATCGGCGGTGCACGGCGCCAAGGCGTACGTGACGATTATGCAGGGCTGCAACAAAGTCTGCAGCTTTTGCATCGTTCCCTACGTGCGCGGCAGAGAGTTGAGCCGGCCGAGCGAAAAAATTGTGCAAGAGATCGAGGCTCTGATTGCGCGGGGCGTTAAAGAGGTGATGCTGTTGGGCCAAAACGTGAACTCGTACGGCAAAAATTCCCCCGGAGAATTGTCCTTTCCGGAGCTGCTGGCTCGCATCAACGCAGTCGCCGGATTGGAAAGGATCCGCTTCACGACTTCGCACCCGCAGGATCTGTCGCCCGAGCTGATCGAGGCGTACGCGACGCTCGATAAACTCTGCGAGCATCTTCATTTGCCGGTCCAGTCCGGCTCTGATAGTGTGCTCCGGAGAATGCGCCGAGGATACACGCGCGAAGAATATCTGGATCGGATTCGGCGCCTGCGCGGGCGATGTCCCGGCGTGGCGCTCGGCACCGACATCATCGTCGGATTTCCCGGCGAAACGGAACAGGAATTTGCCGGGACTCTAGAAATCCTCCAGGAGGTAGAGTATGATGACATTTACGCGTTCAGCTACTCGCCGCGGCCCCATACGCTGGCAGGTAGAATTTATGCTGATGATGTGGCGGAGGACGTAAAAAAAGAGCGCCTCGAGAAGGTGCTCAGGCTTCAGCAAGAAATCGCGCGGCGAAAGAACGGAACGATGGCGGGAAAGATCGAGGAAGTTTTAGTCGACGGCGCCGCCAAACTCGCACGCGGTCAGATGATGGGACGGACGAGAACCAACCGGATCGTGAATTTCATGGGCCCGCAAGATCTGTCCGGCACGCTGGCTCGCGTCCGAATCATCGCCGCCGGGGCCAACTCGCTGCTTGGAGAGCTCATCACAGCACAGCAATAAGGGGGTTAGCATGTCAAAGAGGGACGACTCCATCCAGATGGCCGTAGGCGGTTTGACTCTAGACCCGGTAACCAAGACTCCGATCGTGATTCTCAAGGACACGGACAACAAATTGAATCTGCCGATCTGGATCGGTCTTTCGGAAGCCACGGCCATGGCCACGGAGATCGAAGGGATCAAGATGGCGCGTCCCATGACCCACGATTTGCTGAAGAACATCCTCACCGAGATGGGCGGATCGGTCGATTGCGTGGAAATCACCGAGCTCAAGGAAAATACATACTATGCTTTGATCTATCTCAAGATCGCCGGCCGCGAGATGGCGGTCGATTCTCGCCCGAGCGACGCCATTGCGCTCGCGCTCAGAACGAAGACCCCGATCTACGTCGCGAAGGCCGTCCTCGAGGCCTCCAGTATTCTCCAGCAAAACGAGGAGGGGAGAGAGCAACAGGACGTTGCCAACGTCTCGAACATCTCGAAGGAAAAATGGGGCGAGATCCTGGAGAAAATGAATCCGGAAGATTTCAAGTATAAGACCTGACGCCCGCGTTCGTTAATAAACCGTCTCAGCACCTCGCCGACAAACGAGCCTCTTCGCGTGCTTCATGCGTAGCGCTGCGAAACGAATCACCCGTAAAGATATCCGGCAGCCGGATTGGTTCGTGACCTTACTGCGCAAATCGATATCCTTTTTCAAGATAAACCGAACTCCCGTGATCGCATCGGCCGCCGTGGTGGCGCTCGTCGCTGCGGCGTTTCTCGCTTGGGATCTTTACCGCGGCCGGCAAAACCGCCTCGCCGCGACGGAGTACGTGCGCGCGGTCGAGCTTTACCACGACGGGAAATATAAGGAAGCGTTAGAGGCGCTGAAGCGGCTCGAAGTTTATCGCTCGTCGGTTTACAACAGGCTCGGCATGCTCTATACCGCGAACACCCAAAACGCGCTCCAGGATACGGCAAAGGCCGCCGACGCCCTCCAGCAACTGATCGCCAAAGAGCAAAAGGAGCCGCTCGTGCGCCAGGCGGCGTACATGTCCCTCGGCTACACGCAGGAGCAAAAGGGCCAGTACAAAGAAGCCGCTGCCAGCTTTGCGGCGGCGGAAAACATCGCCGGTCCTCTGAAAGCCGACGCGTCTCTCGGCAAAGCGCGCTGCAGCGCCCTGGCGGGAAATTTCAACGAGGCGCTCGCTTCCTATCGAAAGTTTGTCACGGATAATCCCAATTCCAGCCGGCTAAACGAAATCGCCGTCAGGATTCAAGAGATGCAGGCAAAGGTCGGCGAGGGCTCTCAGCCGGCAAAGTAAACTTCGACCCGTCGCATTTCCCATTTCCCAACCGTTCCTTTCGCTTCCTTCTCAATTAGCGGCGCGCAGTCAGCCACAAGGAGGTGTGCGACCGGCATTTTAGTGCCTGCGGGTTGCGAGTGTTGCGATTGGGCGGGCAAAGCCCAACGTCTGATAAGATATATTATGTAAACCTTCCGGGTAATTAGGTGGGTATTGACACCCACGGTTAAATGAGCTATATTCAGAGGCATGAAAACAATTGATGCCTTTGACAGACAGTTTCCAAGCGAAGATTCTTGCCGACAATTTCTCGCGGATATGCGATGGCCTGATGGCGTCCATTGTCCGCGCTGCAACAAGAGCGAGAAGATTTATGCACTCAAGGCCCGCCCGTTTCACTGGATTTGCAAGAATGAAGATTG